>CAZLTV010000042.1:21585-25855 GCA_964562545.1 uncultured Mycobacterium sp. | reverse complement strand
ATGCTGCATGTGCTGGCCCGGGACATGCGTCACCTCGAAGAAGCGCTCGAGCGGATCCGGTCCAGCGCCAGGATTGAGCGCACCGAGAGCATCGTCGTTCTGTCCAACCTGATCGAGCGGGTGCGCGGCTAAACCGGTGGTCGGCGGCGAGAACGTGTGGGGTGGCGCACATCACTTGTAGGTCATCGTGTAAAACCAGCACGTGACCACATCAGAGGGGCGGCCCGGCTCGGGCGGCATTGTGATCGCCGGCGGAGGGCTTTCGGCTGCCCGCACGGCTGAGCAGCTGCGGCGTTCGGAATACACCGGAGCGATCACCATCGTCAGCGATGAGGCTCACTTGCCGTACGACCGGCCTCCGCTATCGAAGGAAGTGCTGCGCTCCCAGACCGACGATGTCACGTTGAAGCCGGCCGAGTTCTACGCCGACAACGACATCACCGTACTGCTCGGCAACGGCGTGAAATCGGTGGATACCGTGGCCAAGACGCTGACCCTGGCCGATGGCGCCGAGCTGGTCTACGACGAGCTGGTGATCGCGACGGGTCTGGTGCCCAAGCGCATTCCGTCGTTCCCGGACCTTGTCGGCATCCACGTGCTGCGGTCCCTTGACGAGTGCCGCGCCCTGCGCACCGAGGCGGCCAACGCCTCCCGGGCTGTGGTGGTGGGTGCGGGTTTCATCGGCTGTGAGGTCGCGGCAAGCCTGCGCGGTTTGGGCGTCGACGTGACGCTGGTGGAGCCACAGCCAGCACCGTTGTCCTCAGTCCTTGGCGAGACGATCGGCGAATTGATTGCCCGGCTGCACCGCGCCGAAGGTGTCGATGTGCGTTGCGGGGTGGGTGTCGCCGAGGTCGGTGGCGATGGCCGGGTCGAGAGGGTTACGTTGGGTGACGGTACGGTGCTCGCGGCCGATCTGGTCGTCGTCGGCATCGGTTCGCGCCCGGCCACCGAATGGCTGGAAGGCAGTGGCATCACCGTCGACAACGGTGTCGTGTGCGACGAGGTCGGGCGCACGACCGCACCGCATGTCTGGGCGATCGGGGACGTGGCGTCCTGGCTCGATGTCGTGGCAGGCCAAGTGCGCGTGGAGCATTGGAGCAATGTTGCCGACCAGGCCCGGGTAATGGTGCCCGCGATGCTC
Source organism: uncultured Mycobacterium sp. (assembly GCA_964562545.1). Classification (GTDB taxonomy): domain Bacteria; phylum Actinomycetota; class Actinomycetes; order Mycobacteriales; family Mycobacteriaceae; genus Mycobacterium. The sequence goes on along the minus strand of CAZLTV010000042.1, from coordinate 24,714 downwards.
GGCAAGGAAGCGTCGACGGCTGTGACGGTTCCCTATTTCTGGAGCGACCAGTACGACGTCAAGATCCAGTGTCTCGGCGAGCCAGAAGCCACTGACATCGTGCACATCGTCGAGGACGACGGCCGTAAGTTTCTGGCGTACTACGAGCGTGACGGCATCGTCGTCGGCGTGGTGGGCGGTGGTATGCCCGGCAAGGTGATGAAGACGCGGGGAAAGATCGCCGCCGGCGCACCGATCGCTGACGTCCTGGGCTGAGCCAAGCCCTGCTCCCTAGTTCGAGCGTGCGCGAACTTCGGATGTGGCCCGGCGTGTCGGCTGCAGACACGCACGGTCGCGGGAGGGTTCAGAGCCCGACGGCGAGGGTGTCGAACGCCTCGCCGAGGACGACCGACAGCGCGACGGTCTCGTCAGCCAGCCAGCTTTCGTAGGCTGCCAGCGCGACACCGAGCATCGTCCAGGCCACTGTTTGCGGCACCAGGTCGCTGGTCGCGTGGTTGAGTCGGCGCGCGACGAAGGCCGCCACGACCTCTCGCCAGCCGGCGTACATCGTCATTGAATAGGCCTGCAATGCTTCGGTTTTCAGAATCAGTCGCATCCGGTCGCGGTGCCGTTCGGTGTCGTCGAACTCGTTGAACGCCAACAATGCGGTTCGCAGCGCATCTCGGATCGGCACGTCGGGGTCCAGTTCTGCCAGTAGTCTGCGCATGCGGTCGAGTTGCGCGTCGAAGTCGCCCCACGGCAGCGCGTTCTTCGACGGGTAGTAGCGGAACAACGTTCGGCGGGCGATTCCGGCTGCCGCGGCTACGTCGTCGACGCTGACCTCGTCGAAACCATGGGCCATGAACAGGTCGATCGCAGCGTCGCTGATGTGCTGCCAGCTCGTTGATCGGCGGCGGCCCACCCGCGATTTCGTTTCGGGCATCGACCCCCCTTCCGTTTCGGCACCCGATGCCATATTATTGCGACCTGCATCACAAATGTCGAGAAGAAAGGCCGGATCGATGGAGCATAATCAGCAGGGCGAGACCGACGAGCTGGTCACCGAGAGCCTGGTCGAGGAAGTATCAATCGACGGGATGTGCGGGGTCTACTGAGCGTGAGCGCGCCGACGATGAACACCGGATCCGAGACGGGGGCATTCGACCCGGACCGACGATGGCGGTTGCACCCGCAGGTGGCCGTGCGGCCCGAACCGTTCGGCGCGTTGCTCTACCACTTCGGGACCCGCAAGCTCTCGTTCCTGAAGAACCGGACGATCGTCGAGGTGATCAACTTGCTTTCTGATCACCCCGACGTTCGATCCGCCTGCCGCGCTGCCGGAGTCGATGACGGCGCGCAGCCCCCCTACCTCCATGCGCTGAGCGTCCTCGCTCAGTCCAAAATGCTTGTCGCGGAAGAGGAAAAATGACAGTCGCTGCGCCGGTGCCACGTCTAGTCGACCAATTCGAGAAAGGGTTGGATGCGCCGATCTGCTTGACGTGGGAGCTGACCTACGCCTGCAACCTGTCGTGTGTGCACTGCCTGTCGTCCTCGGGTAAGCGCGACCCCCGCGAGTTGTCGACCCAGCAGTGCAAGGACATTATCGACGAGCTCGAACGCATGCAGGTGTTCTACGTCAACATCGGCGGCGGTGAGCCGACCGTGCGCTCGGATTTCTGGGAGCTGGTCGACTACGCGACCGCCCACCATGTGGGAGTGAAGTTCTCCACCAACGGCGTGCGGATCACCCCCGAGGTCGCCGCGAAGCTGGCCGCCAGCGACTACGTCGACGTGCAGATTTCACTGGACGGTGCGACGGCCGAGGTCAACGATGCCGTCCGCGGGCCCGGATCGTTCGCGATGGCGGTGCGCGCGCTGGAGAACCTGCGCGAGGCCGGATTCCGCGACGCCAAGATCTCGGTCGTGGTGACCCGGCACAACGTCGACCAGCTCGACGACTTCAAGGCGTTGGCCGACCGGTACGGCGCCACGCTGCGCATCACCCGCTTGCGCCCGTCGGGGCGCGGCGCCGACGTGTGGGACGAGCTGCACCCCACCCGGGCTCAGCAGGTGCAGCTCTACGACTGGCTAGTCGCCCATGGTGAGCGGGTGCTCACCGGGGACTCGTTCTTTCACCTCTCCGGTCTCGGCGAGCCGGGAGCGCTGGCCGGACTCAACCTGTGCGGTGCCGGGCGGGTGGTGTGCCTGATTGACCCGATCGGCGATGTCTATGCCTGCCCGTTCGCTATCCATGACAACTTTTTGGCCGGAAACATCCTTTCCGACAACGGTTTCCAGAACATTTGGCAGAACTCCTCACTGTTCCGGGATCTGCGGGAACCGCAATCGGCGGGGGCCTGCGGAAGCTGTGGGCACTATGACAGCTGCCGTGGCGGCTGCATGGCCGCCAAGTTCTTCACCGGGCTCCCGATGGACGGTCCCGACCCCGAATGTGTCCAGGGTTACGGCGAGCCGGCGTTGGCGCTTGACCGGGAAAAGCCGAAGTCCAGCGTCGACCATTCACGCACCGGCAAGCGCAAGGCATCGGGACCAATCCCCATCACCCTGCTGAGTGCTCCTCCCAAGAAATTCTGCAACGAAAGTCCTGTCTAATCTCATGGCACGTGATACGTGGTTCGAAACGGTTGCGATCGCTCAGCAGCGGGCGAAGAAGAGGCTTCCGAAGTCTGCATACTCGTCGTTGATCTCGGCTTCCGAGAAAGGCGTGACGGTCTCCGACAACGTCGAGTCGTTCGCCGAGCTCGGTTTCGCCCCTCACGTGGTCGGGGCTAGCGAGAAACGTGAAATGGCGACAACGGTGATGGGGCAGGATGTTTCGCTACCTGTGATCATTTCGCCCACCGGTGTGCAGGCTGTCCACCCCGACGGTGAAGTAGCGGTGGCGCGCGCAGCCGCCGCGCGGGGCACTGCGATGGGCCTGTCCTCTTTCGCCAGCAAGCCGATGGAGGAGGTCGTCGCGGTCAACGACAAGATCTTCTTCCAGATCTACTGGCTGGGAAGTCGCGATGAGATTGCGGCTCGGGTGCAGCGTGCGAAGGACGCCGGCGCGGTAGGACTCATCGCCACCACAGACTGGAGCTTCTCGCACGGCAGGGACTGGGGCAGCCCCAAGATCCCCGAGCGCATGGA
>CAZLTV010000042.1:6207-21485 GCA_964562545.1 uncultured Mycobacterium sp. | reverse complement strand
ACGCATGCGTCAACATCTGGCGCACAGCAGGTGAATTCGTCCTACCATCGTCGCGTGGCTTTCCCCAGCGAGCTTGGGATCTCAACATCGAGGCAGCTGCAGAACACGTCGTCGACGCAGATGCCCGCACTGATCGTCCCGACAGGTTCCACTGAGCAGCATGGACCCCATCTGCCGTTGGACACCGACACCCGGATCGCCGTCGCGGTGTCCGACCAGCTCGCGGCACGCCTGCCGGCCTGCAGTGACATCCGATGGATGGTTGCGCCGGCGATCGCGTACGGCGCCAGCGGCGAGCATGAGGGTTTCGCTGGAACCGTCTCGATTGGCACGTCGGTGCTGGCGAAACTCGTTGTGGAGTTCGCCCGTTCTGCGTGTCAGTGGGCCTCTCGCCTGGTGTTCGTCAACGGCCACGGCGGCAATGTCGCGGCACTGCGCGAGGCGGTAGCCCTGCTGCGGTACGAGGGTCGTGACGTGGTCTGGTGCTCCTGTGTCGCCCGCGGCGCCGACGCCCACGCCGGCCATACCGAAACTTCTGTATTGCTACATATCTCGCCAGAGGCCGTCAGGCAGGATGAACGGACGCCGGGAAACCGTGCTCCGCTGGCGACGCTGATGCCTGAGATGCGGCGAGGGGGAGTGGCTGCGGTCAGTTCGCTGGGGGTGCTTGGGGACCCCACGACGGCGACCGCTGAGGAGGGGGAGAGGATCTTTGCTGAAATGGTTGACGGCTGCCTTCAGCGGGTTAGCCGATGGACGCCCGACGGGGAGGGGATGCTGAGATGACCGGCCCTCGGCTTCCCGATGGGTTCGCCGTTCAGGTGGACCGACGGGTGCGTGTGCTCGGTGAAGGTTCCGCATTGTTAGGAGGTTCGCCGACCCGGCTGCTGCGGCTCGCGCCCGCTGCGCAGACCATGCTCAACGGCGGCAGGCTCGAGGTGCACGACGCGGTGAGTGCTCAGCTTGCTCGCACTCTGCTGGACGCGACCGTCGCCCACCCGCGGCCGTTGAGCGGCCCCTCGCATCGCGATGTAACCGTGGTAATCCCGGTGCGCAACAACGCTTCTGGTGTGGCTCGATTGGTCGCCGCATTGCGTGGGCTACGGGTCGTCGTTGTCGACGACGGCTCGGCGACGCCGATCCTCGCAAGCGACTTAGACGCCGTGCACTGCGATGTCCAGGTCCTGCGGCACCCGCGCAGCAAAGGCCCCTCGGCGGCACGCAACACCGGTCTGGCGGCCTGCACCACTGACTTCGTCGCTTTCCTGGATTCCGACGTGGTTCCGCGCCGCGGTTGGTTGGAGACACTGCTCGGGCATTTCTGCGATCCTGCGGTTGCGCTGGTGGCGCCGCGGATTGTCGCGCTGCATCCATCTGACAGCGTGGTGGCGCGCTACGAGGCGGTGCGGTCATCTCTGGATCTGGGCTTGCGGGAGGCACCCGTCGTTCCCTACGGCACGGTGTCCTATGTGCCCAGCGCGGCGATCATCTGTCGCCGCTCCGCGCTGACGGCGCTGGGTGGATTCGACGAGTCGATGGTGTCCGGGGAGGATGTCGACCTGTGCTGGCGTCTTAACGAAGCGGGGGCCAGGCTGCGTTACGAACCGATCGCGACGGTGGCGCACGACCATCGAACCGAATTGCGAAAGTGGTTTGTGCGCAAGTCTTTCTATGGGGGATCGGCAGCACCGCTGGCGATCCGGCATCCCGGCAAGACCGCTCCGCTGGTGATTTCAGGGTGGACTCTGGTGGTCTGGATGTTGGTGGCGATCGGCTCGGGTTTCGGGTATCTGGGGTCAGTGGTGGTCGCCGCGATCACCGGACGCCGGATCGCGAAGTCGCTGGCCAGCGTGCAAACCGAGCCGATGGAGGTTGCGGTGGTCGCCGGACAGGGCCTGTGGTCTGCTGCGCTGCAATTGGCCTCGGCGATCTGCCGGCACTACTGGCCCATCGCGTTGGTCGCCGCGGTGCTCTCCCGCCGGTGCCGGAAGGTCGTGCTGGTCGCTGCCGTCCTCGACGGTGTCTTCGACTGGGTGACTCGCAACGGCAGCGCCGAAGACGACACCAAGCGCGTCGGCCTGCTGACCTATGTCCTGCTTAAACGGCTAGACGACATCGCTTACGGTCTCGGGCTGTGGAGCGGGGTCATCCGGGAACGGCACGTGGGCGCTCTCAAACCGCAGATCCGGACCTGACGTCCGCCTTGGCAGCAAGGAGCGGCTCGGCCGGCGACATCCTGATCATCGGTGCCGGCAGCGCGGGTTCGGTCTTGGCCGAACGGCTCTCCGCCGACCCGCAGTGCCGGGTCACCGTGGTGGAGTCCGGGCCGGGCCCGGACGACCCGCGGGTGCATCGACAGATCAGCGACGCGCTGCGATTGCCGATCGGGCCGGCGAGCTCGGTGGCGCGCCGCTATGAGACCATCCTGACCGAGGATCCGCCGCGGCATGCGCAGATCATGCGCGGCGCGGTGGTGGGTGGATCGGGCGCGATCAACGGAGGATACTTCTGCCGGGCATTGCCCACCGATGTCGAGGGCTGGGGGCTCGATGGGTGGCGCTGGCATGAAGTGCTGCCGCATTTTCGGGCAATCGAGCACGACCGCGATTTCACCGGCCCGCTGCACGGGTCGCGGGGGCCCATCGTCATCCGTCGGGTTCCTGAGTTCGACGGCTGCACAGCAGCATTCGTCGAATCTGCAAAGGGCGCCGGATTCGGGTGGATCGACGACCTGAACGGTTCGGCCCCGGATCGTCGGCTCCCGGCGGGTGTGGGCGCCGTGCCGTTGAACATCGATGGGGGCACCCGCATTGGCCCTGGAGGCGCGTTCCTGGTCCCGGCGCTGAGGCGGCCGAACCTCACCTTGATGACCGGGACCCGGGTGCGCCGGATCCGTTTCGCCGGCACTCGGGCAGTCGGCGTGGATTGCGTGGGAACGGGCGGGTCACGGACGTTGCATGCCGATCGCGTCGTGCTCTGCGCCGGCGCGATCGGCACGGCGCAACTGTTGATGGTCTCGGGGGTCGGCCCCGCGTCCAACCTGCACGAAGTCGGAGTTGCGGTGTTGGCAGAGTTGCCCGTCGGGGTCGACACGGTGGATCATCCGGAATGGGTACTGCCGGTCAGTTGGCCACCCACGCATGGTGTCCCGCCGTTGGAGGCCGTGCTCACTACCGGCGACGGCGTGGAAATCAGGCCCTATACAGCGGGCTTCGGCGCGATGATGACCGGACGCCATGACGATCCGACCGACCGCCCCCATCTCGGGGTGACCCTGATGCGGCCCCGGTCACGCGGTCGGATCACCCTGGCTTCGGCCGATCCGGACATCGCCCCTGTCATCGAGCATCGGTACGACACCTCGGAGGACGATGTGCGTCAGCTCCGCCAGGGAGCCGAGCTGGCGCGCGAAATAGCCGGTGCCACTGCGCAATCTGAAGTCTCATGGGCGACCTCGCAGCATTTGTGCGGCTCGGCGCGGATGGGTCGCGACGGCGACCCCGCCGCGGTGCTGGACAGTCGGTGCCGCGTCCGGGGCCTCGATGCCCTCTGGGTGGTTGATGGGTCGATCTTCCCGGAGATCCCCAGTCGCGGGCCGCATGCGACGATCGTGATGGCTGGGCATCGCGCCGCCGAGTTCGTCAGCGCGGGCTGAGTGCAGTCAGTGCCTCGGTGAGGACGGTCGCCGCGGCGACGCCGTCGATCACCGGAACGCCGAGCCGGCGGGTCAACGGCTGCGCGAACGGGGACATTGCCGCACAACCGAGGACGATGGCGCCGCTGCCGTCCTGATTGAGGGCGCGCCGGCACAGGTCGCCGATTGGCTCGATGCTGGTGGGGTCCGATTCGATCTGCAACACCGGGATGTCGCACGCGTGGATGCCGAGGCACTGGCTGGGGGTGTAGAGCTGTGCGAGTTCGCGGGCCCGCGCGATTGTCGAGGACATCGACGTCACGACCGAGAATGACCCCGCCGCCAGAGCGGCGGCGTGCATCGCGGCCTGGGCGATCCCGAGGGTCGGGACATCGAGCATCGCGCGGACCTCGTCGAGCCCGGGATCACCGAAACAGGCCACTACACAGGCATTGGGCCGGGTGGCCGCGGGGCGCTCGAAGGCCTCCTTGACCACCCCTAGTAGGCCGGGGACGCACCGCCGTTCGTCCTCGTCGTTTTCTATGCTGGGCGGGCCGTCGATCGGATTGAGCGCCTCGACAAGGGTTTCCGGGCGAGCGACCGCCGACGCGCCGGCAGCGATGGCGGAGGTCATGGCCGCGGTCGTGTTTGGGTTCACCAGCAGCAGACGCACAACCCCGAGCTTAGGGTCACAGCTGGGGATCCGCCGACTTGTGCCGCGGCGGCGATGTCGGCTGGGGGTCTTGAGCGGGTATGGCGGGTGGCGGCGTCCGGGCCGTCGTGCGTGGGCCGGTCGGGCCCCGCTCGTAGGCCATCAGTCGGAAAGCGCCGAGGGTAGGCCGCCGAAATTGTCGACAAAAGTACTTGACGATGTGCAATAGTCGCTTTAGGTTGCTGCTGTCAGTGCCGAGCACATCGCCACGCCGCCTTCAGCAGGCTGGATGGCCTGCTGAAGGGAAAGACCATGTCGGGAGCGCGAAACAACGTACGCCGCTCGAGCAAATCTGTGCGGCCGTATGTCGGCATCGGAATTGGTGGTGCAGCGATTTTCGGGGTTGGCGTGTCGATGGCCGGGTTGGCTGGCGATCCGGCACCGATCGAAGCCGCTCCTATTGTCCGGCTTGCTTCCGTCGAGGGTATGTTGGCGCCACCTCCCTTGACTCCGGGCCTGGACTGGTGGTGGCCGTACGGGCCGGCCGAACCCGGCTACCGTGCGTCGAAGCGGACCGTCGGTGATTCCGCTGACCTCTCGCTCGCGTCGAGTGCAAATAGCCTCTCCCGCAATATATTTCGGCCTATTGGGCCGGGTGGTTGGCTGATCGGCAACGGCCTCGACGCGCGACCAGGATGCGTCGACGATGCCTGCAACGGCGGTAACGCAGGGCTGTTGTTCGGCCACGGTGGTAACGGCTTCGCCGGAGGTGCGGGTGGTCACGGCGCGGTGTTCTTCGGTGCGGGCGGAAACGGCGGTGCCGGCACCGAGGGCGGTGCCGGTGGCCGCGGCGGAAACGGGGGGCTGTTCTTCGGCGCCGGTGGCACCGGCGGTTCCGGCGGAACTGGTGCCGACGGTGCCGTGGTCGGTGAGGCCGGGCAGGCCGGTGGTGCGGGCGGTGCCGGCGGAATCGGTGGCTTGTTCTTCGGTCGGGGTGGCGATGGCGGCCAGGGCGGTGCCGGCGGCGACGGCTACAGCAATCCGCTGTCCGGTCTGACCCCCGGAAACGGCGGTCAGGGTGGTGACGGCGGTGCGGGCGGTAAGGGCGGGGTGTTCGGCCGCGACGGAGCCGAGGGCAACGGCGGTGACGGCGGTGACGGTGGTGACGGTGTCGCCGGTGACGATGGTTACGGCAGCCCCGGTGGTGCCGGCGGTGACGGTGGTGACGGCGCTGTCGGTGGTGCGGGCGGTGACGGTGGCCTGGGCGGTTCAGGTGCACCGGGCTACGGCGGCGCCCCGGGTGGTGCCGGTGGTGTCGGTGGTGACGGCGCTGTCGGTGGTGCGGGCGGTGACGGCGGCTGGGGAGGCACCGGGGCGGCCGGCTATGGCGGCGGCCAGGGTGGTGCCGGTGGCGAGGGTGGCACAGGTGTCGCCGTCGGAGGCGACGGTGGTGACGGTGGTTTTGGCGGTTTCGGCGGCCAGGACCTCGGTGACGGCGCCAGCGGCGGACCCGGTGGCCTCGGTGGTGACGGTGGCGACGGCGGCGCGGGGTCTCGCGGTGGCGAGGGCGGTTCCGGAGGTGAGGGCGGTATCGGTGGTGCCGGTGGTGAAGACGGCGCTGGTGGGGAAGGCGGTCGCGGTGGTCCCGGCGGTCTGGGCGGAATCAGCACCGACGATGAGGGCGGTTCCGGGGGTGACGGCGGTTCCGGGGGTGACGGCGGCTTCGCGGGTGGTGGTGGCACCGGGGGTGACGGCGGCTCGGGCGGCGCCGGCGGGCAGGGCGGCTCGGGAGGCAGCGGCGCCGCCGGTGAATCCGGTGGTGCGGGCGCTTCCGGCGGCGGCAACAGCGGCAACCTCGGTGGCGTCGGCGGCTCGGGCGGCGCCGGGGGGACGGGTGGCGCGGGCAGCAGCGACTGACCTCGGGCGTGTGCGCTCGCGCCGTCGACCATGTGTTGGTGCCGGACGCTGCTAACTGAGCGAGTAGCGAATCGGTAGGTGCGGGTGACCCACCCAGACGGCGGGGCTATGAGCGCGTGACTGGGCGAGCGCCGCGTGGAAGGATTACGTCGTCGTCGCCGCTAAGCTCTGCAGATCGTGGCGCGCGCATCGATACCTCGCCCCCTAGCGACGGTCTTGCTGGCCGCGCTGCTAGCCGTCGTGATGCTCGCCTCGGCATGTGTATCGCAGCGCGGTGCGCAATCCGCCCCGCTCGACCCGACGCTGATCCATACCGACGCCGGAAGCATCCGCGGACTGGCCGCCGCCGACTATCGCCTTTTCGCGGGAATTCGTTATGCCGCAGCACCTGTAGGGCCACTACGTTGGCATTCCCCCATGCCGGCCCCACCGTGGGACGGGGTGCTCGACGCCACCCACTACGGACCGCGGTGCCTCCAGGACCTCGGCGGGGACCTCGAACTTGGCCGTCAGTCCGACGAAGACTGCCTCAACCTCAACGTGTGGACCCCGGCTATGGAAACCGCCGCCGAATCGTCGGACAAGCGGCCGGTGATGGTGTGGATCCACGGGGGATCGTTCGTCAACGGCAGCGGCCGTGTCTATGACGCCCGGCGCCTGGTGGCCGGCGGCGACATCATCGTGGTGACGATCAACTACCGGCTGGGTGCGCTGGGGTTTCTGGCGCACCCCTCGCTCGGCCCGCCCGGCCAGGTCGGCAACTACGGACTGGCCGATCAACAGGCCGCGCTTCGCTGGGTACGCGACAACATCGAGCACTTCGGCGGCGACCCCACCAGGATCACCCTCGCCGGCGAGTCCGCCGGCGGAATGTCGGTGTGCGACCACCTCGTTGCCCCAGAATCCAAGGGATTGTTCGCCTCCGCCATCATCATGAGCGCTCCGTGCCAGGCGCAGGCCTCACTGCAGGTGGCGCAGGACCGCAGCGTCGACTATGCCAGCGCGCTCGGCTGCGCCGACCTTGCATTCGCGGCGAAATGTCTGCGCGCATTGCCCGCCGACACACTGCGTGCGCCGGTCTGGTTCTACAACATCGGTGAAGACGAATTATCCGGACCGGTTACAGGCACCTCGGTGCTACCGCAGGATCCCGTGGACGAGATCGAACAGGGTCGTGCCGCACCGGTTCCGGTGATGATCGGCACCACGCGTGACGAGTTCACGTTGTTCGCCGCACTGCAATATCTTCGGGACAGTCGGCGCTATACCGCCGAGGAGTACCCGGGCCTATTGGCCGACACTTTCGGCGACAATGCCGACGAGGTGGCCCGCCGCTACCCACTGAGTCGATTCGACAGTGTTGCAGTGGCGTATTCGGTGGCCGTGACCGACGGGGTGTTCTCCTGCCCTGCAGTCTGGATGGCGGGCGGGCTGGCCAGAAACGCTCCCGTGTACGCCTACGAATTCGCCGATCGAGACGCTCCCAAACCCCAGCCGCTGCGCGAGCTGCCGTTTCCGGTTGGCGCCGCGCACTCGCTGGAGTTGCGCTACCTGTTCGATGTCGGCGGCGCGCCGGAGCTCACCCCCACCCAGCGCGAGCTCGCCGATGACATGATCGGTTACTGGAGTTCCTTCGTCGCGGGCGACAACCCGACCGCAGCCGGTGCACCAGACTGGCCGTCGCTATCCGACGGGTCTGTGCCCCAATGGATGTCGCTGCAAACCCGTGGGCCGCAGCTCATCGACCAGGCCAGATTCGCAGACGACCATCAGTGCGCGTTCTGGGCGGACCTTCGGCGGTGAGTTCTTCCGGTCGGCCACGGTGGTGAGATCTACCGGCCGGTCACGGCGATCGAACGCCACACGTCGTCGTGGCGCATCCGTACGCCCGACTCGGCGAAGATGCGACGCGAGGCGGCGCGGGCCCGGTCTGCCAGTGCCGACTCGTCCGTCGGTGAAAGCCAGACCGGCTGCCGGTCGCGTAGTGTCACCGCACCGTCGACGATGACGGTGTGCACCTCGGTGCCATTGGCCTGATACACCAGCGCCGAGGCGGTGCTCTGATGCGGCTGTAGGTGCGAACCAGTCATATCGACGAGCGTGACGTCGGCACGCTTGCCCGGTTCCAGCGACCCGATCCGGTCTGCCATCCCGATCGCGCGGGCTCCGTCGATGGTGGCCATTTCCAGCACCCGTTCGGCGGTCAGCACCGCCGGGTCGGCGTACCGGCCCTTTTGCAGTAGGGCCGCAAACTTCATGTCGGAAAGCATGTTGACGCTGTTGTTGCAGTCTCCGTCATCGGTGCCCAGGCCGACCGTCACCCCCGCGGAGTGGAGCTCGGCGACCGGCGCGATACCGTTGCCCAGGAACAGGTTCGACACCGGTTGGGTGGACACCTTCGTCCCGGTGGCCGCCAGTGTGCGGATGTCGCGGGAGTCGATCTGCACGCAATGGCCGGCCAACACATCGGGAGCCAGGTACCCGATCGCTCCCAGGTAGCCGATGCTGGACATCCCGTGCTGGTGGCGGTCGGCCGGTGACTCCGCCACGTGGATCGTGGTCATCGCTGCGTAGCGGCGCGCCAAGCGCTGGGCTCCGAGCAGCGCGTCGCGCGTACACAGCACCGCAACCCCGGGAGCCGGCCAGAACGACAGCCTCCCGCTGTGGCTGCCATGGTGCCGCACGATCATCGCCTCGATACGCGCCAGCATCTGGTCAAGCAACCCGGGCTGGGCGCCGAGGTCCTGGTGCAGCCCAGGCTCGATGCTGGCATAGGCCTCCATCAGTTCGGCCATGTGTGCGGGCACCGTGTCGTAGAACATCTGCCCGACTACGGCCCGCATCCCGGTGCCGCCGTAGGTGGTGACTACCTCGTCGGCGATGTCGTTCCACTGGTCATAAGGTGTCTCGATCTGGTCAACGACCGTGGTGATCCCGCTGCGCAGCGCCTCGAGTGCGAACAGTTGCACTGCGGTTCGGTGGTCCTGGAGTCGGTAGCACCGCGCAGCAGGCAGGTTGACGTTGACCAGCCAGTCATAAAGTGGGCGGTCGTCGCCCGCCCCGCCGCGCAGCAGGATGTCCAGCGAGTGGGCGTGCGCGTCGACGAAACCGGGCAGCGCGGCACTGCCGGCCGCCTCGATGACCTGTTCGGCGCCGTCGGGGCAGTCGGCCATCGGACCGACCGACACGATAGTATTTCCACGCACCGCCACATACCCGTCGGCGATGACCCGCCGGTGCGGATCCATGGTGAGCACCCGAGCATTGCGCACGAGCAACGTCAGAGAGTTCTTGGGCGACACCCGCATCAGCTGAACCGCCGTGCCGCAGCCCATTCCAGCACCGCGGCCACACCGTAGAGAGCCAGTGCCAGCGCTACGGTGACCGTCATCGCCGCCCACATCTTCGGCATCTCGTAGTTGCGCATCGCCACCAGCATCAGCGGGCCAACCCCCTCGCCCGCGCCGAACCACTCGCCGATTACGGCCCCGACTATCGACAGCGGTACTCCGACCTTGGCTCCGGTGGCGATCACCGGCAGGCCCGCCGGGATCCGGGCCCGAACCAGGGTTGTCCACCACGATGCTCCCAGCGCATCGCAGACATCGATGACACCGCGGGGCGTGGCGGACATCCCGGCCACGATTGCGACGTAGAGCGGAAAGAAAGCGGTCGCCGCACCCATCGCGGCGGGTAGCTGCTCCCGAGGGAACAGCGCCAGCAGGATCGGGGCTAACGCGACGAACGGGATGGCACTCTCGATCGTCGCGATCTGGTCGATTCCGCGGCGCAGCGGACGCACCACGGTCACCAACAACCCGGCTAGGACGGCCAACCCGAAGCTGACCGCGAAGCCGGTGATGGCCCTACTGCCGGTTGTCAGTGCGGCCGATAACAGCAGTGTCCGCTGGTCGGCATCGGCGAACAGGGCGGCCACCGCCGTCGGCGGCGCCACGCTGGTGCCCAGCAGCTGGGCCGCGGCGACCACCTGCCACACCGCCACCACAATCAACAGCCCCAACGCGCCCAGCGCCGCGGGCCGCAGGCTCGGGACTGTCGAGGTGTCAGTCGTCACCGTCGTCTCCGCTCAACGCGTCGAGTTCGGCGGTCAATTCATCGACCATCGAGTGGAATTCAGCGGCCCGGGTGACCTCGGGGGTGCGCGGACGGGCGAACGGCACCTGTTTGATCATCCGAACCCGTCCGGGACGCGGTGACAGCACGATCACCCGGTCGGCCAGCAGCAACGCCTCGTCGACATCGTGGGTCACCAGGACCGTGGTGATCGGATCGGCCATCCAAATCCGTTGCAGCTCCATGTTCAGCCGGCGCCGCGTTACGGCGTCGAGAGCACCGAACGGCTCGTCGAGCAGCAGAACATCGGGCTCGAGCACGATCGAGCGGGCAATCGAGACCCGCTGTCGCATGCCTCCAGAAAGCTGTTTGGGGCGGGCATTTTCGAATCCGTGCAGGCCGACCATCTCGATCAGGCGGTCGACTCGGTGGGTGTCGACAGGTTGGCGCGCAACCTTGTAGGGCAGGGCGATGTTCGCGCGCACCGTCAGCCAGGGCAGCAACGCGTTGTCCTGGAAGGCAACGCCGAGCCGATGGGCGGCTGCCAACTCGCCGGGCCGGCTGTCACCCACCAGTACCGAGCCGGTACTGGGTTCCTCGAGCGAGGCCATCATCCGCAGCAGCGTCGACTTTCCGCATCCGGAGGGTCCGATGAGCGCGACGAACTCGCCGCGGCCGATCTGGACGTCGACCCCGCGGATCACCTCGACTTCGCGGCCACGGCGCAGCGGGAAGCGCTTGCTGACCTGTTCGAGGGAGATGGCCGCGCCCCTGACGGAGCCGGCGCCGTGTTGCTCGGCCTCGGGCACCGCAGCGCTCATTGAGAGTTGCCGATCTCTTCGAGCAGGGAGGTGTCGATGACGTTGTCGACAGGCGTGGTCTTCATCCCGGAGGCCTCCATGCCCCGGTATACCGGACCGGCGATGAATTCCTTATCCAGCCAGAGGTAGCCGTGCTCCTCGGTGCCGGGACTCGATGCCAACCGGATGTACTCACGGTTCTTGGCGATCTCGCTCTCGAGGTCGAGCCCCGCGCTGCGCCCATACTCGTCGACCGCCAGCGTCGGACCAGCGGTCGGATCGGCCACGTCGTCCGCGAAGCCCTGACGAGTGGCGGCCAGGAAGCCCTTGACCGCGTCGCGCTCGTTGGCCAGAACCTCGTCGGTGGTGAAGATGGCCAGGGTGTAGGCGGGCAGTCCGGCGTCGGTGAAGGTCAGAATGGCGGGCTGCTGTCCGGTGGCGTCCTCGTAGGCAAGCACTTCGTCGGTGATGAACACCGATAATGCGTCGCAGTCGCCGTTGATTAGTGCGTCGGGGCCGTAACCGGTCGGAATGTAGGTGTAGTCGGCTTCCAGCCCGGCAAGAGTGAACATGGCGTCGATCTTGGTCTGGACACCTTGTGGCCCTCCGACCCGCTTTCCGGACAGGTCGGCAACGGTGGTGATCGGTGCCTCCGGTGCAGACATCAGCACGTTGAGGTTGGACTGGTAGAGCGCACCCACGCATTTGAGCGGGTTGCCGTCGGCGGCAGCCGCGATCACAGTGGTGATGTCGGTGGCGATGCCGATCTTGGCCTGGCCGGCAGCCACGATGCCCTCGATCGCGCCGATGTCGGCGCCACCGGGGACCAGGTCCACCGAGACACCGTTATCGGCGTAGTAGCCGTTGGAGTCGGCAAGAAACAATGGGGACCATTCGCTGTCTGCCACCCAGGACAGCTGGATGGGCAGGTTGGTCAAGCCGTCCGATGCCGCGGTGGCCTCGGAGCTGCTGCTGTTGCCGCAGGCCATCAGGGCGCCACCGGCCAATGCGGCTGTGGAGCCCAGGCCGGCGATGCGAAGGAAGCCGCGGCGCGACAGCGCGGTGCTGGCGAGCTGCCGCGAAGCAGAGGAAAGGGGGGACGTCACGAGGGATGCCATGGGGGAAGACGTGCGGGAGGGCGTGGGGTGGGACGTGCGGTGGGGCGTGGGGTGGGGCATGGAAGGCTCCTGAGTGTTGGGGGGAGTGAGGGTGGCGACGGTGTGGGCCGTCACTGGTTCAGTCGAACCGTTCGGAGGCCCGCCGAGCGGCTGTGGAGACCACGGTGTAAAGCGTCACCGAGATGACGATGGCCAGCACCGAGCAGGCCCAGGCCTCAGCGGTGCGGAAAGACGACTGCGCGACCACCAGCCGGGAGCCCAGGCCGCTGGTGCCCATCACCCACTGGGCCAGCATCGCTCCGGCCACGGCAGCCACCACCGAAACGCCGAGGGCGACCAGCATCCGGGGCGCGGCGGCGGGAACCGCCAGGCGGGCGAAACGTTGCCACCGCCGGGCGCCGAGCACCACGAACAGGTCGTCGGATCCGGGTGGGGTGGCGCGCAGTCCTGCCGAGGTGAACACCAACACCGGGAAGAACGCGATGATCGCGGCGATCAGCACGATGGTCAGCTGGGTGTAGCCGAACACGCGGGCCAGCACCGGGGTGATGGTGGCTACCGGCAAGCATTGGGTGAGCAGCACAGGGCCGCTGATGATGCCGCGCAACAGATCCGAGAACCAGGACAACCCGGCCACAACGGCCCCGCCGACGGTGCCGAGTAACAGGCCGCCGAGTACGACCGCGGTGGTGTCCCAGGCGTCGACGAGCAGGCTGCCCAGGTTGGCCGACAGGTATCCGAGCACGTGGGCGGGGTCGGGTGCGACCGCCGGGGGGACACCGGCCAGATGCACCCACGCAGCCCACACGGCTAACACCGCTGCGATAGGCCAGACCAGAGCCAAAACCCGCAGCAGGATCCGCCGCGGTCTGCGTCCGCGCGCCACCACCGCCGGTGCCGACGGTCTCGCGTCGGGGCTCACCGCGGCAGAGGGGCGGCCGCGCACCGTGGCAGTGTCGGTCATGACCCCACCGGGGCCATCGCGTCGGTATCGCCGGCAAGCTCCTGGGCATAGGAAAGGTAGCGCAGCGTCAGCCAGCGGTTCATCTGCGGCAGGGTGCCCTCCTGCCAGGAGTAGCGTCCGCGCTTGGTGTAGCGCGACCGTTGGCCGGCCTGCATTCGGGTGTTGGAGTAAATGTCCTGTTCGTTGATAACCTCGTTGACGGCATTCTGCATTTCGAAGGACCATTCGAATCCCGGTGTTTTCAAGGAGCTTTCGGGGAAAAGCCAGGCCATCCGCAAGGTCATCGTGCCGGCTGACTCCGGGGTGATCAGGAAGTAGAACACCTGATCGGGGGAGAGCGCGAAGAACACCGTCGGTAGCACCGAGGCGAACATCACCCGGGAGCGGCGCAGCTCATTGAGCCCGGGCAGGATCGGCAGAATGGCCTTTCCGGTTGGGTTGAATCCGGCGTCGATCCAGCGGTAGTTGGTGGGATGCATGATCTGGCCGTCGGTGTCGTCCCACTCGGTGAACTCGGCCATCGACGCGGGGGCGATGTCGTGGTACCCCATGTGCACGAATGACGTGTGGTACGGCTCGAGGGCGTTTTCGTGCATGCCCTTCCAGTTCCAAGGCTGGTTCTTGTACTCGAGATGGTTGATCGCGGTCAGGCTACCGACGTCATAGGCCTCCATCTCCGGGGCCAGCTTGGTCAGCCGGGGGGCCAGCGGCTCGGCTGCCGTATCCATGTTCGCGAAGATCATCCCGTACCAGATCTCGACCTTCAGCTCGGGAAGTGCTGTCTCTGCGCGTAACTCGGCGAGCGGGCATGTTCGCGTCATCTCCGGCGCGGCAACCAGCTTTCCGTCCAGCCCGTAGGCCCAGTAGTGGTAGGCGCAGCGAAACTGCTTGGTGTTGCCTTTTTCGCCGTCCACGGCCACCGGGTATCCGCGGTGTTGACAGATCGACGACAGCACCCGCACCACGTCGTCCTTGTCGCGCACCACGATCAATGGCTCGTCTGCAACCTGGATCGTGAAGTAGTCGCCCTCCTCGGGGATCTGCGAAACGTGGCCCAGGCAGAGCCATTCGCGGGCGAAGATCGCCTCTTTTTCGAACTGGTAGAACGCCTCCGAGGTGTAAACCTCGGCGGGCATGGTGCGGGCCTGCGTGTAGTCGGTTGACGTGGTGTCCAGCGCATCGAGGATGGCGCGGACCTCGGGGGGCATCGGTTCCATGCTGGTTTCCTCAGTTCTTTTCGGCGTTGCCGACGTTGACCACGACGGGCGCTTCGCTGTCGCGAACGACGACACAGACACAGTCGATGTCGCCGGGGTTTTGTTCACGGTGCACCAGACCACCTGGGATGACGGCGATCTCGCCGGCATCGGCGGCGAAGTCTTCCAAGCCGTCGGGTCCCTCGACCAGGAAGCGCATGGTTCCGGAGATGATGCACACGATGGTGGTCTGTCCTTCGTGGTGGTGGAAGACCGAGTCGTGGCCGGCGGGCAGGACGCTGGTGCCCATCCACATGCCGGCGGCAGAGGCTGCGGTGCCGCGGGCTAGCGCGCCCGATGCGCCGCCGGCATCGGCGGCGCTGTCGGCGGTCATCGCGCCGGACCCGACGACGCGGCAGCCACTGGCATAGGTCGTTTGTTCAGCCGACGAACTCATCGGTGTCCTTTCCTGTCAAGGTGGATGCGATGCCCTCGACCTCGATGAGGAATTCGGGGCGAACCAGGCGTGCGACCACCAAAAGGGTGTTTCCCGGTGGGTTTCTGCCCGGATAGAGCTCGGCGAAGATTTCTTCGCGGATGCGATAGAAGTCGGCGATGTGGTCGGGGTCGACGAGGTAGGTGGTCATCTTCGCCAGCTCGGCGAAGGAACTGCCTGCCGCGGCAAGCGTCTCGCCGAGCAGTGTGAAGACTTTTCGCATTTGGGTTTCGAAGTCGCCGGCGCCGACGGTCTGTCCGTCGAGGTCGACCGAGAGGACTCCGCTGATCAACACCATGCGGGCGCCGGCCGGGCAGATGACTGCCGGAGAGTAGTACCCCACGGTGCGCCCGGCGGTGCGGGCCACGGTGCTTCGGGTCTCGTCGTTTCGGGTCTCGTCGTTTCGGGTCTCGGTCATAGCCGTGTC
>CAZLTV010000042.1:0-6107 GCA_964562545.1 uncultured Mycobacterium sp. | reverse complement strand
TTCGGGTCTCGTCGTTTCGGGTCTCGTCGTTTCGGGTCTCGGTCATAGCCGTGTCCGCCCGCTGGCTGCGCCGGTGACCAGTGCCGGGCTGTGCACGGTGTTGCGCAGCACGCCGATGCCGGAGATGTTCGCTTCCATGACGTCGCCGTCGTGCAGGAAACGTGCCGGGGTGCGGGCGAACCCGACGCCGGCCGGGGTGCCGGTGGCCAGCATGTCACCGGGTTGCAGCGCCACATAGCGGGACACGGTGGCGATCTGGTCGGCGATGCCGAAGATCATCTCGGCGGTGTTGGCGCTTTGCATCAGTTCTCCGTTGACCGTCATGGTCATGTCGAGTGCGGGCGGGTAGCCGAACTCGTCGGCGGTGACCAGCCACGGTCCGATGGGGGTACTGGCATCGACGTTCTTGCCGAGATGCCATTGTTTGTGCCGGTGTTGGACGTCACGGGCGGTGACATCGTTGACGACCGTGTAGCCGAAGATGTGCCTGGCGGCGTCGTCGACGGCGATGTCGCGCCCGCCGAGCCCGATCACCACACCTAATTCGATCTCCCAGTCGAACTGGGCCGAGACCGAATCGGGTAGCAGCAGTCCGCTGCCCGGGGCGGTCACTGCCGAGGGAGTCTTGAAGAAGACGATCGGATCTGCAGGGATGTCGGCGACGAAAACCTCGGCGGATTCGCTCTGATGCTCGGCGTAGTTGATGCCGACGCACAGCACTCCCCGGCAGCTGGTGGTCAGCGGGGCCAGGAGTTCGACGTCATCGAGCCCGATGGTCGGGGCCACCGGGGTGGGGTGGGCTCCGGCGACTAATTCGTCGAGAGGCTCGGCAACCGGGGTCACCCGGTCGTCGCCCACGATCCCGGCCCAGGTGCTGCCGTTATAGAGGAATTTTGCGAGCTTCATGCTGGTAGCTCCCACATCGGGGTGCGATGCCAGCCCTGATCGAACGGGGTGCGGAAATCCATGGCGAGCCTCAGGTGGGCGAACCGCCAGATTCCGTCACGCCGGGTGAAGGTGTCGATGTAGACGCCGGCCTGCCAGAACGCCGGTCCGCCGGTTGCGGTGCACGCCTGCAGCAGCTTCCAGCGACCGGTGGCGGTGTCACCGTCGACGGTGATGTCCTCGTTGGTCAGGAAGTGGGCGGTGAACGACATCGCCTCCGCGGCCTCCTCGAACGACGCGGCGATGGCGTCGTGTCCGGCGGTCTGTGACGTCGGGGCGGCATTCGGGGGTTCGGTGAGCGGGCCGCTGCCGTCGGGGGCTCGGTTGGGCAATGCTTCCCAGATTGCGTCCGGCCAGAACAGGTCTGCGACGGCGCCACGGCGCCGGTCGTCGAGTCCCTGCATGTAGGCGGCCTTGAGCTTGCGGATCGCGTCGCGGGACTCGATGCGGTCCAAACGCGCTTCGATCCGGGCGACCGAGGAGGCTAGATCATGCAACATTCCAGCGACTCAAACACGATTTCGAATGGCTGGTCCACCCGGGAGGGGGTTGAACGGAAAAGCTTTACAAGTGCGAAATCGCCGTAACAACAGCGAAATTAGAGAACCGAGAATGTGTTCGGTGACACACCCTTGGCCGTGTTGGTTCTGATAGTGTCCGCACGAAGTTATATGATCTGCCGCGCGGAATCGCGCGGAGTGCATCAGCAAGGCAGCTTCCCGCCGGCATGTGGCACCCGTGCATAAATCCGTCCATCCCCCCGAGTGCTCGCAAAGGTGGCCCCTTGTTCACTGCCGTCTCGTCGCCAACCCTCGCCACAGTCCGATTCACCGACGTCCTGGATCCGCTGACGGGCGAGCGGGCGGACCTGGAGTTCGACGCGCCGGCCCCGGAAGGAGGGTCACGCACTGTCGACGGCAGCAGTTGGTGGCGGCTGCCCGCGCTCTACGATGCCGACGCGCACCTGCCGGTGCTGCAGTACGGGCTGCGCGAACAGGACCGCTGGCGGGCGCTGGCCGGTGGGGCAGCGGCGATCAACACCGCGGTGCCCTGGCATATGGTCGCCGACACTGATCTCAACGCCCTCACCGCGTTCTTCGCGGGCACCGCGTTCCCGCGGGTGTTGCCCATCCTGTCGGTGTCGGATCAGCCGAGCAGTGAGGGATTCGCCTCGTGGCTTGGCACATTCGGGGAGCAGATCCGCCAGACCTGGATGCCGACCATCAAGCTGTACTCCAACGACCCATTCTTCTGGCCCAACCTGGAGGCCATCTGGCAGGCGGGCTGCCGTGCCGCGATCTATTTCTACGACCAGCAGGCACTCGATGCGGTCGCGGACTCGACGGGTGGGCCGGTGCACTTCCGGCACGTCATCTCCGAACAGATGTACCGGCAGGTGAGTGCGCGCCCGGACTCGACGTGCCAGACTTCGCCGCACTTCCTCGTCGAGCTGCCCCCGCAGCGGAGCGGTGAGCTATTCGTGCTTCCGCCGGTGCCCGGCGCGCGGGAACGCGAGAGTCTGCGCGGGATCGTTGAGCAGGTCGGCCTGATCGCCAGCGACCACAACGCGCCGGTGCCCGGCAACACCGGTCCGGGGCTCGACAGCGAGCAGTACCTTTTGCCGGCGTTACTGAGCCTCGTCGCCGACGGCGTGCTCGACCTGCCGACAGCGCTGAACAAAGCCGGGGCCGCAGCGGCACAGGTGTTCGCGCCGATTCCGGAGATTCCCTCCGCGATTGCTGTTGTCGACCCGACTCCGGGCCCGGTACAACTATGGCCAGGTCAGGAGTCGCGTCGGGCGCCGTTCCACGGTCTGCAGATGGGTGGCACCGTGCTCGCCGTAGCCTCCGCCGGCCGCGGCCTCTGCCTGTGAGCCGTGGGCCCTGCCAGTCGTCGTCGAGAGCGAGGTGAAGTGTCGACCGAACCCGTCGTGCCGCAGTTCACCGGTGGATCGGGACGCACGGCGCACCGCGAGGTGGCCGACCACCTACGGCAGCTGATCATCTCGGGTGCCTTACCCGCGGGCGCCCGGCTCGTACAAGCCGATCTCGCCGAGCGGCTCGACGTCAGCATCACCCCGGTCCGGGAGGCGCTGCGCGAGCTGGAAAACCAGGGGCTCGTCGACTTCGACCCGTTCCGCGGCGCGAGTGTGCATTCGGTGAGCCTGGCCGAACTCGAGGAGGTCTATGAACTGCGCCGGGTTTTGCTTCCGCTGGCGATCCGGGAACGGGTACAGACGATTACCGACGAGGAACTCGACCGCGCCGAAGCGGTGCAACGGGGCATGTCGCTGAACTCCCCCGATAGTCGATGGGTCGAGGACAACCGCGAATTGCACCGCATCCTTGACGGCACCTCGAGTCGCCCGCATCTACGCGCGTTTCTGCGCAGGCTCGCCGACATATCGGCCCTCTACGTCGGCATCTCGGTCACCGAGGATCCCGAACGTCGGCGGCGTGCACGTGACGATCATCGGGCGCTGATCTCGGCTTACCGGGCCAGGCAGGCCGAGGTGGCCATCGCGATCACCATCAGCCACCTCGACGACACCGCTGCCACGGCAGCCTCTGCGCTGGGCCCGGTGCGGACAGCGCCCGGATGGTCGCCCGCCGCGGCCCAGTCGGCCCCTGCCCGACCAGGGAGCTAGGGCGCTGCGAAATTGCACCCGGTGCGCTGAAATGGGACCGCGGCGTGAAACTAGAACACGAGTTTGGCCGCAGCGAGCACGCCCGGTCGCCACGGCACCCGGTGCGTGACTCCCGAGTTGCCCTCGAACGTGGCGTAGTTGTCCAGATACCACTGGTAGTTGCGGATCAGTGCCTCTGAATTGCTGAACTGCGGCCTGAAATCCAGAAGTCTTTCCGCCTTCTCGATCGAGACGAAGGAATCCTTGCCCGCCGTCTCGTAGACCCACGCGTAGACGGGTGAGAGTTTGAGCTTCTCCAGGAGTCGTAGTACCCGGATGGCGGGTGCAGCCGGAATGCTTCTGATCTTCGCGCCGTATCCGGCGTAGTCGAGAACGTCCTGATAGTCGCGACGCAGCGTGGTGAAGTCCCGTGCGCCGATGTTGAAAGTGTCGTTCGAGATGGCCGGATCGGCCTCTGCGGCCAGCACGATCGCCCGGCACAGGTCTTCGACATCGAGGAGTTGGTAGCGATTGTCGCCTGAGCCAAGGACGGGGAAGCCGTGACCGGTGCGCGCCCAGTCGTAGAGCAGGGCGAAAACCCCCAGTCGTTCGGGGCCGACGAACGACTTCGGGCGTAGAACGGTGACGGCGCCGCCGGCCCGCCGAAATTCGTCGATAGCAGCTTCGGCGGCCACTTTGGCTTGCCCATAGGGCCCGACACCGCTTAGCGGGTCAGTCTCGAGCAACGGGTGATGGTCGGGCACCCCGTAGACCGCGGTGGAGGAGATGTGCACGATCCGGTCGACGTGCTGCTGGGCGGCGATCTCGAGGACGAGCCGGGTGCCGTGCACATTGGTGGTCCAGATATCGCTGCGGGGATACAACGGCAGCGCGGCCGCGCAGTGAACCACCCAGTCGACATCTGCCATCGCACATTCGACGTCACGGCGATCCCGGACGTCGCCCACGATGGCCTTGACGCGGCCGGCTTCTGGATAGTCGAAAGGTGCGATATCGAGGGAAACCACCTCGTCGCCGCGGCACAGAAGATTTCGAATGAGATTGATGCCCAGAAAGCCCGAACCACCGGTCACCAAGACCCGCTTCGCCACCGGCAAATGCTAACAACGCCGACGGTCGACTGCCGGGGACGTCGACTTGCGGGCAGGAGCGTGCGGGTGTTGGCGGCTCCTGCGGGACGCACTATGTTCGCCCGCGGCGGTTGTGCCAGTACATTGGGGTCTGGAAGGGCTCCTCGACGGAGTTATCGGCGTCTCGTCGACATCTGTCCGGGCTGGACCGGGGATTTGGATCATTCTCCGGTCTGGGGCATACTGTTCAGGTTGCCTTGAGCCGGACGGCGCCGTCACGGACCCCCGGCCAGGGCATGCGACCGGCGCCCTAGCGGGCGCGTCCGGTCCCCACCTCGATCGCGAAGGATTTCGACGCGGACGAGTTGTGCGTAAGGGTGACACACCCGACCGCGGGGGTCGGTGAACCAGAGACAGAAAAACAGCGGCGGCACAGCCAGGCCCATCGGGGTTCCAATGGACTGCGCGGGCCCGTTAGTAGTGAGGTAGGAGAAGCGTGGCGGGACAGAAGATCCGCATCAGGCTCAAGGCCTACGACCATGAGGCGATCGATGCCTCAGCGCGCAAGATCGTCGAGACGGTTACTCGGACCGGCGCCAGCGTGGTCGGCCCGGTGCCGCTGCCGACCGAGAAGAATGTGTACTGCGTCATCCGGTCCCCGCATAAGTACAAGGACTCGCGGGAGCACTTCGAGATGCGCACCCACAAGCGCCTCATCGACATCCTCGACCCCACCCCGAAGACCGTTGACGCCCTGATGCGCATCTATCTGCCGGCCAGCGTCGACGTCAACATCCAGTAAAGGACCCGGAAGAATGGCTAACAGTGCTAAGTCCGGCGCTTCGCGCCGTGGCATCTTGGGCACCAAGCTGGGCATGACGCAGGTGTTCGACGAGAACAACAAGGTCGTCCCGGTCACGGTCGTCAAGGCCGGCCCCAACGTCGTGACGCGCATCCGCACCCCGGAGCGCGACGGTTACAGCGCAGTGCAGCTGGCCTACGGCGAGATCAGCCCGCGCAAGGTGAACAAGCCGGTCGCCGGCCAGTTCGCCGCCGCCGGTGTGAACCCGCGCCGCCACCTCGCCGAGCTGCGGCTCGACAGTGCAGAAGCAGCGGACGCCTACGAGGTCGGCCAGGAGCTGACCGCCGAAATCTTCGCCGACGGTGCCTACGTCGACGTGACCGGCACCAGCAAGGGCAAGGGCTTCGCCGGCACCATGAAGCGCCACGGCTTCTCGGGCCAGGGCGCCAGCCACGGTGCCCAGGCCGTGCACCGCCGCCCCGGCTCCATCGGTGGCTGTGCCACCCCGGGCCGTGTCTTCAATGGCACCCGCATGTCGGGCCGGATGGGTAGCGACCGCGTCACCACCCAGAACCTGAAGGTCCACAAGGTCGATGCCGAGAACGGCGTGCTGCTGATCAAGGGCGCTGTCCCCGGGCGCAAC
>CAZLTV010000041.1:0-25955 GCA_964562545.1 uncultured Mycobacterium sp. | reverse complement strand
TACCGTATTCATCGCCCATCTTCGCGGCGCAGATGCGGGAAACGCGTGCATCCCCAGCAGGCTCACACCTGCTGCGATCCTGTCTGCGCCCAAGAGGACGATCCATGACCAACATCACCGCTACCGCCCGCAATCTCGCCGCCAACCTCAAGGGCGAGAATATCGCCATCAAGCACGTCCAGGCTCTCGACCTGCTCGCGGCTGGCGCTGGGCTCGCCAACCGTCATGTCCTGTCGAAGAACGACACCCTCCCGGCCATCAAGCGCGTGAATATCCGCCTCCTGACGACGGCCGCCACTGCTCTTGCTCAGCACGACCTCCCTCGCCGGCACAAGATCATCGACGCCACCACTCAGGTCCTCATCCCGGACCTCGCCTCTTCTGGAATGGTTGAACTCCCAGCCCACGACCTGCGCATCTTGCCGCACGAAGCGGCTAATCCGGAACTCTTCCTCGAAACAGACCGCGGCGCTGCTTTCGTCGCATCGCTTTGCAACGGCCTCTACTACACCCGGTGGGAGAACTATTACGGCCGCAGTGCGATGAGCATCGACGAGGGTAACAACCTCGCGGCGCTCATCCTCGAAGCGAAGACTACGCCTGACGAGAACGTTAGCGAAGAAGGTCGCATCAATGGCGCGATGCACGCCCACTTTGGCGACGGCTCAGACATTCGGCTCGAGTGGTGGGACTACCAGCGCGGCGAAGTTTCCTCCTCGCTCGACAGCATTAACGCAGACCTAGAGGACTTTGGCCTCGAGCTGGACACAGATGAATGGCTCAGTGCGCTCGAAGATCCCATCTGCGAACGCCTAGTAGACGAAGACGACAGCAAGCCTGGCGATATCCTCGACCGCTTCGACCTCTGCGAAGTGATTTTCCTGATCAAGGCCGAAGGCTACACGATTGACGAGATGATCTCATCGAACCGGTCCTGGGCGGACTTCGGCGACCTGCATGTCGGGCCCGAGCTGCAGTACCCCCTCTCTCGCATGGGATACTCGCTCACCGACTATCGCAAGATATCCGGGAATCGGAACGAGGGCGAAGGCCTCATCCGCGGCCTCAAGAAGCGCTCCGAGCGGCTGGTCTCGCCGGAGAAGCTGGAGGAGATGGTCGAGAATGCGTGCTCGCAGAACTTCCTGTTCGTGCTCTACGCCATCATGCCGGTCCAGAACCTCATCGACCTAGACCTGTCCCAGCCCCTGCAATTCAGCGACGCTTCGATCGCCACCTACAACCCCTATGCCGGCACCTTCCATGACGCCGCCAAGACGGGACCGATCACGGTCACGTCGAAGGATGGTGAGCTCGTGACCGGTAACATCGGCTATTCGCCGGATAGCATCTGCGGATTGGTCCATTCGTACTACCGCGCCAACATCACGAATCCCGACAAGGCGCCAAAAGCACCTGCTCCCCAAGCCCCAGCCTTCGCCTGAGGCTACGAAAAGAAAATCAGGATAATCTCCGATTTCTGGGTGAAGAGATTCTAGAAAGGAAATGCCATGCGCATCCGGAACTTCCCCAGCCTGCTCGCAGCAATCGCATTCACGGCTTCTGCTACCCCCGCCCAGGCAGACGGGCTTGATGCAATCCTGAGCATTGCCTCCGAGGTTGCAGATCTCACCGATCCGCAAGGCTGGGATCCCTGCTGGTCGAAGAAAGGGCTTCACTATACTGTCTGCAGGGTCCGCTACACTCGCGACAGAGCCGAACGGGCAACCCGCCTGGTAGAACGTGTTTCCGAGACTCGTTCCCCCACAAGGCCTAGCCCCCTCGAAAGCGCACCATCGGCTAATCTCAGCCTCCTGCGCCACTGCAGCGCAGGAGGCCAGATGGCCTGCCAGGAGCTCGACATGGCCCCTCACCAAGCATCGTACATCCTCAGCCGCATCGACTGATTGGAGCTCATCCTATGCCTCTGACCTACCTTCACCGCATGCACGGTCCTACCAGCTACCCTGCTGATGCTGCTCAGCGCGCGCCTGAAATTCTATCGACTTGGCTTCGCTACGCTCCTGAAGCGCAGCCGGAGCATCGCGATTTCGAAGACTGGGCAGAAAACGCCATCATGCTCCACGAAGCTGATCGCATCAGCGGCGGCAAGGTTCGGCTCCTCCACGCAGGCGACAGCATCCGCATGCACGGCGACTGCACTACATATGTCGCAAGCCGGCCCGGCGCCGCCCGCGCCTTCATGTACGGCATGTGGCGTGGCTCAGACAGCATCAGCTTCCCCGAGGACGTCGACATGGTAGGCAACAACGCCACTGCGGTGCGCGCTGTAGCGGCCTATCCCAAGACCGCCGCTTTCCTCGAGGCGGCTGGGCGTGAATTCTATGTCTGCGATGCCGAGCGCCGTCAGCTCGAAGACGTGCTCACGAAGATGCACAATGCAGGGCACCGCGAAGTGTTCATCAAAACCCGATTCAAGGAAGCTGCATGCCGGCTGATCCTTCCGGCCTCCCCCGAAGACATCTGGTACAAGACCGTACGGGGAAGCGGTCTGGAGTGGTTTCTCGTCCAACATGAAGGGGCCAAGGATGTCCTCTTCATCCAAGGTGTCTTCGAACCCCGACACGAATATAGACTGATCGTCGTCGGCGACACCGTCGCTACCGGAGCCGGATGCATCGAAGATTTCACGCCCCTTGATAATCAGGGAGAGAAATTCGATCCACGCACGCAAGAGATCCGGAACCGATCTTCCAAGATGGAAAATCGAAACATCGTCGATCGCTACGTCACATTCGCTCAGTCGTTTGCCCAGGTTTGGGCCACCGAAGTCGGGCCCAACACCATGTACAGCCTCGACCTTGCTCTCGATGCGATTAGTGGAGACATTCGGGTCATCGAACTCAACCCCATGACCAACCTCGGACTTTACGCCTGCAACAGCGCTGATCTCGCAGACACCATCGCCGACGTTTTCGCGCCCGTGCGAGAGCCAGCATGATTTATCATCTCTCGGTAGCGGGAACGCCAGTCACCTGGACTATCGCAGCCATCTACGACGACTGCGCCGGCGTCGCCCGCAAATCCGCTGAGAACTGGCGCGACAAGCAGAATACGCACCAATGCGTGATCAAGATCGCCAGCAATGGCGATACCATGCTGGCGATTTTTCTTGGCGAAGCAGAACACCAATATCCGCACGACCACCCCATGTACCTCAATGGGTTCCGCAAAGAAGGCGGAATTCAGATCGACGCCGCTATCCGGGATCGAATTGAAACAGTTCTGCGGAAGAGCTTGCTCGAGCAGGAGATCTTCATTCCCCGCAAATTGTGGGAAAAGCGTTATCCCGCTTCGAAACTGATGGACGAGCGAACCTCAGAGTTTCTCTCGGCAATGAATGCACTCGGTGAGGGCGAGGATCTACCCTTCGAGGACCGGTGGGCCTCCTTCATGGATCCTCCTCGCGATTTTGTCCCCTCTTTCAAACTCGCAAGCTCGGATCAAGGATACTTCCTCCAGCCAAACCGCGAAGGCGTCGAGGACCCCACCGATCGCACGACCTGGAAGGACAAAGACACTGCTCTGTTCGCCCTCAGGCTCCTAAACAGCGGCTGGTCGTGGGACGACACGCAGACGCTGATGTTCAACGAACCAGTCGACGCATGAAAATGCATCGCCATTTCTTATTTCACCACCGTATTTATACGGTGGTGGGTACGACGCCCTGATCATTCCGACACCCTGATCCCCTCGGTTCAGACCCTCAAATTCTCTCGAAACTCCCTCGCCGTCGAACATAGTAAAAATGCGGTAACGAAGGGTCGTGCAAACCACATGTTCCCGAAAAACCCTTGAACCACGGGGGTTTCTCGGACATTTGGCCGCTCATCGGGTCCGGCCAAACAGGATCGGAACCGGGGGTAAAAATCTATTCGAAAGAATTTTCGATGGCTGCGGCTTTTTTGCTTGTCATCGATGCTGGCGGCCTCTCACACTATTAGCCGCCACAACATACAGGGGTCGTATAATGAACGCTTTCTCGCACACCGAATTCCTCGCTCACGTCAGCACACTCAGCAAAAAAGCTTACATGCTCGTGACCGTCGATCCGGATATGGCAGACCGCAACCGCGGTGCCATCGATACGGTCCTCTCGATGATCGATCCCGATGCTCGCGAGAAGCTCGAGATCGAAGGCGGGACCATCGTCGAGTTCAGCGATATCGACGATGCAATCGGCTGCTACTACAGCGTCGAGCGCAAGATCCCTTCGACGCCCAACATCGACCTCTTCCTGAGCGTCTTCTACGACGGCGAAAACCAGCTGAACATCTGTCAGAGCCCTTCGCTCCAGACCATGCTGGCCATGGAAACGCCTTCGGCCTCCACCATCTGACTCCCAGTTAATCCGTGGGCGGTTCTCTCCTCTCCCTCCACTCCAAGCGAGTTTCGCTCCACGGATTAAACCTTCTGGCTGGTCGTCACTCCCAGCCGGATTTGCTGCGGGGCGTGGACGAATTGTCCAAAGTCTACGCCCCGTAGTTTTCCACTCTAGACTAAGCCGCAGAGTGGACGCGCTATGCGCTTCGACATCTGGATCCCAACCAGGTCCCAGCCAGAGTCTTCAGACCACTGAATGGAAGTGAGTTCTCGATCCCATCGAGATCATGAAAATTCAGGAGGTTTGCAATGTCCACCGCTACCGCTCGTCGCTTCACGCCGATCTTTCCCGCACTCATCGTGCCGGAAACCGTAGAAGCCCTCCAGAGTGCCAACGGCACCGCCTACACCCGCATGAAAGGCGCTACCGTTGTCCGCAACGGGAAGGACCCCATCACCCGTACCGTGATGGCATTCGGACGCTCCAATGACGCGGTGAAGAGCCTCCTAAAACCGGGCATGCCCGTCGAGCTCGCAGTTCGCTTTGACGGACCCTCCCTCAAAATTGTCGGTCTCCCCCGCAACTCGGTCAAAGACAGTGCAGGGTCGACTGCGAACCAAGCGATCACACCTGCTGACATTCAGACGATCGCCGAAGAAGTCTCGGGCGTCCTCTGGCTCTTCAACATCGACGAGGTCGCTGCCGAAAGCATCATCGCCGAAATGATTTCTGGCGTCTCGGAACGCCCCGTCCATGACGAGGAAATCCTCCTCGACAACGCCCATTCGGAGGTCCTCGAGACCTATGGCAGCATCATGCTTCCCCTGCTGCATGCAGGCCTCGACGAAGAAACCTCCGCACGCATCACAGACCTGATCCTCGATCTACCTGCTTACCAGGTCCTCGATGACGTCTTCACGCTGCGGGAACAGCAATCCGTCCACGGCTTGCTCGATATGGCCGCCTGACAAAAGAAGGCGGCCAGCCTCCCAACAGAGAGTCAAGCCGCCTTTATAGTCGAGAACTCGCTGCAAAGCACCGAGCCCTTCGGGTCGCCACCCGACCATAACTCTAATCACTCCCCAATGATTGTAGGATTCCGACGCACTTCGCGCTCTGATTCCAAGCCCAAAGACAGTGTCCGCCCATCCAAGGTTGGGCTCAGCAGATCAACCAATCTGCGGTCCAATCACTGCGTACCGGACCTACGGGAACCTCACTCGGGAAGAATGGAAAAACGATCCTCATGGTGAGGATGAAAATCAGGAGAATATCACAGTGACCACCGCAGCTGCAGCCCCGAAGTCGACCTTCAAGCCGATCTTCACCGCAACCATTACCCCGGCTTCGATCGAAGCTCTGACCAGCGCAACCGGCACGCCCTATCTGAAGATGACCGGCGCCAACGTCGCTCGCGAAGGCAAGGAAGACCAGACGCGTACCGTAATGGCGTTCGGGAAGTCGGTCGACGACGTCCGCGACATGCTCGTCGAAGGTCAGCCGGCCGAAGTCGCTGCCCAGTACGACGGCGGCACCGTCAAGATCATCGGCCAGGTTCGCGAACGCCAGGCTGCCGAAGGCTAACCCTCGCGATCGCAACAAGAAGAGCCGCGTCACGACACCTGGCGCGGCTCTTTTCATGTCGGTGCTGCATGAAAGATTTCGCTTAAATCGGCGTCGGCTCGAAAAGGGATATCGAGCCGACGCCGATCCTTGAGAGATAGCCAGAACCCCAACCATGCCCCCACGGTGGGAAGTCCCCCAACTGGAAGCCCCCCGGCTTCTCAGCTGGCCAACTCTCTAAGTCGCGCGCAGGCGGTTATTGGATCCGCGCCGGTGACCGGCTTTCAATGCCTGCCTATTCTCCTTGTAGGATAAAAGTCAGACGATTGGGGGAGGACCCTAGTTTTTTTGTTTTCTGGATTTCGCTATCCCTCAATCACACCAGGTGGATGAAAAGGAGGCATAGTCCAGATCGGTTGCACGCCGCCCTGGACATTCCCCCTGACGAAAGCCAACTCGACCGCCTGCCGCACTCATCTCTCACCGGAAGTCCTGCTGATGCCGCCTATCGAAGACCACGACAACGACTGTCAGTGCATTGCCTGCTCAGTTGCCGACCCCGACGAACGGCGGAAGGTTGTCAGGGAGAAAATTGACCAGATGGTCGAGCAGCAGGGCTTCGCCATCATGACGGCCGCTCATGACCCTGAATACGGCACTTTCTCCTATACCATAGGTCTAGCCAAGCGATGGTGGCCAGAGCTGGTTCTGACATCGCTGGGCCCTCAGAGCGCGCGCATGATCTTGAAAGAAACAGTTCGCCGCCTCACAGCCATCGACACTATTCCTACCGCCGGGATGGTCGTCGAGAAGGCCGTCAATACACCTCTTAGGCTTGGCCCAATCGCTGACAAATATCTTTCAGGGCATCTCATTCTCGCGAACGATCGAGCGATGCGAAAAGGCTACGGCTCCCTCGAGAACACTGCAAATGGGCCCAGCCTCCCCGCGCTCCAAGTTATCTGGCCTGACACCGCAGGCTTATACCCCGACAACCCTCTCTACGATCATGAACGGCTGCCGCAGCCACTGCTTTCATAGGTCATTCGATACAATCGAGAGGGCGGCCAGCTTTCGTCGGCCGCCCTTCCCACGACCCATAAAAAGAGGCATCGATTAATACTCTTTGCATATTAACTCAGCCTGATATTCAAACGGCTCACCATACGGGTCACGCGTCGCTTCGCAGCTGAGCCCCTTCCTCTCAGCGTAGTAAGCGCCAATACGCTCGCAGTCCCAAGGGTAACTGGGACTCCCATACACCCAAACCTTATCTTCAGGGCAAAACTGGCCTGTTCCTCCGTAAATATCTCGGAGAAGCTCCGCGCCGCCTCCCTTTGTACAGCTTTCGCTCTTCGTCGATGGCACCCCATTTGACTCACAGGTCGACGTCGAAACAGATGTGCCATCAGACCGAGTACAACTCGTCAGCGTTCCGCTGCGGGTCCCGCTCTCGCACGCTCCCGCGGCGGTATATGAGCCCGTGTACGTGCACCCCGAGTAAATCGCCTGAGCATCGGAAGCGGCAGGCTTGGCGCCCGAACAATTGCCGTCTGCTACGGTCGTCCCATCGCTCCTTCGGCAACTCACCGACCTCGTGCGTACCGCACTCGATGAACAGGTTGAGCTCCAAGCACTCCATGCTCCAGTGTTCCAGCTATAGCTGCAACCCGAATAGACAGCCTGGATGTTGGTCGCGCCTGGCTTGGGATCCGTGCAATTCGAGTCCGCCACAGTCGCACCGCTCCCGCTCTTGCAAACCACAGAGCGGGTGCGCTTTGCGCTCGATGAACAAGTCGAATCCCAAGCACTCCATGCTCCAGTGTTCCAGCTATAGCTGCAACCCGAATAGATCGCTTGGGTGTCGCTCGACGCCGGCTTCGAAGCCGTGCAGTTCGCATCGCCGACATTCGTGCCGTCACTCCGTCGGCAGTTTACCGAGCGTGTCCGCGTCGCGGTAGCCGAGCACGTCGAGTCCCAAGCGCCCCACGCGCTCGTATTCCAGCTATAGCTGCAGCCCGAATAAACGGCCTGAGTGTTCGTCCCGCTCGGCTTCGGCGCGGTGCAGTTCGCGTCACCCACCGTCGTCCCGTCGCTCCGACGGCATGTCACCGATCGAGTGCGCGTCGCGCTGGATGAACAGGTCGAGTCCCAAGCGCCCCACGCGCTCGTATTCCAGCTATAGCTGCAACCCGAGTATACCGCTTGAGCGTCCGACGACGCGGGCTTCGTGCCAGTGCAATTTCCATCTGCAACAGTATCGCCGTTGCTCCGTCGGCACGTCACCGAACGGGTTCGTACAGCGCTCGACGAACAAGTAGAGCTCCAAGGACTCCAGCCGCTTGTTTCCCATGCATATGAACAGCCACCGTAGACGGCTTGTGTGCTCGACGTAGCAGGTTTTGCAGTCGTGCAATTCGCATCCGGTACGGTATCCCCGGTGCTCCGGCGACAATTTACCGAGCGTGTTCGCGTAGCCGTCGTCGAGCACGTGCTGTCCCACGCACTCCACGCTCCAGTGTTCCAGCTATAGCTGCAGCTACTGTAAACTCCCTGAGTATCTGAAGTTGCAGGCTTCGCACTGGTGCAGTTCGCATCTGCGACAGTATCACCATTGCTCCGGCGACAGGTGACGGAACGCGTCCGGCTCGCCGTATTCGAACAGGTACTATCCCAGGCACCCCACGATCCCGTATTCCAGCTATATGTACAGCTGCCATATCGGGCGCCCGTCTCGGTCGAACTTGGCTTCGCTCCAGAGCAGTTGCTATCGGCGACCGTATCGCCGTTGCTCCTTCGGCACGTTACAGTCCGGGTCCGCGAAGCCGTCGTCGAACAATTCGAATCCCAGCCGCTCCAGCCGCTTGTCACCCACGCATAGCTGCAGCTCGAATATACAGCCTGAGTCTGCGACATCGCCGGCTTCGAAGCCGTGCAGTTCGCATCGGGCACCGTATCGCCATTCGACCGCCTGCAGACAACCGAACGCGTACGATTGGCCGTTGTCGAGCAGGTGCTGTCCCACGCGCTCCAAGACCCCGAGTTCCAGCTGTAGGTGCAGCTCGAATATACAGCCTGAGTCTGCGAAGTCGCAGGCTTGGTCCCAGAACAGTTCGCGTCCGCTACCGTGTCCCCGTTGCTGCGCAGGCAGGTCACCGACCTGGTGCGATTTGCTGTCGTGGAGCAGGTGCTGTCCCACCCGCTCCACGATCCCGCATTCCAGCTGTAGGTGCACGAAGCATAGTTGGAGCCTGTACCGGTCTCGACCAACGACACACCCCGCGAGGTGCATTCGGAGTCGGCCACAATATCACCGTTGCTTCGCAAGCACTGGTAGGTCCGCGTCCGCGTTGTGCTCGTCGCACAACCGCTAGCCCACGGCCCCCATGCGCTCGGGTTCGTTCTCGAATAAGTGCACGACCCATAACGCGCTTGAACCTCGCTCGTCGGAGTTACCGACACTCCGCGCGATGTGCATTCGCTGAGAGGCACCGCATCGCCGTTGCTGCGCATACACTGCACAGTCCGAGTGCGCTCTGCAGTGGTCGAGCAATTGCTGTCCCATGCACCCCAAGGGCTGAATGCAGCCGAGTAGGAGCAGGTGCTGTAGTCAGGCTCCGTCTTCGTCGTGGCAGGCTTGGGAGTTGAGCACTCGCCATCGGCTTGCGTCGAACCATCGAAGTTTCGCGTACACGTCACTGGCCGCGTTTTGAACGACGTCGTCGAGCAGGTGGATGACGATGGCCCCCAAGCCCCGATATCCCAATGATGATCAGAAACATTACACGCGGCAGTTTCAATGCCGGTGTTGTCGTATCCGAGGGCGCCAGGCGAACCGGCTGCGACATCATTGTAGTCTGGAAGATCGTTCGAGCAGAACGCGTGATCGCCCGCTGCCAGCTGCGTCCCATCGCTGCGCTCGCAATAGGGCGTGAATTCTCGCCGCACCTGCCCGCAGCCTGCTCGGCCCACCGGGAATGGGTTGATCGCGATTGGCGTGACAACTTCAGCCGGCTTCACCCAGTCGTAATTGCATCCGCTGTAAACGGTGCACGACATCGTCTGGCTGGACGGCTTCGGCCCCACCTCCGAAACGCATTGAGCCTCAGGCTCAGCAGGCCCGAAATTTCCAGCGGTGAAGTCGAACTGCGTGACATCTTGGCACTGATACGACTTTGTGCGCGTGCCCGTGCCGCAAGTCGTCGAGCAGGACGAAAGATCCTCGACCCAGCTCATCGTGGCAGTAGCGGTCGGCGTCGAGGCCTGTCCCTGCAGCGGAACTCGGAACGCAGGAGTATCCTGCGCAATTGCCGGAGACGCTGCGCCCGCCAACAATGCTGCGAGTATCATTCGAGTGGAATTCATGGAAGCTCCCCAGGATTCTTCGCCATTATCCTAGAGGGCCTAGGAACCTTCTGGAAGCCCTGATTGTAGAATAATTGTCTGATCCATATATTCCCTCGCGAACTCTCTCGCATGCGTTTGAGATGAGGAAAATTAATGCGATTTGAAATCGATGCTGCCAAGCTTCATATGATCGCTTCGCAACATCCCGGCACATTGTTAGGCCTGCTAGCCCGGCGCTTCGCAGCGGAAGGGTGTTCCATCACCCTGAAAGGGCCAGAGCTAGCAGCCCTAGCTCGTAACCAGCCGCAGGCCCTCGGTTGCCTTCTCTGCCAGACCACTTTCTCAGCAGGATCCGAGAGTCCTGCTTGGGAATTCAACCTCGAGGGAGACTGGAAGCCCATCACGAAGATGGACCCCTTGATCCTTTCTGCTCTCCTTGGGAAGCGCTCCCTGAAGCCCGATGACGCAGTGAAGGTCCATGCCTATCACTCTGCCGGCTCCAGTCTATCGGTTTACTGGGTCTTGGAGCCCAAAGGGTTGGCCACCATCTTCCATTGCCCTAGCTTTGCAATTCGAAACGCTGATCGCGACGCAGAGAATGGCTGGGAGTTCGTAGATCCCGACGCTGAGCCAAAGATCGAAGGCAATTTTGCCGAGCTGGCAAAGAGGGGCATCGTATCTCCCTCAGGAAATGTCGAGTTCGAAACTTCCTCATAACCCACCTACGGTATCAAGGTCTCACTACTCCATCAGCGAGATCCGAAGAGGAGGTCTAAGCCCTCCTGACAAAGTCAATATTTTCGGCCCTTGAGGGCCAACTCAAATTGGAAGGAAAGCGATTTTTATGTCCGAGCAAGGCGCCAAATCAAAGAAGCTGCACTGTTCGTTCTGCGGCCTCAACCAGGACGAAGTGAAGCAGCTCGTTGCAGGGCCCAACGTATTCATCTGCGATGAATGCATCGAACTTGCTCATGACCAGATCCTCGAGAAGATCGAGAAGGGTTGCATCGCAGCCAATGGCGAGATGCCGTCGCCGCGCGAAATTCGCGAGTTCCTCGACGAATACGTCATCGGCCAGGAACATGCCAAGATCGTCCTCTCAGTCGCGGTCCACAACCACTACAAGCGGTTGAACCACGCCAAGCAGAACAGCGAGGTCGAGCTGCAGAAGTCGAACATCCTTCTCATCGGTCCCACCGGCACCGGCAAGACGCTGATCGCCAGCGCCCTCGCCAAGGCCCTCGATGTCCCCTTCACCATCACCGACGCGACAACGCTCACCGAATCCGGCTACGTCGGCGAGGACGTGGACTCGATCGTCACCAAGCTCCTCCAGGCGGCCGACGGTGACGTCGAGAAAGCCCAGCGCGGCATCATCTACATTGATGAGATCGACAAGATTACCCGCAAGGGTGACGGCCCTTCCATCACACGCGATGTCTCGGGCGAAGGCGTCCAGCAGGCCCTGCTGAAGATCATCGAGGGCACTGTCGCCAATGTACGCGGCCAGGTCGGCCGCAAAAACCCCCAAGAACAGACCATTGCCGTGGACACCTCCAACATTCTGTTCATTTGCGGCGGTGCATTCGCCGGCCTCGACAAGATCATCGAAAGCCGCCTCGAAACCCGCTCGATCGGTTTCGGCTCGCCCATTCGGAGCGACACTCAGAAGAAGACCGGCGATCTCTTCGCCAAGAAGACGCAGGACGACCTCGTTCGCTTCGGCCTCATCCCCGAGTTCATCGGTCGACTTCCGGTCATTGCGACCCTTCAGGATCTCGATGAGGACATGCTCATGGACATCCTCACTAAGCCGAAGAATGCTCTGGTCCGCCAGTACCAGACGCTCTTCGACATGTCCGGCGTTGCACTCGATATCGACGAGAGTGCCGTGCGAGAAATCGCCAAGCTCGCGATCGAGCGGAAAACGGGGGCCCGCGGACTGCGCGCAACCCTTGAAGACCTTCTCCTCAAGTCGATGTACGACCTGCCTGAAATGCAGGGTATCGAGAAGGTCATCGTCGACAAGGATGTCGTCTCCGGCGACAGGGAGCCCTTGCGGATCAGTGCCGCTAACGACGAAGCGAGCGACATCGCTGCCTGAACATAAGAGTTGCTCAAGCAACCAAGAGCCCCGCCGGAGATCCGGCGGGGCTTTTTCTTTGCTCACGGCTCAGGAAAGCGCGCAAAGCTCCTAGCCAATGTTTAGCCCGAGAAGTGGAGAACTTTGGAAGCGCTCTGAAGGCATGTCTTGAAGGGAGGCTAGGTCATGGCGGCAACGACAGGGCACAGAAGGCCTCTAGGGGGACCGGTCGCTGAGCTCGGGTCATAGGCCACCCTGGTTCAGATCAAGATCGGTTTTGCCTTGGCTAGAGGTTGCACTCTTTGGTTCGCCTATGGCGATTGTTTCGCCTTCGCGAATGGTCAGGACATTGTCCGTGACCAGCAGTCCTCATCATCTTTGGGATGTGACCCCTCATTCGAGGATGAAAAAGAAGGGACGCATATCTTGAAAACGCCTACCGCCCGCCGCTTCACTCCGGTCTTCGTCGCTACGATCACCGCCACTTCAGTCGCAACCAAGGTCTCCAAAAACGGGGCCGACTATCTCATTAGCCCCGATGCGGAATTTCTCCGCGATGGCCAGCCGGCGCAGCGGCGCACGGTTATGGCATTTGGACAGTCAGTCGAGAAAGTTCGCGATCTTCTCGTGCCGGGCGAGCCCGTCGAGCTCGCGGTTCAATTCGATGGCGGCACGATCAAAGCCCTCGGCGCTCCGCGGCCAAAGCAGAAAGCTGCCAACCCAGCGAATGACGACGACGATGACTCGCCAGAGGAGAATTACGCTTAGCCGATCGGTCCGCCGTTCTTCTCCAAGTGGTCTTGGGCATCTGAGGCGCAAATCCACAAGGGAAGAAAATGGACACCACCAGCACACAGCCCCACCTCCCGACCGAATTCGGTCTTCTGCATTGGCAGATGGAGATGGGGCTCATCGACGCACTCGTCGTGACGATGAACGGCGTCGTTGCCTTTGTCCCTGCCGCATCGGTGAAAAGCGTTCTCACGCCTCAAGGCGAGTTTCACCTCTACGGTGACATCGGTGCCATCGCTGAACATCAGATCGAGCTGATCGCCAGTGATACAAAGACGGGAGCCGTCACCCTGATGCTCGGCGACGGCTCCTGCGCCATTCTCCAGCCTGTCAAATGTCAGCCGGACGTCGTCACGATCGTCTGAGCCCAAGGAGTATTACATGGAAACCGACCTGTCTGTGGTCATGCGCCACATGCGTCAGCCGCCCGCTCATTTCCCCACCCTCTTCGAGGATCTCGAGATCAGGTATTTCGAGCTGCCGGTGGAAAACGCAGTCTCCGGCTGGCTCCAGCATGTTGGCCGAGAGTTCACCGTCCTCGTCAATCGAAACGAGACTGAACAGCGCAAGCGCATGATCTCCGCCCATGCTCTCGCAGCATTCCTGCTTTATCGCGACAAATTCCACACCAGCCGCGGATGTAGCCGCTACGCCTTCAATCTCTGGGGCGACCTTCCTACCGCCCTGGCAGAATACAGCCCGCTCCGGACTGATGCCGAACGGCTCTGCAACCGTCTCGCCATCCAGATGCTGATGCCAGCCGCCACCATTCGCAAGCTCTGGCGGGGCCTCTCGGAGGACGAAGTCCCTGTGAAGGTCGATGTCCTGGCTGCCCGATTTGCGGTCAGCCCAGCCGTGATGAGGGTCCGCGCCCAGACTTTGAACCTCATCGAGCCTGCGGCGGTGATGCCCGAGATGCCTTCTCTCGCGCCCGCCGAGCCGGTCCTCGCCTAAGCCTCAAGGATTGCGACCATGATCACGATGACCCGCCGCCAGTTCTTCGCGGCGCACCACGCGACGCCCTGCGCCTCCTGCGAAGCGCGTGACAAGCCGGGCACCGGTGTCGGCCCGGCGATCGGCGGCATTCTCATGGAATGCTACGTCAACGCCGAGATCGAGCGGCTGGAGCGCCTCAAGGGGCTCGATGCCAAGTCCGACGGATACGACGCCGTTCTGCGCCAGCGCAATCACGAGATGTATATCCGCGCCTGCTGGCTCACCAACGTCATTCCCGATGCGGAGAAGCTCCCCTTCCCCGCTCCCATCGCTCAAGCCGCCTGATCGGATCCCCGTTATTATTACCACCTCGGGTTCCTACCGCACGCGCCAGGACATGACCTTGGAAGAGGCTGAAGCCATCAAGGCCACGCCCGCACTCTTCGGCTATGATCCGGAGATCTTTCCGTATCAGGGAAGCTATCGGCTCATCATGCAAATCGGAGGCGATGAGAAGGTCGTCAACGACCTCCTGAAGGAGATGCGCAGCAACACATTTTCCTGACCGGGTGAACTGCTCAGGAGGATGAAATGAACGCTCAGCGCGCTACGCGGCTGGCCCCTGCTGCCCGCAAACCAGCTGCCAGCAGGCCCTATAATTTCGCTGTCGAACCTCAGGGTCTCATCAAAATTGCGGGTGACACGCTTCGCTTCCGCGCCCGCTTAACCTCCGGCACCGGCGAGGTTCGCTTCCACGATGCAGTCGTCGAGAACACTCCCGAGGATCCCGATCTCGTCAATCGGGCCTCCGACCTTCTGATGAACGGCGGAGGCCGCCTGCTCATCAGTTTTGCTCCGCGGATCGTCAAAGGCCGTGGTCGCAAAAATTACCTGCGCACTTTCGCGTGTGTCGTGGGAATCCCCGTCACTGCACAACAGGCCGCCCAGAGGGCTGGCCAGCTCACCCTCGCTTTCTGAAAGGAATGCCCATGACCTGTCTCATCCTCTCAGCTCTGCAACCCGCGCTCGCGTCCGCACGTCAGCGCGATGAGTACGTCGTCTTCGTCCAGAGCGGCGCGATGCCCTACCCTGCTCCGAAGGCGAGCAAGCTCTCCTCCATGATCCATTCCCTGTGCGACCGCGCCAGGGAAGATCGCTCGGCTTCGATGGCGACCCCGATCTACGGCGAAGCCGAATATATCTACAAGGAACTCGAACGGGCTCTCCAAAAGCACTTTGCTGCTCGCTCGGCTGGCCTCGCTCTGATCTCTCCCGAAGGGAAAGTGCTCGAAGCGCGCAATCTCGTTGAGGAAGTTTCAGGGCCCCTGCCGCTTGCAGCATAGTGGCGGGTTAAAAATATCCTAAACAGGGCTTTCATCTTTCCTCGGAGTCGCCCAGACTAATAGCCATCGCTGGAACTTTGTATGCGCGTTCCACCAATGAGCTGAGAAGGTCTAAAGCAATCCAGGGTTTCATCTGGGTCTGCGACGATAACCAGATGAGGAAAACCCCCATGCCCTTCGCACGCACCACGGCTCAACCTTCGGCTCGCACTTCGGCTCAGGATTTCGGGGGTGGCCGCCAGGCGTCGCGCGCCGCCGCGCCTGCCTCGCGTCGCGGCAAGCCGCTCCGCCCGCGCTTCGACATCCGTCTCATCGCTGATCTCCTCGCTTCGCAGGACGGCTACGCCGCCTATGCTGGCATCGGCTCGCGCGAAACGCCGGACTATATTCTCGCCGCGATGACCGAGATCGCCTTCGCTCTCGAGGCCCGCGGCTTCACCTTCCGTTCCGGCTTCGCTGGTGGCGCTGACACTGCGTTCGAGCTCGGCACTTCGCGCAACAGCCTCCGGGAAGTCTTCGCTCCCTGGAAAGGCTTCGGGCAGAACCCGCACTCGAAGTACGACGCGAAGCGCTTTCTCCAGATCCGCATGTTCGAACACGCTCGCGGCTATCGGTTCCCTCCAGCACCGCAGCTCATTCTCGCTGGCGAATATCTGTCCAAGGCCGAAGCGCTCGCGGCCGAGCACCATCCGGCTTGGGCCTCGCTGTCCCAGGGCATGCGCAAGATGCACTCGCGCAACATGGGACAGGTCCTTGGTCCGAAGCTCGACACTCCCGCACGCTTCGTGATCTGCTGGACCAAGGACGGCCAGGACACCGGCGGCACCGGTCAGGCCATTCGCGTCGCTGACAGCCTCGGCATTCCGGTCCTGAACCTCCACGACGCCGATGTGCGCGC
Organism: uncultured Mycobacterium sp.; assembly: GCA_964562545.1. Lineage (GTDB taxonomy): Bacteria > Actinomycetota > Actinomycetes > Mycobacteriales > Mycobacteriaceae > Mycobacterium. Next base: position 9,651 of record CAZLTV010000041.1, on the reverse strand, counting down.
AGAGATCCTGCGCGTCCTCGGCATCGTGATGTCGGACACTTCCGCTCCGGCCGCCGCTAACGACGCTGGTGGCTCGGTCACTTACGTTGACGGTGATATCACCGAGGATGAGGCTGAGCTTCTCGTGAACACCGTCAACTGCGTTGGCGTCATGGGCAAGGGCGTTGCCCTCGCCTTCAAGAACCGTTGGCCCTCGATCATGCAGGCCTACCAGGCCGAATGCCGCGACAACGTCCTGAAGGCGGGCGGATGCCGCCTGTTCGACCTTCCGGATGGCCGCAAGTGGGCCGGTCTCGCGACCAAGGACCACTGGCGCCAACCTTCGCGCATGGACTGGGTCCACACCGGCGTTGCCGAGTTGGCCCGTCAGGCACGCGAAGCCGGCATCCGCACCATTGCCATGACCGCGCCCGGCTGCGGCAATGGCGGCCTCGACTGGGCTCAGGTCGAGCCCATTGTCCTCGAAGCCCTCAGCGAGTTCGACCTTCGCCTCTACGCGCGCACCACGATGGGAGCGCGCTGAGATGGCCACTCTGCCCCTTTCGCTTCCACAGGAGGTCACTTCGGTGACCTCCTGCAGCACCAAAGCCGAACGCAAACAGCTGCTGGAAGACATCCAGGACGCTCTTTCGCCGTACGAGGTAGACTTCGATCGGACTGACTTCTCATCCCGGGACTTCACCACGGTCATTTCTTCCGATGGTCTTAGCGCAATGATCGACTTCGATGCCGCCGATCCAGGCCCCTCGATGATCAGCTGGCACAAAGCTTCAAAGCCGCTGCGATCGGTCGAGAATTGCTTCGCGGATCACGCGATCAACCCATTTCACCGCAGGAAGGCCACCAGCCTTCCTCGCACCTTTCCCGAACTGATTGAAATGCTCGTCGCCGGCTTCGCTGCCGCCAGCGACGGATCGGCCTTCCAAGGAGGATAGAACTTGAGCAAGACGCCTATGGCAATGCACTACCTCGCTCACGTCGGAGCGCTTCGCCGCGCTCCTGACGTTCAGTTCCGGTGCCTGCTATTCTTGGCAGACTGGGAGTCTTGCCTCCTTCAAGGTGAGCAGATCACCGATCTGGAGTGGAGCTTCAGCCCTTCACCCACGGCAGACGATATCCCCTACTTCCCTCAGCTCAGCATCCGCAATAAGGTGGATCAGATGCTCGGCCGCAAGCCAGCCGACCTGAACCTTCAAGATTGTGAAGCCCTCGACCGCGTAATCCGACGCACCTCTGGAATGCGTCTCTCCGATATAATCCGCCTCACATATTCGACCTATCCTGGAATGACCTGTGACCGCGGCAAGCCCCTCGATCTCCCGGTCTATGCAGCGACCAGACATAAGGACCCATACCTTTACGGTCCGGATCGCCTTCCTGATTCCATGCGCGCCTGACCGAAGCCGCGCATCTTCTCACGGTTTCATCAGTGAACCTGTGAAATCTTGATGAGGAAGGAAAAACGATGATCACCATCGCTACGGATGGCTCGTGCATCGGGAACCCCGGGCCCGGCGCTTACGCTTTCGCTGTCGAAATCGACGACAGCATTTCGATCCAGTCGTTCTTCGTGGAAGACACCACTGTCGGCGAAATGGAAGTTCGCGGCCTCCTTGAGGCGCTCATCTATGTCGCCGAGTGCATCGACGGCCAGGACCGCGCTGCAAACGTCCTCATCCAGTGTGACGCCCAGTACGTCGTCAAGGGCTTCAACGAATGGATGCAGAATTGGAAGGCCAAGGGCTGGACCAAGAAAGGCGGCCTCGCCCACGCCCAGCTCTGGGAACAGATCGATGCTGCCAAAAGCCGCATTTCCTGCCCGCTCCGCGTCGAATGGGTGAAGGCTCACCAAAATAAGGGCACGCTCAACGACAAAGTCGATGCCGCTGCCAACCACACTGCCCGTACTGGCGAGCAGACCGGTCCCCTCCCCCTTCCTCGCCAGCTCACGCGGGAGATTCATGACACCGTTTTAGAGCGCGCCCACGACATCGTCGCCATGGAGGACGCCGCGGCACACGCGATGGCCCCTGCTCCAGCCGCGCTGCGCATCTCGACCGAATTCTCAGCTCTCACGCGAGAGCAGGCCGTTGAGAAGCTTGCCCGATCGATCTGGATCCGCTCCGGCTTCTCCGCCGACATCTGGGACAAGCCGCCTTCAGCCCTCTGGGCCCTCCACATGGAGGACGAGCGGCCCAAGTTCATCAAGATCGCGGAGGGCCTTTTCGAAGACATCTTCGTCATCGACAGCGAACAGCGCGCCGCCGCCTGAACCCCGGAGACCTCCCATGAACACTCTCGCACTCAAATATTCGCGCGACGCTGGTGGCAATGAGAAAGCTCGCCTCGTTCATCGCGCTCACGACATGACTGGCACCTCTTACGAGGGCATCATGACGATCGACATGAATGTCGCCATAGACCTCGGCCGCGGCGGCATCGTCGTTGACGAGAACCACGTCGATCGTTTCCCCGGCCATGCGGGCCTCGTCTTCGTCGCCATCGACAAGCCCGGCGCCGTTGCGCTCGAGCTGCGCATGAACGTGCAGGACGAGGACACCGTCCGCAATCGCGTCATCATCGACGCCGATGTGAAGCACCTCGTCCTCAACAGTGTGCCCGTCGATATGATCAAGTGGATCTACGGCGAGCCCCAGCGCCCCATCGCCGCTGCTGCCTAATCACCCCTCATTCTCGGGACACCTCATGTACTCTCCTCTCGCTATCGCCAACACTATCATCAGCATGCGTCCGGGCTTCGATGCCATGTGGCTCAACAAGGCCGTCTACGCTGTCCACGGCTGGTCGCTTGCCTTCGGAAAGTCGATTGTCGGTGAGCATCCTCAGGTGTGGCGCTATGGCCCCATCTACGCCTCGCTCTACAATGACCTGCGGCACATGCGCCGGGAGCCTGTCACTATGGCCCAGCCGATCACCGGCGGCCTCGACATTCCGATCGTCCCGGAGAGCGACGAATACGCGCGCGACATCATCTCGAAGGTTCTGGCAGCCTACGGCAGCCTCAGCTCCCTCGATATGAGCTCCATCTGCCATGCCGAAGGCACGCCCTGGAAAGACGAGGCTCGCTCGCACCGCTTCCGCGTTCCTCATGGCCATGCCATCCCTGAATGGCGCTTACAGCGCTACTTCTCTGCCCGCCGGGCCGAGAATGAGAACCAGTCTGCTCTGGAGGTCCAGCTGGCTAAAGCTGGCTGATCCACCCCAACACTTCCCTGCCTCTGTCGCCAAGGCGCTAATCGCGCCTGTCTCCAGCGTCCTTCAGACGTTGGGCTGCGACTTTGCGCGCGATGCCCCTACTGAAAGGAAATTCCTCGATGACCGACGCTGTGCCCCAGGCCACCGAACTTGCTGAAGCTCCGAAGCTCCTTACCTGGACCTTCGAAGGCGTTTACACCGAAAGCGACGAGGCTGGCACCTATTGCGCCATCGTTCAGGCCTACACTCGCGAGCAGGCCATCGCCCTTGCCGGCATCCAGGTGATGGACGACAACGACTGGGAAGCCGAGCGCATCGGTGAGCACAAGACGTTCGGCTCTTTCTTCGAGGAAGAGATCGACGTCATCCGCGAATTCACCGACACCGGCGGCACGATCTGCCCGAATTGCTCCGCAGAAGGTAGCTACGACATTCGGGTTGGCGACAACGACGCCAAGAAGTGCGGCTCCTGTCACTTCATGTGGATCCCGATCGGCAAGGACGCCGTTCCGCGTCCGAGCAGCGAGTCGATCGATAGAGATATCGCCAACGCCTGGGCCGAGTACTTCCCTCCCCAAGAGGAAGAGGAAGATCTGGAGCCTGCCATCTCGGCCGACGAGCGCGCTGGCGAGTATCTGATCCGTTATGGCGCAGACAACGACATGATGACGTTCCTCGCCACCGGCTATGAGAACGCGATCAAGATGTTCCTCGATCTCGAACCCGTCAGCCCCGATGAGCAAGTCAATCGCGACTCCATCAACGATGTCTGTCTTCTGCTGCCGATGACCGCAGTCGATAATGCCGTTCTCGTCCAGACCAGCGGAACACCTGACCTCGAATGGAACAGCCGCTCGCAGGACAACCTCTGGATCGGCGTGAAGGGCGTGTCGATCAAGATAAAGCACGAAGACGAAGGCATCGCTGTCGACCTCTACGAACAGGACGACGGCGATGACCTCGGTGAGGCTACCGGCTCGACCTACGCCTTCTTTCCGGCTGGCTCCGACGAAGACTGATCCCTCCCCCGAAAGGCCTCCCATGAAGCTCTACACGCTCATCTACAATGCGCCCGAGGAGACCTCCTCGAACCTCCACCTCTCCTATCGCGATGCCCTCGAAGACGTTGCCAGCACATACGGCATCCAATTCGACGAAAGCCTAGGCGACAAGGCACTCGAAGCATTTCTCGACGGGAAAGTCCCGAGTTGCTTCTATGTTCAGGAGACTGAACTGCCCGCTGGCTTCGCCACTACCTTCGGTGACTACGCGCTTGGCGGCCCGGCTGGCGACAAGGTCGAGATCGCGCGCGCCGATGGCTCGCGGGTCAGCGTGCCTGCGGCCCTCATTGCTCGCGGCATCGCAGACGCCATCGACGTCGGCGGCGAAGAGATCGAGGAGCTGGCCCAAGACTCGAGCGCCGATGAACCGGCTCTCAAGCCCTACTTCGTCCATCGCTACGATGTCGTCCGAGTGAAGGTGGCTGTCAAAGCCACCGATCAAAAGGACGCGATGCTCAAGGCCGACGAGTTCCTCGCCCAGAATTACCCGCTCCGCGATTGGAGCGCCAATCCCACACTTCAAGAGGACGAGCTTCAGGCGACTAGCCGCTTTGCCACTCTGCCCCTTGCTCTTTCCTATGAGCACGCAGAAGAGACCACCGGCTATCTCGTCGACGAAGTCGGAGACGATGATTACGGGAAATCGAACCACTACGATCACGATATGCAGCTGGCTGATGGCAAGCCTGCAACCGTGAATCCCGCAGCGGAAGAAGGCGATCGCAGCATCGTTCTCACGTTCGGTCCAGCCAGCATGCCTGAGCAAGTCGAAGACCCGGAAGCTTGCTTCGTCTCGCTCGCCGGAACCCTGGAAGAGCGGCTCAACAGCGAGGCCTACGTCATCATCAAAGAACTCGCCGAGGAAGATGGCTTTCTCGGCAAAGGTGATGAAGCCGAAGACGACTGACCTCCCAGCAGGGTGGGAGTTCGCTCCCGCCCTGGAAATTCGCATGACCATCATCTGCATCTCGGCGCATTGCTGATGAAGGAAATCACATGACCACCAAGGTTGTTCTTGGGTTGCCCTATCTTTCGAAGGGGCCTCTCCTCGACAAGGCCATCGCCCTGCAGGCTCCTGTCCTGGTCAGCGCAAATGCCTTCTCGCGCTGGATCGACGAAGGCGCCGCTCCCAAAGGCACCGAATATAGCCGCGCTCAGTGGGCAGAGCACCGCGCCCGCGGCAACACCGGACCACTCGAGCACGGCCGCAAAAGTCGCATGCGTCGCTGGGGCGGCTGGAACCTCAATTCGCTTCCCAATGCCCACGCTCTGCCCGAGCTCTGGCTCGACAGCGCCGGCTTCTCGATGATGTCGACTGAGGGCAACTATCCGTGGTCGCCCGAGAATTACATCTTTGGCCTTTGCACGAAGTTCCCCTTCACCCGCTTCGCCAGTCTCGACTACTGCGTCGAAGCCGAGATCGCCCACGACAACAACCAAGTTCAGGAGCGGATCTCCCGCACCATCGCGCTGAACTACACCTGCCAGATGCTCGCAAATGACGCGGGCATCGGAGACCGCCTGATGCCTGTTATCCAGGGCAGCAGCGTCGACGACTATCTTCGCTGCTTCGATGCAATCGAACCGATGGTCGGCGAAGAACGTGTCATCGGTGTGGGATCCATGTGCCGCCGCAAAACGGCTGGCCCTGATGGCATCGTCGCAATCGTCGAGGCTCTGCATGCCCGCCTCCCGGCTGGTCTGCGGCTTCACCTCTTCGGCCTCAAGAGCGACGGCGCCGAGGCTGTCGCCGAACTCGACGGCCGGGTCTACTCGATCGACAGCCAGGCATATGGCGTTCGTGCCCGCAAGCTCGCCAACGACCGCCGGCGCGAGGATCCATCCTTCAGCAAGACAAACGCATTTGTCAGCGAAGTGATGGAGGATTGGTACCTTGGTCAGGTCCGACGGATGGCTTCGCCTAATCCCAAGCCGATGCAACCCCAGCTGGCGTTGCCTGACACCCCGGGCCAGCCGAAGAGCGGAATCGACCTGCGCATCGACCGGGCCTACGCCATTGCCCGCAGGATGATTGAGGATGGCGATATGGATCCTACAGAGTCAGTCTCTCACCACACCATCCTAGCCATCCTGTCAGACGATATTAACGATCGAGATTTGCAAGAGCCCGCGCTTTCTTGCGGGAACCCTCTATGATGAATTTCCTGACTAAAAAGATTTTCAGGTCATCTATTGTGGAAGATTTTGGCGACCTGTAAAATTTTCCCACAAGCAAAATCGACCCGGGCAAACCAAGGGGAATACCATGGAAAACGCACCTTCGATCATCTCGATCCTCATTCTCGGTCTCACGACCTTCGGTGTTATCGGATGGTTCGTCTATGAAGCACAGGTCCTCTTCGCTGCCCGGAAAAACATCCAGGAGATGGCCAGCTCCGAGAACCAGAAGCGCGACGAACGTATCGCCGAGCAACAATCGCGCCTCAACAGCGCGGTCAACGAGCCGATGGTTCGTCGCGCTGTTTGAACAGCTTCACACCAACTCATAGGCTCGAGCTCTAAACCGTGGAATTCGTCACCGAACTTACCGTCAAAGTTGTCCGCAAAGCGCGCCCATGCGCTGCTTGCTCCAAAACGGTTGAAGTTGGAAATTCCGCGGTGAGCTGGGCCGGTAAGGTCGATGGTGAGTTTGGCTTTGCCACCTACCATCCCGAGTGTCGCCAGGCCGAAGTCGACCTGAATAAACTCCACGGCACTCATCTAGATCCGGCCGATTGGTTCGGCCTCGACTACATTGAGCCGGACGACCACGCATGGCTGCTGGATAAGCATCCTGTGGTTGCTGCCCGTTTGGGCATCACGAACGAGAGCATCGAGGAATACGAGGAGCAAAGCTCCCTGCGTCGACGCAGCCTCATTACGGCTGCTGTCGTCGGCGGTCCTTCGTAGACCTCTGCTTTTCTCCTCGCCTGCGGCGACCCTCAACCTCTGCCGTCTCACTGCTTGCGGCACGCTTCGCGAGCAATGGATAAATATGAAATTGACCGGCCACGCTTTCGACCGACATCGTCGCAGTAGCCCGCGCCGTATCCTTGCGGCCGGCACCATTCACGAGCATTTCTTCCAGATGGAGACCCCAGCATGAGTGCCCTCTCAGCCCAGAGCAACGGCATACCCGATCATCTCTCGGGGACACCCATTACGTTGATGGGCGACCAGCCGCCCGAGTGCGGGCATTGCGGTCGTCGTCTGGATTTCGACCACACATCGCCCGTTTCTCAGGATGCTGACGGACCGATCTACCTCGGGACATGCTCCGTACACGGCGGCAGCCTCCTTCAGGATGACCCTGAAGAGGACTGACTGAATCTCAGTCCATAATCAGTTAGCAGAAAGGAAACCGCATGGCGGAAGAAGTCCTCGTGCGCGTCAACGTGCCTGAAATCGCTACGAAGCAGCTTGCGTTCCGCCACAAGGGTGGCCGGCGCATCATCACTGTATCGTCCAATCTTCTCGCGCTCTTCGGCTTCGAGAAGGGCAATCCCGTGGTCGAACGCAGCCTGGGCCCCGGCAAGGGTATCACCGTGGAGCGCGTGACCGATCTTTTCGCCGCACCCGTCGTCAAAAAGGTCTACGGTCGGACGTATAAGCGCCGGAAGAACAACCCGTTTGAAAATGTGGTCGAGGTCTCATCGCAGAAGCTGATCGATGAATCCTTCCCGAAAGGCTGCACCCGCGTGCATGTCCGTTTCGAGAACCATCGCGTAACCATCACCCCGATCTTCACGATTGCGGAGAAGGCGATGAGCAATGCTCACCGCGCCGAGCCGAACAGCGTGTTCGCTGCCCTCACCTCGGGCGTCGACCTCCATTCCATGCGCCAGACGGGCTTCTCCGTCTCAGCGGTCCTCGAATGGCGTCCTCAGGAAGCACGCGACAAGACCGACCTGACCGAAACGGGCGCTATGACCGCCCTCGCCAATTCCGGCCCGCTCTATGCCCTGTTCAACGAGGACGTGACCACCAGTGTCCTCGACGTCATCGGCGAGACCATGGCGAAGAAGCCCCCGATGGTCTTCCACGCCTCGCCCCAGTGCGATGACCACTCGAACCTCAAGGCCAAGGTGCTCAAGGAGCGCCACCTCGAGGATGCGACGTCGACGGCCGACATGATCATCGACCTGCTCAACATCGTCGAGCGCGTTGCGCCGCCGGTGGTCGTTTTCGAGAATGTCCCGGGCATGATCGGCTCCGCGGCCTATGAGGTCGCATCCCTGCGTCTTCGCCGCTGGGGATACACCCGTCACGAGCATATCGGTGACGCGCGCGACTATGGCGGCCTGACCTCGCGCAAGCGCGCCTACGTCGTCTTCACCCTGCTCGATGCGCCCTTCGCTTTCGAGGAGCCGGCAACCGAGCGGAATATCAATCCCTGGGCGGTTATCGAGCCGTTCCTGCCTGAATGCCGCGATGTCAGCCACTCGAAGTCGCTGAATGACGGCAAGGAAATCGGTCGGCTGCGCGCCATCAAGCCGAGTTCGAAGAACCTGCCGACCCCGGTGAAGAGCATTGCCCGTATGGCCAAGGACTCGATTGTCATCGAGCCCGAGGAAGGCAAGTTCCTCTTCCCCTCGGAAGCGCTCTTCAAGCACCTCCTGGGTATCGACGCTGTCGACCTGAATGCGGTCAGCGCGACGATTGCCACCGAAGTCATCGGCCAGTCGATCGACCGTCCGCATCACGAGATGGTGATGCGCTCGATCCAGCGGCACATCCAGCTATGGGTCGACGCTGCGCGAGCCGGCGGCGGAGATCAGCTCGAAGTGCAGCAGGCGGCCTGATGGCCTTTCGGCCTAGCCATGAAGACTGCCGGGTCATTCGATCCTGCGCTGAGCGTAGTGCCAAGGCAAAGCCCGTCGTCATCAGGCCGGGCAGCCGCCGCGGCCTGTCGCCAGCGCATGAAGGCGCGATTCCGTCATTGAACGCGTGCGCCGTGTCCTCTCTTCCATTTCCCCAGTGGGATGACACGGACCTCGAAGACAATTCCGAAGACTTTGCCCTCTTCCGCCGCGAAGCTCACCTCCTCGACGGCAAGGGCATCTTCGATTTCTTTGTGTATCGCCGAACCGGGAGCGGCTCGACTGCCGATGAGGAGCTGCTGACCAACGTCACGGCATACTATCAGAACGCCAAGCTCTCCTGGGTCGAGGGTACCGATGACGGAACTCTCTGGGCAGCCGAGTAACCGCTCTCGATTGTCGTCTTCCAACTCTCCCCTGAACGCCATTCCAACCCTCGAAAGGATTTCCATGGATACCATCGTTCTCACCGGCCCGCAGGGCTTGCTGACGAAAGCCCACTACTTCGGCAACGACGCAGAGCGTGATGCCTTTATCGAGCGCACCGAAGACGG
>CAZLTV010000040.1:3046-26466 GCA_964562545.1 uncultured Mycobacterium sp. | reverse complement strand
TACCCCGGGAGAATCGACCGTGACCAATCTTTCGCTCGCGCCGAAGGAAATCGAGGGTCATGGTCTGCTGACCGGAAAAGTGGTGCTGGTGACCGCCGCGGCAGGCACCGGAATAGGGTCGACGACGGCCCGGCGCGCGCTGGCCGAAGGCGCCGACGTCGTCATCTCCGACTATCATGAGCGGCGGCTGGGGCAGACCCGGGATGAGCTCGCTTGCCTAGGTCTCGGCAGGGTTGACGCGGTGGTGTGCGATGTCACGTCGACCGAAGCCGTCGACACGCTGATCGCGCAGACTGTCGAGCGGGCGGGGCGGCTGGATGTGCTGGTCAACAACGCCGGGCTCGGCGGGCAGACCCCGGTGGTGGACATGTCCGACGACGAATGGGACAGGGTGCTCAATGTGACACTGACGTCGGTCATGCGGGCTACCCGCGCTGCGCTGCGCTACTTCCGAGACGCCGGTCACGGCGGTGTGATCGTCAACAACGCCAGCGTGCTGGGTTGGCGCGCACAGCATTCGCAGTCACACTATGCGGCGGCCAAGGCCGGCGTGATGGCGTTGACCCGCTGCAGTGCCATCGAGGCCGTCGACTACGGAGTACGGATCAACGCCGTGTCACCGAGCATCGCCCGGCACAGATTCCTCGAGAAGGCCAGCAGCTCCGAACTGTTGGAGCGACTTGCTGAACGAGAAGCCTTCGGCCGCGCCGCCGAACCGTGGGAGGTTGCAGCCACCATCGCGTTCCTGGCCAGTGATTACTCGAGTTACCTCACCGGCGAAGTGATCTCGGTATCGAGTCAGCATCCATGACCCCGCAACGTCCTGCCGCGGCACCCAATCCGCCGGCCAACACCAGACGTGATGAGCTTTTGCGGCTAGCGGCGACGATGTTCGCCGAGCGGGGGCTGCGTGCAACGACGGTACGCGACATCGCCGACGCCGCCGGGATTCTGTCGGGCAGCCTCTATCACCACTTTTCGTCCAAGGAACAGATGGTCGACGAGGTGCTGCGTGGCTTCCTGGACTGGCTGTTCGACCGATATCAGCAGATTGTGGCCACCGAACCGAATCCCGTGGAGCGGCTCAAGGGGCTGTTCATGGCATCGTTCGAGGCAATCGAGACCCGCCATGCCGAGGTCGTGATCTACCAGGACGAGGCCAAGCGTCTGTCGGCGCAGGCGCGGTTCTCCTACGTTCAGGAGCGCAACAAGCAACAGCGCAAGATGTGGGTGGACGTGCTCACTGAGGGTGTCGAGCAGGGGTATTTCCGCCCCGACATCGACGTCGACCTGGTGTACCGGTTCATCCGCGACACCACCTGGGTGTCGGTGCGCTGGTATCAGCCCGGTGGGACGCTTAACGCTGAACAGGTTGGTTTGCAATATCTTTCGATAGTCCTTGGTGGTATCACCGCCACCTCGACAGAAGGAGCGTAGAAATGGCCCCCGCCTCAGAGGCCTACGTCATCGACGCGGTGCGGACCGCGGTGGGAAAGCGAAACGGGTCACTGGCCGGCATGCACCCCGTCGACCTCGGTGCGGCGGGCTGGCGCGGACTTTTCGAGCGGGTCGACGTCGATCCGGGCGCGGTCGACGACGTCATCGCCGGCTGCCTGGATACGATCGGCCCGCAGGCCGGCAATATCGCCCGGCTGTCCTGGTTGGCGGCCGGATACCCCGAGGAGGTCCCTGGGGTTACCGTCGACCGGCAGTGCGGATCCAGCCAGCAGGCCGTGTCGTTCGGCGCGCAGGCCATCATGTCGGGCACTGCGGACCTCATCGTCGCGGGCGGGATGCAGAACATGAGCAAGATCCCGATCAGCTCGGCGATGACCGTCGGTGAACAATTCGGATTCACCTCTCCGACAAACGAATCGACGAGTTGGCTGCACCGCTACGGCGACCAGGAGATCTCTCAGTTCCGTGGCGCGGAGTTGATCGCCGAGAAGTGGGATATCTCGCGAGAAGAGATGGAGCAGTTCGCGCTGACCAGCCACCAGCGCGCACAGGCAGCCATCCGCGCCGGGCACTTCGAAAGCGAGATCATCCCTGTCGACGGGTTCGCCACCGACGAAGGCCCGCGTGACACATCGCTGGCGAAGATGGCCGGTCTCAAGACTCTGGTCGACGGTGGGCGACTGACCGCGGCCATGGCCAGCCAGATCTCTGACGGCGCCAGCGCCGTGCTGCTGGCCTCCGAGGGCGCGGTGCGTACGCATGGGCTGACGCCGCGCGCGCGGATCCACCACATCAGTGCCCGCGGAGCGGATCCGGTGTTCATGCTGACCGGTCCGATCCCCGCGACCCGTTACGCGCTCGACAAGACGGGGCTGACGATCGACGACATCGACACCGTGGAGATCAACGAGGCGTTCGCGCCGGTGGTGCAGGCCTGGCTTAGGGAGACCCACGCCGACCCGGCGAAGGTCAATCCCAACGGCGGCGCGATCGCGCTCGGGCATCCGCTCGGGGCCACCGGCGCGAAACTGTTCGCCACCATGCTCAACACACTGGAACGCACAGGTGGGCGCTACGGCCTGCAGACGATGTGTGAGGGTGGCGGCACCGCCAACGTCACCATCATCGAGCGGCTCTGACTGTTTTCCGCGAGCTGTTTTCCGCGAGCAGACGCAAACTCGTGCAAATCGCGGTCGAATAGTGCGAGTTTGCGTCTGTTCGCGCAACCGTCATTCTGTGGCGAGCGCCGCCGCAGATCTCAGCCGCTCGACAGCCTCGGCGACGATCGAGGGGATCAGCTCGGCGCAGGACGGCAGATCATCGAGGATGCCGGCGACCTGACCCGAAGCCAGCACCCCGGCATCGGGGTCGCCGCCCACCAAACCAGCTTTGAGCAGCATCGGGGTGTTGGCCGCCATGAGGACTTGCGACCACGCCAGGTCTTTGCCGCGCCGCATCGCCATGCCGTCGGCGATCATCGACCGCCACGTCATGCCGGTCATCTTCTTGAACTTCTGCGCGTTGCCCACCGCGGCGGCCAGGCCGCGTAACGGCGAACCGTTCTCGAGTTTCTCAACCAGGCCGGTGCGCAGCACACGGTGCGGCATGCCGTCGACCTTGGTCGATACCACGGTGCCGTCCAGAGCTGCCTGCAGATAGCGCTGCTTGACGGCGTCGGGGACGGTGGAGTCTGTGGTCAGCAGAAACCGTGTACCCATCGCCACCCCGGCAGCCCCATAGGACAACGCCGCGGCCAGTCCACGCCCGTCGAAGAACCCGCCCGCGGCGACGACCGGCATCCCGGTTCCGGCGACGGCGTCGAGCACCGATGGCAGCAACAACGTGGTGGCGACCGGGCCGGTGTGGCCGCCGCCCTCGCCTCCCTGCACGATGACCGCGTCGGCACCCCAGGCGGCGACCTTCTTGGCGTGTTTGGCCAGGCCCACCGAGGGGATGACCACGACACCGGCCGTTTTGAGTTTGGCGATGAGGTCGGGCTTGGGGGCCAGCGCGAAGGAGGCGACTTTGACTCCTTCGCTGATCAGGAGGTCGGCGCGCTGGTCGGCGTCGCCGGCGTCGGCACGGATGTTGATGCCGAACGGTTTGTCGGTAGCGGCCTTGACCTTGGCGACGGCCGCTTCGAGTTCGTCCAGTGCCATGGTCGCCGAGGCCAGGATCCCCAGCCCACCCGCGCTGGACGTCGCCGACACGAGGCTCGCGCCGGCCACCCAACCCATCCCGGTCTGTATGACCGGGTGCTCGACGCCGGTCAGCTCGGTCAGCGCGGTGCGCAACCGCGGGGTTGGCTCGGTCACGCCTTGACTTCCTTGTCCCGCAGCGACTTGGGATCGATGACCTCGCGTAACAGTTTCTGCTCGTCTGCGGTGGGTAGCCGCGTCGGGTCGGCGTCGGTCAACCCGTGCACCTGGAATGAGGTGTTCTCGGCGACCTGCTCGGGTGTCACGCCCGGGTGCAGGGACATCGCACGCATCTGGTGGTCCGGGCCGTTGAAGTCGAATACGCCGAGGTTGGTGACGACGCGATGGACGTCGAAGAATCGGTAGGCGGGGTTCTCGGGATCAATTTTGTCCCAGCCGATCCCACATACCACGTCGACGGAGTCGCTGAATACCCGCTTGGAGTGGTTGCCCACCCAGTAGCTGGTCGCGTGGTTGATGGTGTTGCCGGGCGCGCCGCGCACCCCGAACATTTGGCGTGTCGGATGCTGTGGCGTACCAAACGCGGACAGGTTCTGATTGCCGTAGCGGTCTATCTGGTTGGCGCCCATCACGACGTGCCTGCGCCCCCAGGTCAACGTCTCGAACACCCGGCCGAACGGCATCCAGCCCTCGATGGTCGCGGTCGCGCCGATCGCCGGCGTGTCGGCGATGAGTTGGGCCTCTCCGTCGGTGAGCAGGATGTCCGGGGAGAACGTGAGCCTGGCCAGCCGGGCGCCGATCGATGCGATCGTGGTCATCGGGCTGATCATGATTTCTCCTGCATCGCGGAACAACTCCGCGCAGGCGACGGCGCACACCTCGGCGCGGGTTACCGAGATCACCGAGGAACCTCCTGCTGTTCCTGGGTGAATACCCGGACCGCAGTTTGGTATTCGTCCTCGTTGCCGGACAGAAAGGTCGCGACGAACCGCGCCCAGGTCTCCTCGGATTCGGCCGCCTGGGCGTAGTGCCGCTGGAATTTCTCGTCTCGGGGGTAGTCCGGTTCGGCGGTGGTGAAATGCGCTCCGCGGGGGGCTTCCACCACGGTGTCGACCATCATCCGATTGACCAGCAGCGCCTGGGGAGGGACCGACTTCACCAAATCCTCGGTGCTCACCATTTTTTCGACCGACAGGTAGCGCTTCGTCGCGGCCATCAGGAACAGGTCGTCGAAATATGGGTCGATTCCGGTGTAGGCGCCGTTACCTGCCGCGTCGCCGAGGTTCAGGTGTACGAACGCGGCGTCGAGGTTCAGTGCGGGCATTGCGATCAGTTCCTCGTAGCCGGTGCCGGTGGGGTAGGGCGAGCGCACTGTCGCCAGCTCGTCACCCCAGAACGCGCGTACATCGCTGCCCAGGCCGGCGCGGATCGGCAGGAACGGTAAGCGTTGGGCTGCGGCCTGCAGGCCGCACCGCAGCATGCCCTCGTCCATCTCGCGAGCCTCGAGGGCGCCGGTGGTGCGGGCCTTGGCGAACCAGGGATCGTAGAACGGCGACGAATCTAGCGATACGAAACCGTAGTACGCCTTGGTGACCTTGCCTGCCGAACACAGCAATCCGAGGTCGGGGCCACCGTAGGTGACCACGGTCAGGTCAGTGACGTCGGTGCGCAGCAGGGCCCGAACGAAGGCCATCGGTTTGCGCCGTGACCCCCAGCCGCCTATGCCGATCGTCATACCACTTTCGACTCCGGTGACCGCCTCATCGAGGGTGGCTCTCTTGTCTGTCATCGTTTCTCCGGTCGCTTCGCCCCGACCCGCCGAATCATGTGGTCCTTTTGTCGGTCCCTGCGAACGCGTCGCGGTGTTCATCGGAGACCCCGGCCAGGTTTAGTTCGAACGTGAAGCCCTGCTCCATGCGGTAGCTCGAATTCACCTTTTGCAGGTCGATGAAGTTCAGTGCCTCCTTGGCAGCCCGGATAACTCGGGTGTCTTTGGCGGAGATGTCACGCGCCACCCGTAGCGCGGCCTCGTCCAGCTCGGCACGTGGCACTACCTCGTGCACCGATCCGTAGTGGTGCAATGTGTCGGCATCCACGGTGGCGGCGGTGAAGAACAGTCGACGCATCATGTGTTGGGGCACAAGGCGAGACAGATGGGTCGCCGCGCCCAGTGCGCCACGTTCGACCTCGGGAAGGCCGAACGTGGCATCGTCGGAAGCCACGATGACGTCGGCATTGCCGACCAGGCCGATACCGCCGCCGACGCAATGGCCGTTGACAGCTGCGACAACGGGCACTGCGCATTCGTATACGGCGCGAAACGCCTCGAAGCATCCGCGGTTGGCGTCGATCAGTGCGGTGAAGCCTTCGGTGTTCTGCATCTCCTTGATGTCGACGCCTGCGTTGAACCCACGGCCGTCGGCGCGTAGGACCACCACATGGGTGGTGAGGTCACGCCCGGCCGCGGTGATCGCATCGGCGAGTTCGAACCAGCCACGGGAAGGGATGGCGTTGACGGGCGGGTAGTCGACGGTGACCGAGACGATGCCTGGTTCCACACTCGTGGTGGAAATGGCCATGCGAACTCCCGAGCTGTCTCCTGGACCGACTACCTAAGCAAGCATTTGCTTGGTAGGCTAGCACAGTGATCGACCCCGCCGACGAGCACATCAATTTCGGCCTCGCCGGCCGCGTCGTGCTCGTCACCGGTGGGGTACGTGGTGTCGGGGCCGGAATCAGCACTGTCTTCGCGGCCCAAGGGGCCACCGTGGTGACCTGTGCGCGGCGCCCGTTCGAAGCCTCGCCCCACGAGTTCCGTCCCTGCGACATCCGCGACGACGCGGCGGTCAAGGTCCTTGTGGAGTCGATCGTGTCCGACCACGGTCGTCTCGATGTCGTCGTCAACAACGCCGGTGGTTCACCTCATGTGTCATCCGCTGAGGCCTCGGCCAACTTCAGCAGAAAGATCATCGAGCTCAATCTCCTTGGTGCGCTGTCGGTATCCACCCACGCCAACTCCGTCATGCAATGCCAGCCCGCCGGCGGCTCGATCGTCAACATCGGAAGCGTGAGCGGCACCCGGCCAACCCCGGGCACCGTGGCCTACGGAGCCGCCAAAGCCGGCATCGACAACATGACCAAGACGTTGGCCGTCGAGTGGGCTCCGAAGGTTCGGATGAACTCGATCGTGGTCGGCATGGTAGAGACCGAACAGTCGGAACTGTTCTACGGCGACGCCGAGTCGATGGCGGCGATCTCACGCTGTGTGCCGCTGGGGAGGTTCGCCCGTCCCGAGGACATCGGCTGGGCGGCCGCCTTTCTGGCATCAAACGTCGCGTCCTACATCAGTGGCGCCTCACTCGAGGTTCACGGCGGCGGCGAGCCGCCGCACTATCTGTCGACCACTACAGCGGGTATCGGACAGTAAGAGCGAGTGGATTAGGGGCAAACATGGCACTGCTCGACGCCCGTGCGGTCATCGTTACAGGTGCCGGTGGTGGGATCGGACGGGCACACGCCCTGGCATTCGCCGCCGCAGGAGCGCGCGTCGTGGTCAATGACATCGGGGTCGGGCTCGACGGCTCACCCGCCGGAGGCGGCAGCGCAGCCCAGTCGGTGGTCGACGAAATTGTCGATGCCGGAGGCGAAGCCGTCGCCAGCGGAGCGAACGTCGCGGACTGGACCGAGGCCGCGAAGCTGATCCGGACCGCTGTGGACGCCTTTGGCCGGCTCGACGTGCTGGTCAACAATGCCGGCATCGTGCGTGATCGGATGTTGGCCAACACCAGCGAGGACGAGTTTGATGCCGTTACCGCCGTTCACCTCAAGGGACACTTCGCCACCATGAAGCACGCGGCGGCCTACTGGCGAGCACAATCCAAGGCAGGTCAAAGTGTGGACGCCCGCATCATCAACACCAGTTCCGGCGCCGGTCTACAGGGCAGCGTCGGGCAGGCCAACTACAGCGCCGCCAAGGCGGGCATTGCCGCGCTGACGCTGGTCGCTGCGGCGGAGATGAGGCGTTACGGTGTGACCGTCAATGCCATCGCGCCGTCGGCGCGAACACGGATGACCGAAACGGTGTTCGCCGACATGATGGCCACCCAGGACGCGGATTTCGATGCGATGGCACCGGAGAACGTCTCGCCGCTGGTGGTGTGGCTTAGTAGCGCGGCGGCCCGTGACGTGACCGGTCGAGTGTTCGAAGTCGAAGGCGGCAAGATTCGCGTAGCCGAGGGCTGGGCGCACGGCCCGCAAACTGACAAGGGCGCCAAATGGGACCCCGCTGAACTCGGACCCGTCATCGCCGACCTGCTCGCGAAGGCGCGCCCGGCGGTACCGGTTTACGGCGCCTGAACATGTGAGTGTGCGGACTACACCGCTCGACTCAATCGCGACGCCTTAAGTTGGTGGGTGGTTGGTTTTCGAGGGTGGCGGTGGTGGTGATGTTGCGGATTTGTTGGGTGTTGCTGAGTCCGCCGGTGGCGGCGGTGAAGCCGAAGTAGACCAGGTTGGAGCCGCCGAAGAATGCGGTGGTGATGTCGCTGGTCAGTGGTGTTCCGGTGGGTTGGTCGTCGAAGGTGTAGCTCAGGGTTTGGGTGGTGGCGTTCCAGGTGACGGTGACGGTGTGCCAGGCGCCGTCTTCGATGTTGGGTAGGGCGTAGGGGGTGGTGGCGAAGGTGTCGTCGGTGCTGCGGAAGTTGGTGTGGTCGGCGGGGATGTCGGGGCTGGGGGTGCCGTCGTTGTTGTTGTCGTAGGTGTCGAATTCGATGGCGAGGCCGTTTTCGATTCCGGCCATTGCGAGTCCGCCGCCGATGGTTCCGATGGCTTCGGTGCCGAGGGGGTCGTTGTGGAACACGATGGCGGTTCCGTCGGCGCCGTTGTCGTTGGTGCCGAGGTTGATTTCGAAGGTGATGGTGAAGTCGTCGTTGACGTCGATGCGTTGGTTTGAGATGGCGGTGCCGGTTTGTTGGTCTCCGTCGGTGAGGGTGTAGACGTCGTCGGTGACGCTGGCGCTACCGTGCGGGTTGAAGGTGAATTCGGTGGGTGGGGTTGTCACCGTCACGGTGACTGAGGCCGTGCTTTGGTCTGTTCCGTCGGAGACGGTGTAGGTGAATCCGCCGGTGCCGGTGAATCCTGTGTCGGGGGTGTAGGTGATGGTGTTGTCGCCGTTGATTGTTGCGGTGCCGTTGGTGATGTTTGAGACGGCGGAGACGAACAGGGTGTCGCTGTCGGGGTCGCTGTCGTTGTCGAGCACGGCGATGACGACTGGGGTGTCTGTTGTTGTGCTGGCGGTGTCGGGGACTGCGGTTGGGGGTGTGTTGGTGGGTGGTTGGTTTTCGAGGGTGGCGGTGGTGGTGATGTTGCGGATTTGTTGGGTGTTGCTGAGTCCGCCGGTGGCGGCGGTGAAGCCGAAGTAGACCAGGTTGGAGCCGCCGAAGAATGCGGTGGTGATGTCGCTGGTCAGTGGTGTTCCGGTGGGTTGGTCGTCGAAGGTGTAGCTCAGGGTTTGGGTGGTGGCGTTCCAGGTGACGGTGACGGTGTGCCAGGCGCCGTCTTCGATGTTGGGTAGGGCGTAGGGGGTGGTGGCGAAGGTGTCGTCGGTGCTGCGGAAGTTGGTGTGGTCGGCGGGGATGTCGGGGCTGGGGGTGCCGTCGTTGTTGTTGTCGTAGGTGTCGAATTCGATGGCGAGGCCGTTTTCGATTCCGGCCATTGCGAGTCCGCCGCCGATGGTTCCGATGGCTTCGGTGCCGAGGGGGTCGTTGTGGAACACGATGGCGGTTCCGTCGGCGCCGTTGTCGTTGGTGCCGAGGTTGATTTCGAAGGTGATGGTGAAGTCGTCGTTGACGTCGATGCGTTGGTTTGAGATGGCGGTGCCGGTTTGTTGGTCTCCGTCGGTGAGGGTGTAGACGTCGTCGGTGACGCTGGCGCTACCGTGCGGGTTGAAGGTCAACGGCGAGGGCGCCGGCTTGGGTTCGATGAGAAGTCTGGTGATAGTGCCAGTGAGGTTCGCAACGTAGACATACCCGTCGGATCCCTGACTGAACGCAACCGGCAGCGCTTCGGTGCTGTACAGGAACTTCACCATGTCGCGGTCGGTTGCATCGACGACGAACACCTCGCCGTCGGCGATGTCGGCGAAGAAGAGATCGTTTTGGAATTCCGCGGGGTACTGCGAGCCCGAGTACGCCGCGCTCGGGACACCGACGATAGCCTGGATCTGATAGCCCGGTTCATTCTCGTCGTGGGCAAATGCTCGATAGGCCGGTGTGATCGTTATCTCGCCACTGGCGACTGCCGCGAAAAAATCAGCTGCGCTGGGAAAGTCACGCGCAAGGTCCGCCGGCAGATCGGCATAGCCTGAGGCTGGCAACAACACACCGTTGTCGCCCCCTTCGAAGTATGGCCAGCCGAAATTGGCTCCGGCAGCCCCACTCTCGATCTCCTCCCAGCTAAACCAACCGGTATTCGAGATCAACAGGCGTCCATCATCGGCGAAGCCGATTGAGAACGGGTTTCGCAGACCTAGCTGGAACACCTTGGCGCGGTTGGTGCTCAGATCGTCGTCGGGTCCGACGAACGGGTTGTCAGACAGACCCAATCCGGTGATCGGGTCGATGCGAAGAATCTTGCCGGACAGACTGTCCAACTTCTGAACGCTGACCGAGCGTGGGTCGGTTGCGTCAAAAGATGTGCCATCTCCGATGGAAACGTAGAGTGCGCCATCCGGGCCGAACGCTAGAGACCCGCCTGCGTGGCTCAGGGAGTCGACCTTGATGTAGTTCTCCTCGTATTCACCTGTCTGCGGGTCGAATCCCGACTCGGGCAGGGTTAGATCGCTGGTGCTGTCGACCGCTCCTGCGCCACTGATGTCCTCGAGTGTCCGCGGTTGCAGCTCATCCTCACCCGGAACCGCGACACCTCCGAGCATGATGACCTCGCTGTCGGGAATGGCGGTGGTGTAGTTGGTGGCCGCGTCGGCGGTGAACCGCACCAGGTATGCAAAGCGGTTTCCGCCGCCGTCCGGTCCCGCGTTGGAGCCTGGGGCGTTGTCGGCTGTCTCGGGCGGATCGACGACATAGAATGCGTAGACAAAGTTGTGTTCGGGCTCGCCCGGTTGGACTGGCTGACCGAAATCCGGATGCAGCACGACGTCCAAGAGGCCGCGGTCAGCGACGTTGTTCACTTTCGAGCTGATATCCACAAACGTCGACTGAGTGCCAGTTTCGACGTCAACAACTTTGATCACGCCGCCCTTTTCGGCGACGTATGCCAATGACGGCTCGTGCGGCGCGAATTCAATGGCCAGCGGCACGTTCAGGTAGTTGACGACCACCTCTTCGGTGACGACGTAGTCCGAGGTCAATGGGGGTAGTGTCGGATCGACGACAGGATCCTCGTCATCGAGAATATCCACCCGTGCGGTCCGTGGGAACAGCAGCGATGCACCTTCGACATTGATGATGGAGACCACAAATGTCTCGGTGGGCTCTGCCAGATCATCGTCGATTATCTGAGCCGTGACGAAGACGCGATCCACGCCCACATCCATGGTGATGGTGCCGTTCTCACCGACATAGTCCACCCCAGCCGTCGCGGTGTCCGGCGTGATTCCATATTCGACGGTCGTCACCCCCGTCAGGTCTCCTGTGCGGACGATAGGCACCAGGACTGTGCCGTCCGTCTCGCTGACCCTCGGGCTGTCTCCGATGAACACCGACGTCGTTGCGGGCCCCGCCGCTGGTGCTGCCTGCGCAACCAGCCCCTCCGCAGTCGGAAGCCCACTCGCTTGCGCAGCAGTTCCGGCCGGTTGCGGATCTTCCAGCCGGGACCCAAGCTGCCGGCGACTCCATGCCAACAACGCCCACGGCAGCGGTGACTCCGGCGAAGCGGGCGAACTGGGGGCGGACTCGTTGCGCGATACGGTGTCGACCAACTCGATTGTCGCGTCGATGCTTTCGTGTGTCGGGGCTGGCCGCTCGATGGACTCTGTGCCGCGTGACGCTTGAGGTTGCGGCGCTCCCGCATCCGGTTCCGGACTGGTATCAGCCGGGACGGGATCTGCTGATTCGATAAGTGATCGCTCGAGGTCTGAGCCGGTATCTGCGCCGGCCGACGGTGCCGCGTCGACGTACGACAACGTCGTCGGCGAGGTTCTATCGGCAACCGAATGCGACGAGCGTGATCGGTCGGCGGCGGCCGCGGCCGGGACAGAGTCGGGTATGGGAGTGACGCCCGTGCCGTTCGGCGCGTCGGGCGCCTCAGCGTCGGTGTCTTGGTTCTGATCGCTGACGTTGGTGTTGGTCGAGTCGCCGTCGCCTGAGTCGCCTGTCGGTGTGGTGTCCGGGGCCGTCGGCGCACCGGGCGCACCCGCGGTAACGTCGAGGTCCTCCCCGCTGGTGTCGGTTACGGCGGAGTCATCATCCTGGTTGCCGTCATCCAGGCCGTCATCCGGGTCGCCGTCACTTGACGAGCTCTCGAGCGAATCGTCATCGGCGTCCGAATCACGGCGGGTTTTGGGGCCCGGCGCGTCCTCGTCTGTGCCGTCGACCGCGTCGGTCTCCGAGGGCGTTTTTGACGAGCCAGACAGGCTGGTGAGGCTTTTCGACTCGTCATCGGCGGAACTTTTGGACGCAGTCGTCGAGGTACGTCTTACCGAGGGTGACTGCGGGCCGGGAGATCTCGGCTTCGACTGGTTGTCCGGCGATGACGATGACGACGCTGCTGACGTTGAGGTCGTGCCTGATCCTGACGAAGACGTCGAGTCGTCGGCCCATGCAATCGCCGGTGCACCGGCGATTGCCACGCCGATTCCGAGGGCAATGGCCAACGCGCCTACCCGGCCGACGTATTTGGAGCACTCGGCGGGTCCCATGCTCGCTTGAAGCGAGTCCCTTCGGTTTGCCCCGAAAGGCGGGTTGCCCAGGCGCCTGCAGTCGGGAAGCCATGAGGCCGCCCTCGACGCCACCGGGTGGTGGGCGCGTGCGCTAGCCGTGCTACGTCGGTTGTGGAAAATCGCTGGCTTCATGACCCCCCAAAGGTCCAGTCCGAAATCACACCGGGAAGAAGGTTTGCTAAATCCATACCAACAAACAAACACTGCCATCCCGAACGTATGCGGAGCGTAACGCGTCAAGCGGCGACGGCGCAACAGAAATGCAAGCGATAAGTGCAGATAAACTCGATTATACGTCGAGCAATGTCGGCGATCACGTTGCGGGAGAGTCGCCTCAGGGCGTCGGCTATCGGCACTATTATGCAAAATTGGCAAACAGGATTTCCTGTGCTGTACGGCGCTGGCTTCCGATTGTTCTCACGACGGCAATCACATTTGCCTGTTTTGAATGCGGGGTGACCGTGCTGGCTGCTGCTTGCTGTTCGGGAGAGGGGTTGGTCCGAGTTATGCAGTACCGCCTGTGGGGGAGCAACGGGGACCGCCGTGAGACAGGTGGATCAGCGTTGGAGCTGGGGCCGGCGCCGAAAGGTGTGAGCCACGATGGCCCTCAGCTTGACCAGCAGGGCCACTAGGTGGGGTCGCAGAGGATAATCGGAATCGCGCGGTTGGTCCAAGCGCGGTAGTTGGCGAAATCGGGATAGATGGCGTCGAGTTTGGGCCAGTACCGCTCACGCTCGGGGCCGGTGGCGTCCCGAGCAGTCAGGTCAAGCACCTCGTTCCTAATCCGGAACGTGACGTGCGGATGGGTCTTGAGGTTCAGGTACCACATGGGATTGGCGGCGCGTCCGCCCTGCGATGCCACCAGCACGATGCGGTCCTGCTCCCGCAGGAACAGCAGTGGGGTCTCCCGGGGCTGGCCGGACTTTCGGCCTGTGGTCGTCAGAATCCCTATTGGCGGGGGAGCCGAGAAGCGATTTGCGCCTATCCGCCACTTCGACCCGATTCTGCCCCCGGTGGCCTTGTAGACCCACGTGTTGAACCGTGACATCCATTTGATGACGCTCCCCGCCTGCTCGGAGTTCAACCCTTGAGGTGGATTCGCCACGGCAGGAGCCTATTTCGTTAGAAATGGTCGAATAGACGCGCTGATGTGGTGGATCTGCGCGTATCCAGACGGTTCAACGGCCGGGATGACGAACGTCTCGTCGACGTGCGCCCCGACTCGGTAGCCGGCCAGGGCAGGTTTGGTCGACAGACTGAACCGGGCACGCACCGAATCCCCGTCGACGGTGAATTCCGGGGTGCTCACCGAACGGATAACCCGGTACTGTAAGCCTCGATTGAGACTGCGACGCAAGTGCTTTGCGGAGAATCCCGTCTTGACACCGACCTCGATGCGAGTGCACTCGGGTGCGAACGGCACATCGTCGGCGTCGTGACTGGCGAGAGCGCTGATGTAGGCTTGCGCTGCGGCGATGCGGACAGCATCGGGGAGCACGAGCGCTAGATCCGCTCGAGGATCGTACCGGTCGACAAGGCACCCCCGGCGCACATCGTGACCAGCGCTGTGGACTTGTCGCTACGCTCGAGCTCGTGCAGTGCGGTGGTGATCAACCTGCTGCCGGTGCTGCCCACCGGATGGCCGAGCGCGATCGCACCGCCGTTGACGTTGACGGTGTCCATGTCGGGTTCGTGAACACGGGCCCATGACAGCACCACCGAGGCGAATGCCTCGTTGATCTCGGTGATGTCGATGTCACCGATCTTCATGCCGGCTTTTTCAAGCACCCTCGCGGTGGACTGCACCGGTCCGTCGAGGTGGTAGTACGGCTCCGCGCCGACCAGCGCCTGGCTCACGATGCGCGCGCGCGGTTGTAGTCCGAGGACCTTGGCCTTGTCTTCGTCCATCCACAATACCGCCGCAGCGCCGTCGGAGATCTGCGACGACGTACCCGCGGTGTGGATACCGCCGTCCAACACGGGATTCAGCGACGAGAGGCCGTCCAGGGTGGTGTCGCGAAGGCCCTGGTCGCGGGTCACGGGCGCGCGCTCACCGGTCGGCTGCTTACGCGCGTCGAGCACCGGGGCGTCGATGGGACTGATCTCGCGGTCGAACCGGCCTTCGGTCCAGGCCTGCTTGGCCTTGCGTTGCGAGTCGAGCCCGAACCGGTCGACGTCCTCGCGGGTGATGCCGCGCCGTGTGGCGATGCGTTCGGCGGCGGTGAACTGGTCTGGCAGGTCGATATCCCAGGATGCAGGTCGAATGGCGCCGCGGTCGGGTCCGGCATTAGCGCCCAGGCCCACGCGGCTCATCGCCTCGATACCGCACGCGATACCGACATCGATCGCCCCGCTGGCGATCAATCCGGCGATCAGCCCGTTGGCCTGCTGTCCGCTGCCGCACTGGCAGTCCACGGTCGCCGCTCCTACGTGCGCGGGAAGGCCGGCAACCAGCCAGCTCACTCTGGTGATGTTGTTGGACTGCTCGCCGAACTGGGTGACGCAGCCGCCGATGACCTGTTCGACCTGTCCCGCATCAAAGCCCGAGTCGCGGCCCGCCTTCTCAACGAGGGCCATCTGCACCGCCGCGAGCAGTTCCGTTGCGTGTAGGCCGGACAGCCAACCATGGCGCTTCCCGATGGGGCTGCGAGTCGCTTCGACGATGACAGGGTTGCCCATTCCGCTAGGCTAGAACACGTTCCATTAAGCTGACAAGTAACGATGCCGGCACGCCTTTTATCTATGGTGGAGCCATGTTTTACTGGAACTAGAACTCGTTGCATCTGAGGAGTCAACACCTATGCCCGCCAGGAATTCATGCCCCGTCAGCTCTAACTTCGACTTCCTCGACGCGGCCCTGAACCTCGAGCGTCTGCCGGTGGCCGAGCTGGCCGCGCTTCGCAAGTCCGAGCCCGTCCACTGGGTCGAGGTGCCCGGTGGGACCGGAGGGTTCGGCGACAGGGGCTACTGGCTCGTTACCAAGCACGCCGACGTCAAAGAGGTGTCCAAGCGCAACGATATTTTCGGCAGCTCGCCCGACGGTGCGATCCCAACGTGGCCCCGTGACATGACCCGCGACGCGATCGATCTGCAGAAAGCGGTCCTGCTGAACATGGATGCGCCCCAGCACACCCGGCTGCGAAAGATCATCTCCCGCGGATTCACGCCGCGGGCCGTCGGGCGGCTGGAAACCGAGTTGAAGGAACGTGCCCAGACGATCGCCGAGAGTGCGGCAGCCCAGCGAGGCGGCGACTTCGTCGAACAGGTGTCCTGCGAGTTACCCCTGCAGGCCATCGCCGGACTCCTCGGTGTCCCGCAGCAAGATCGCGACAAGTTGTTTCGTTGGTCCAATGAGATGACTGCCGGCGAGGATCCGGAGTACGCCGACGTCGACCCGGCCATGTCGTCGGTCGAGTTGATCACCTACGCGATGTCTATGGCTGAGCAGCGCAAGAACAACCCGACCGACGACATTGTCACCCAACTCATCCAGGCCGACATCGACGGTGAGAAGCTCTCCGAAGACGAGTTCGGATTCTTCGTCGTGATGCTTGCCGTCGCGGGCAACGAGACCACCCGCAATTCGATCACCCACGGGATGATCGCCTTCTCCCAGCATCTCGAACAGTGGGAGCTCTACAAAAGGGAACGCCCCGAATCCACCGCCGACGAGGTGGTCCGCTGGGCAACCCCGGTGTCAGCGTTTCAACGGACCGCGCTGGAGGACACCGAGCTTGGCGGAGTCGAGATCAAAAAGGGAGAGCGAGTGGTGATGTCCTATCGCTCGGCGAACTTCGACGAAGAGGTCTTCGAGAACCCGCACTCGTTCGATATCTTGCGCAGTCCCAACCCACATGTCGGTTTCGGCGGCACGGGCGCTCACTACTGCATCGGGGCGAACCTCGCGAAAATGACCATCAACTTGATATTCAACGCCCTAGCCGACAACATGCCGGATCTGAAACCGATTGGAGAACCGGAACGACTGAAATCGGGCTGGCTCAACGGCATCAAGCACTGGCAGGTTGATTACACCGGAACGTGCTCGGATTCGCGCTGAAAAGCGGTAAAGCTCAAGGAGGAGTTCGGGTGGACTTCAGCCCAGACGAAGGCCAGCAGGCCGTCACCGATGTGGTGACCTCCGTGCTTGGCCGCGACAACAGTTGGGATGCGCTGGTCGCCGCAGGGGTCACCGCGCTTGCCGTGCCGGAACGTCTCGGCGGCGATGGGGTTGGGTTGGCCGAAATTGCCGCTGCGCTCACCGAGATCGGCAGGTACGCAACAGTTGGCCCGGCACTGACCACTCTAGGGGCGACAGCTGTGTTGCTGGACTTAGCGAGCCAGGACCAGCAAGATCGGTATCTGTGTCGCGTTGCGAAAGGGGCGGTGCTTTCCCTTGCGCTCAACGAGCCAGGACATCAGCTCCCGGAACGCCCGGCCGTCACGTTGCGTGGCGGCAAGCTCGTCGGCGCGAAAACCGCGGTCTGCTATGCACAGCAGTCAGATTGGATCGTCGTCACCGCCGACAACGCAGTAGTGGTCGTGGCCGGCTCGGCTGATGGGGTCGAACTGACCCAAACCCCGACGTCTTCCGGCGCAGCGGAGTTCGTGGTCACGTTCGATGATGTCGCGGTCGACGACGCGGATATGCTCGTGGGCGCCTCGGCCGCACGAGTAAACCAGCTCGCACTAGCGGTGACGGGAGCCTACGCCGACGGACTGATGGCCGGTGCGTTGCGCCTGACAGCTGACTACGTTGCCACCAGAGAGCAGTTCGGCAGGCCACTGTCAACGTTCCAGACGGTGGCTGCCCAACTGTCAGAGGTCTATATCGGATCCCGGACAATCTCGCTGCTGGCCAACTCGGTGGTGTGGCGGCTGAGCGAAGGGCTCGACGCCGACGACGATCTGGCGGTGCTGGGGTACTGGCTGACTTCGCACGCGCCGCCTGCGATGAGGCTCTGCCACCACCTGCACGGCGGATTGGGGATGGACATCACCTACCCGATGGATCGCTACTACTCCTCGATCAAGGACCTGACCCGAATTCTCGGCGGTCCTTCGCACTGTCTTGACCTGGTGGGAGCCTGATGTACATCGATCTCACCCCCGAGCAGCGTGAGCTGCAAGCCGAATTGCGGCGCTACTTCTCGACTCTGATCAGCACTGAAGAGGCCGCTGCGATGGAATCCGATCGACACAACGCTGCCTACCGTGCGGTCGTCAAGCGAATGGGTTCCGATGGCAAACTGGGTGTGGGCTGGCCTACCGAATTCGGCGGACTGGGGTTCGGTCCGATCGAGCAGCAGATCTTCGTGAACGAGGCCAACCGTGCCGATGTGCCGCTGCCGCTGGTCACCCTTCAGACCGTCGGGCCGACCCTGCAGCTGTATGGCACCGAGGAGCAGAAACAGAAATTTCTCCCCGGAATTCTGTCCGGCGATATCCATTTCGCGATCGGCTATTCGGAGCCCGAGGCCGGGACCGATCTCGCGTCGCTGCGCACCACCGCGGTCCGGCATGGCGACGAATACATCGTGAATGGGCAGAAGATGTGGACCACCGGCGCCCACGATGCCGATTACATCTGGCTTGCGTGCCGGACTGACACGAATGCCGCCAAACACAAGGGTATTTCGATACTGATCGTCGACACCAGCGACCCTGGCTACTCGTGGACTCCCGTCGTCCTGTCCGACGGCGCCCACCACACCAACGCCTCCTACTACAGCGATGTGCGGGTTCCCGTGGAGATGCTGGTCGGTGAGGAGAACGGCGGCTGGAAGCTGATCACCACACAGCTCAATCACGAGCGGGTCGGACTGGGTCCGGCTGGGCGCGTCGCGGGGATCTACGATCGCGTGCATTCCTGGGCGTCGAAGCCGGGGTCCGATGGGGTCACACCCCTTGAGAAGGCTGCTGCGCGGCAGCTAATCGGCCAAATCAAGGCGATCTGGCGGGTCAACGAACTGCTGAACTGGCAGGTCGCAGCCTCGGGTGAATCGATCGCGGTGGCTGACGCGGCGGCTACGAAAGTCTTCTCCACCGAACGGATTCAGGAGGTCGGCCGACTTGCCGAGGAGATAGTTGGGGCTTTCGGTAACCCGGCCGATCCGGATACGGCGGAGTTGATCGAATGGCTGGACAAGATGACGAAACGGAATTTGGTGATCACGTTCGGCGGGGGAGTGAATGAGGTGATGCGGGAGATGATTGCCGCGTCGGGGCTCGGGGTGCCGAGGGTGCCGCGATGAGCGCTTGCGCGAAGAGCAGAGGGCACCGATGAGCGCTTGCGCGAAGAGCAGAGGGCACCGATGAGCGCTTGCGCGAAGAGCGGGCTGGCCGGCGTCGAGGAGATCAGGGCGGCCGCCGACCGGGTGAAGGCGGAGGGCAGGAGCGAGCCGCGGGTGGGGCGCCATCCGGTGAATCAGCCGATGATCGACCACTGGCTAGACGCGATGGGCGACCAGAACCCCATCTATGTCGATGACGAAGCAGCCAGGGCTGCAGGGCATCCCGGAATCGTCGCGCCGCCAGCGATGATCCAAGTGTGGACTATGATGGGTCTGGGCGGGGTGCGACCCGACGACGATCCACTGGGCAAGATGCTCGAACTGTTCGATGATGCAGGATATGTCGGCGTAGTCGCCACCAACTGTGAGCAGACGTATCACCGATATCTGCGCCCCGGCGAAGAGGTCAGCGTCACTGCCGAGCTTACCGATGTGCTCGGACCGAAGCGGACGGCCCTCGGTGAGGGGTTCTTCATCAACCAACGGATCACCTGGTTGGTCGCCGGTGTTCCTGTGGCCGAGATGATGTGGCGGATCATGAAGTTTCGGCCAGCCGATCGCGACGGCGGCAGTGAGGTGCCGGGTGATCTCGAGGCCGAGGCGATGATGCGGCCCGCCACCTCCAAAGACACGAAGTTTTTTTGGGACGGTGTGAGCGCCCATGAGCTGCGCATCCAGAGGCGGCCCGACGGATCGCTGCAGCATCCGCCGGTGCCGGCACTGTGGCAGGACAAGGCAGCTCCGGTCGACTACGTCCTGGCCAGCGGTGTGGGCACCGTGTTCAGCTTCGTCGTGCACCACGCCCCGAGAGTGCCGGGACGCACGTTGCCGTTCGTCATCGCCTTGGTCGAATTGGAGGAGGGCGTGCGTATGCTCGGCGAACTACGCAACGTCGACCCGTCATCGGTTGAGATCGGAATGTCTGTGCGCGCTACGTACATCGACTTTCCGGACGGCTCGTCGGGTCCGGCATGGACCCTCTATGCGTGGGAACCGCTGACATGACGGCACGGATGAGTGCGGTGGATATCGGAGTCGGTGCCACGTTGCCCGAGTTGTCTCTCTACGGTGATCCCACCTTCATCGTCGCGGCCGCGATCGCGACCCGCGACTACCAGGATGTTCATCACGATCGCGACAAGGCTCAGGCCAAAGGCTCCAAGGACATCTTTGTCAACATCCTCACCGACACCGGTTTGGTGCAGCGTTACATCACCGATTGGGCCGGTCCTGCTGCAGTGATCAAGTCGATCTCGCTACGGCTGGGTGTGCCTTGGTACGCCTACGATACGGTGACGTTCAGAGGTGAGGTCATCGGCGTTTCCGAGGGCATCATCACGCTGAAGATAGTGGGCAGCAACACGCTCGGCGATCACATCATCGCTACCGCGACAATGGTATTGGGAATCACGGAATGAGTGAATCGTTGTCGGCAAGAGCGGCGATCGTCGGGATCGGAGCTACAGATTTCTCCAAGAATTCCGGACGAAGCGAACTGCGGCTCGCCTCCGAGGCGGTGCTGGATGCGCTCGGTGACGCCGGTCTGGCCCCGACCGATGTCGACGGCATGGTCACCTTCACCATGGACTCCAACACCGAGGTCGCCGTGGCGCGGGCAATCGGAATCGGCGAACTCAAATTCTTCTCGAAGATTCACCACGGCGGGGGAGCCGCCTGCGCGACCATCCAGCAGGCCGCAATCGCTGTCGCTACCGGGTTGGCGGAATGCGTTGTCGCCTACCGGGCGTTCAACGAGCGTTCAGGAATGCGGTTCGGCCAGGTACAGACGCGGCTCGTCGACAACGCCGATGCCACCGGGGTGGACAACTCGTTCTGCTACCCGCACGGTCTGTCCACGCCGGCAGCGCAGGTGGCGATGATCGCGCGGCGCTACATGCACCTGTCAGGCGCGAATAGCAGAGATTTCGGTGCGGTATCGGTGGCCGATCGCAAGCATGCCGCCAACAACCCGAAAGCCTACTTCTACGGCAAGCCGATCACGATCGAGGAGCACCAGAAGTCGCGATGGATTGCCGAGCCGCTGCGGCTGCTGGATTGCTGCCAAGAAACCGACGGCGGTGTGGCCCTTGTGGTGACGACGCCGGAACGAGCCAGAGACCTCAAACATCGGCCGGCGACCGTCGTGGCGGCATCGCAAGGCTCCAGCCCCGACCAGTACTCGATGATCAGCTACTACCGTTCTGAGCTCGGGCTGCCCGAGATGGGCTTGGTGGGCAGGCAGCTGTGGGAGCAGTCCGGCCTCGGTCCGACGGACATCCAGACCGCGATTCTCTACGACCACTTCACCCCGTTCACGCTTATCCAGCTCGAAGAGCTGGGTTTCTGCGGTAATGGCGAAGCGAAGGACTACGTCGCCGACGGAGCGATCGAGCTCGGCGGACGGCTGCCGATCAACACCCATGGCGGTCAACTCGGCGAGGCCTATATCCACGGCATGAACGGCATCGCGGAAGCAGTCCGCCAGCTGCGCGGAACCTCGGTCAACCAGGTTCCCGATGTCGAGCACGTACTCGTCACAGCCGGCACCGGTGTGCCGACCTCGGGGCTCATTCTGCGCTGAGATCGGGCTACCGCTCTGCGTGTCGAGTCCCGTTCCTCCGCAGCGGCGCCTCGGCTTGCCTCCTGGCCGATTTGCCTGCCACCGGCGACAGATTCATCGCCCCGGTGTCGGGGCGCAAGCGTGATGGCCGTTTTTGACATATATGCGGCATTGTGCCAACAGAAGTGTTCATCCTAGGGTCGATGAATGGCATCGGAGATCGTGGTGGTGGCGCATCAAGGCGCCCTCGGCATGGAGTTACTCGGGGTCTGCGATGTCTTCGAAATGGCGAACTGGGTGCTCACCGAGTCCGGCCGTCCCGCGGCTTATCGCGTGCGGCTGGCCAGTCTCGATCAGCGCTCGTTGAGCATGTGGGGCCACGGGATCGCGGTCGAATGCGAACGTGGCCTCGCCGACATCGATGGTGATATCGACACCCTCGTCGTCGTCGGCGGGCCTGTCGCCGACGATGCCTCGACACGCCCGGATTCTGTCGTCCAAATCGCCGCAGCTGCCGCTCGGTCAACACGTGTTGTCGGGGTTTGCACTGGGGCGTTCTTTCTCGCCGAGGCCGGGCTCCTCGACGGACGCAGATGCACGACCCACTGGGACTGGTGCGATGAGTTCTCGAGTCGGTTCCCCTTGGCGAAGCTCGACCGCATCGCACCGTTCATACGGGACGGTGATGTGTGGACGTCGGCGGGAGTCACAGCCGGGTTCGATATGTTGTTGTACCTCATCACCGAGGACGCCGGGGCGGAGGCAGCCCGGGCGATTGCGCGCCGCCTGGTGCTCTATCTCGCCCGCAGCGGTACCCAAGCGCAATTCCACGATCCCGCCGACGTGGTCGTCGATCGGGGAAGACTTCGTGTTCTCCAGGACTATATCGATGCGCACTTGAGATCGGAGCTTTCGATCGCCGTGCTGGCCGCGAAAGCGAACACCAGCCCACGCCACCTGTCTCGACTGTTCACCTGTGAGTTAGGGATGGCTCCGGCGAAATACGTCGAACAAACGCGGTTGACCGAAGCTCGCAGACTCCTCGAAAGCACCGACGATCCTGTGGAGACAGTCGCACGAGAGTCCGGTTTCACGACCTACCGAAACCTGCATCGTTCGTTTGCAGCAACCTATGGCGTCCCACCCGCGGAATACCGCCGCAGATTCGGCTCGATCGGCAAAGTGGCTGCAGCCCAAGAGGAACCCTTTCCCACGTAGGTCGGTCCGCGAGCAGCCGACACCAACACCATCGGACCATGCTTTCGTCGCTCGACGGCGGAATGCCGACCGTTGGGCTTGGGCAACGTCGCCCAAGCCCGGATTCAGCAGCAATAGACCCGGGCGGATCACACCGTGATCCGGTCAACGCAATACCGCACAAGGAGATTAACGATGACCGATAATAACGACCCCAACCGTATGCCTTCCTATGAGCGCTTCGCGGGGGAGTTATCCGACAATGTCACAAAGCATTTCAAAGTCGGGATCGTCATTGGGCCAGGATTTTTGCCGATGGACATGGTCGGGGTCCACGCGGTCTTCGGATTCTGTCCGGGTGTCGAGATGCATCTTCTGTGGAAGACCACCGATCTCGTGCAGGGATTCCCGAACTGGTGGACCAAGCCCACAACCGCGTTCGCTGACTGCCCGGAGGATCTCGATGTCCTAGCTGTCCCGATGATGTCGCCGGAAACCCAGAACAACTCCGAGGTCATCGACTTTGTGGCACGCAAAGGCCGCACCGCCAAGTACATCATCGGAGTGTGCAACGGAGTCGTGCTTCTCGGGGCGGCCGGCCTGCTGGAAGGAAAGCGTGTGACCACGTCGCTCAACGCCCTCCCGCTACTCGAAAAGCTCGGTGTCGCAGAGGTAGTCGACTCGCGTCAAGGCGTTGCCGTTGACGGGAACCTGTATACGGCGATCCCCAGTATCGGGAGTTTCGAATGTGCGCTGCTGGTTGCCCGTGAGGCTTTCGGCGAGGATGTCGCACAACTCGCCAACCTCATCATTGAGTACAACCCGCACCCCCCGCTCGGGCCGGGGACTCCGGAAAA
>CAZLTV010000040.1:0-2946 GCA_964562545.1 uncultured Mycobacterium sp. | reverse complement strand
ACCTCATCATTGAGTACAACCCGCACCCCCCGCTCGGGCCGGGGACTCCGGAAAATGTGGGGTCAGCCACCACTGCGAAGTTCCATGCTCTGCTCGCAGACATCATGAATCAGTACAGCATCGGTGCGCTGCCCGCGTACGCCGCTAATTCCAGCGGTGCCAACCTGTGACACATGACTCCTATGACGTGTCACTGCGGTCGGCATCCCCTCGTTTGGGGTGCGCGACGTGACTGGCGGTCGCGGTAGCGGAGTCCTCGCGACCTCTGCCGCAGTCGCGGCGCTTCGCGGGTTGCGAGGCGTACACGGTCCGGTAGTCCTGCACGTCACCGGCGGTACATACGATTCGTGGTCGTTAATCTGCTTGCCGGCTGGGGAATTGGTGATCGGCTCCCGCAATGTACACCTGGGTAGCGTCGACGGAGTCGATATCTATGAAATCCGAAGCCGCCCTGAAGGCCACTACCGGACCGATCTTGAACTGACCCTGGAGGTCTGCGAGGGCATCCCCGATGGCTTTTCGTTGAGTCCAGGATCTGGGCTTCGGTTCAAAATCCGAGCGCGGGCTGAACCAGGGTGAACGGCCGATGTTCGTCGACGACACGCCCCCTCGTTGGAGGAGATCTGAGATGGAAGAGTGTCAACCACTTTGTTCGATCATCGCGACGGATGCCGCAGCCTCGGCACTCGACACGCTCAGCGCGGAACATGGTCCCCTCATCCTGCACATCACCGCCGGAGGTGAGGACTCGGGCAGCCCGATCTGTCTGCCCGCCCAGGATTTACACATGGGGCCAAGAGACACCCATATCGGCACCGTTCACGGTGTCCGCGTCTTCGAGATGCGCAACCACATGGAAAGCCATTTTCGCGACGGGAGTTTCGTTCTCGATGTGTCCCGTGGTCTGCCGGTCGGCTTCTCGCTGACACCCGGCAGCCACGTGCGCTTCGTCATCAGGAACTGCGTGGCAGTCGACTCGGCCGATACGCAGTGAACAGGCCTCCGCCCCACTTTGCACGCCTATGGCGAAAAGGCGAACACATCACCAGGACCGACATGGAAATGCGCCGCGCCGCGGTACCCGCGGGCACGCCCATCTAGTTTCCCTCTTGGGGCTGTGTGGTCGAGCAACTCTGTCCAGGACTCGGGAATTCTCTTCGGCGAGGCGGTTCCATTGGGGTCGTCGAGTTGTCCAGCGAGGATCGTTGATCCGTGCCTGTCGCAGCGGAACCTGGGCGCGTCGTGATTTGGCGAGGGTTTCGGCATCCACTGCTCGTTCGCGTCAAGACGCTGGCACCTGTTTGGCTTTCTGCTCGGCGCCCGCGCACAGGTGTGGCACGCCCGGTCGGGCCTCGGTGCCCATTACTCTTGTCCCGGTGAGCTCCTACGAGCCAGATCCCAACAAGGACGCCGGACCGGTGGAGCGGTCGGGGCCTATGGCCGGCGCACCACGGGCGCACCGCTACGATGCACCGTTGTCAGTGAATCCGCGGCTGGTGCACAAAAACCGCCGGCCCGTAGCGTTGCTGGCAGTTGTTGCGGTCTCGGTGATCGGGCTCGGTGTGCTCGCCTGGGTGTTCTGGCCATCGTCGGGATCCGGCGACACCACCGCAGGCGACGAGACGACGACCACGGAGTCGCAAACGCCGGACGACGCCCCTGAACGCCTGGTGGGCATGCTTCCGCGCGGCTACTCCGCCGACGCGTGTGAAACCGTCGTACCCAGGGAAGGGGCGCTGGCGCAGGCCAGTTGTCAGCGCAACGATGATCCCGGCGGGCCGCTGTCGGCCACCTACATGCTGGCTGACAGCGAGCGGACCCTTGAGGAACTGTTCTCCGGAATCGTCGCGACACTGTCGGTGGTGGACTGCCCGGGCAACATCCAGTCACCGGGACCTTGGCGCCGCAACGCCGCGCCGGATCGGGTCGCGGGCACCCTGGTCTGCGGGTTCGACGAGAGTACGTCCACTGTCGCCTGGACCACCGACTCCCAGCTGCTGGTGAGCAAGGTGCAGTCGGGGCCGCAGGGGCCGAACATGGTCCAGCTCTATGACTGGTGGTCGTCGCACTCCTGACGCGACCGCCACGTTTCGGGCGCCTCTGTCACGAGGCTGGGGGTGGAGCCACGACGGTTGTCGTGACCGGCGTTTGCTCGGCTGCGGGCGGGACGACCTGCTGACCTTCCGGCAACGGTGTCCCGGAGCTGCCGGTGGGAACCTCAGCGGTGCCGCCTTCGGGCAGCGGCGTGCCTGAACTGCCCTCGGGGGTTGCCGGAGCGACAGCGGCCGGTGCCGGTGCCGCCGGCTCGGGTAGCGGGGTGCCGGTGCTGCCTTCAGGAAGTGGGGTGCCGGTGCTGCCTTCGGGCAGTGGTGTCCCCGAGCTGCCGGTGGGAACGTCGGCGGCGGCGCCTTCGGGCGGCAGCGCACCGGTGCTGTCTGCCGGGGTAGCTCCGGGAGCCGATTCGGCGGGCTCGGTGCCCTCGGCCGGAGTCTCGGCGGTTTCCGGCTCGGCCGGCGCGGTCGCCGAGCGAGCCGGCGCTGTGTAGCCGCTCGGCGTCTCCGAAACCGGGGGAGGCGGCGGAGCCTCGACCCAGACGAGCAGATCGGGTCCGCCTGCGTTGTAGACGACGCTGTCCGGCGCGTCACCGGTGACGTCGAAATAGATCTTTCCCGTGGTCTCCTCGCCCTCGGCCAGGGTGGCCGGGTTGACGCCTTGCGGAGTCGCGACGCCGAACAGCACGCGATAGGTCTGGCCGCTCTCGGCGCGGGCGTTGAGGTTGGACACGATCGGGGTGACTGCGCCCGAGATGGCCTCGTCGGTGGCGCTTGCTTCCCACAGCGTTCCGGCGACCGGGTAAGGAATGGTATCGGTGCTGGGTTCGAGGCCCCACACGGTCCAGCCCTGCACGATGTCGCCGTTGACGAGTTCGCCCTGCTGGCCGAGGTA
>CAZLTV010000039.1:20082-26472 GCA_964562545.1 uncultured Mycobacterium sp. | reverse complement strand
TCTGATCATCGCCGTCGCCATCATCGGGGCGGCCGAGTCCTTCGGGGTGCTGATAAGGGCCATGTTCACCGCCGCGTGCACCGATCCCCTCACCGGACTGCTTAACCGCGCGGGTTGGGAAATCGGAACGGCCGCACTGGTGAAGAGATTCCACTCGACGCCGGTATCGGTCACCGTCGTCGCCCTGGATATCGACGGACTCAAAGCCCTCAACGACACCTATGGACACCTGGCCGGGGACCGTCGGATCACCGACTACGCACAGTATTGGAAACGAACGGCACCCCGACAGGCCGTCTTGGCCAGGCTGGGGGGCGACGAGTTCGCCGCCTGTATCGTCGGTGAACAACCCGAGGTCATCGACGGTTTCCTGGATACGATCCGGGTGCACACGCCCAGCGCGAGCTTCGGCGCGGCCACCCAGAGTTCGGCCGACGCCAGCGTTGCCGACCTGTACGCGCAGGCCGATGCCGCGCTGTACCAGGGACGGGGCCGGCCGCTTCGCGACGATTTCGGTGGCGGTGCGCCGGCCTGACCCAGCCGGATACGGCCAGCCGGCCCGCACGGACTTGCTGCGGCTCACCCCGCCGCGTTGGGCAGCAGCGGCGGGCAGTTGCCGTACTGGTCGACGGCCAGTTCGAAGTGCCAGATCTCGTTGGCGTAGATCTGACAAAGGCCGAACTGTCGCCCGTTGGCCATCAACCACATGTCGGCCTCGACGGGAGCGATATCGACGGCCTGGCCGGTGACGTGTTTGGACACCTCCGGGGTCGCGACGAACTCTGCCGCCGCGCCGACGTCACCGTAGGCGCGGACCGCGTTGTCGAACAGCCTCTGCTGGAACCCTTTCGACCGCCAGCCCGAGTTGATCCTGATCTCGATTCCCGATGCCTGAGCAGCACGGGCGGCATCCTGAACAGCCACCAGCAGCCCCGGATCGAGTTGCGAGACAATAGGATTTGCGGTGTCGAACGGTGAAAGCGTTACCCCGTCGGGCAGCCAACCGCCGGTGGTGTCGACCGCGGCCGCGCCGATTCTCAGCGCATCGTCGAGCTGCGGTGAAGGTGCAGGCGGCTGTGCGGGCGGGGCGGGCGGCGGAATCAGTGGGAGGCCAGGAGGCGGGGCGGGCGACGGAATCAGTGGGAGGCCAGGCGGCGCAGGATCAGGCGGCGGTATGGGTGGAGGTGGATCAAGCGGGTTGGACGGCGGCACAGGCGGCGGTACAGGAGGTGGCTGTTCGGGGATAATCAGGCGGGAATTGTTGGCCAGCTCCACCTCCGGCACATTCCCATATGTGCCTGCGAGCACCGCGCACACCGCACCGCAGAGCACCGCGAGTGTGCGCAAACTGCCCACTCCTGCCCGCGTGTCGCGTGCAGACACGCACGCTCGACGAAGGGTTACAGTCGGCGCCTTAGCGGCCAACCTCAGACCCACTGGGCCAGTTCTTTCTTGAGCACTTTGCCCATCGCGTTACGGGGAAGATGCTCGACGATCCGTACCACCCGGGGTCGCTTGTGCACAGAAAGCTGCTGGGCCACATAGTTGATCAGCTCATCGGGTGACGCCTGCCCGACGACGAAAGCCACGATTCGTTGCCCCAGATCGTCATCGGGTGCGCCAATCACCGCGGCCTCGGCGACCCCCGGGTGCCCGAGCAGGACCGTCTCGATCTCGCCGGCACCGATACGAAATCCACCGCTTTTGATCAGGTCGACCGACTCGCGTCCGACTATGCGATGCATACCGTCGGCGCCGATGGCCGCAACGTCCCCGGTGTGGTACCAGCCGTCGTCGGAGAGCACCTCTGCGGTCGCGTCGGCCCTGTTGAGGTACCCATCGAACAATGTCGGACTCTGCACATGCAGGGCGCCGATCGACTCCCCGTCATGCGGCACTTCCCCACCCGTTTCGGACACCAGCCGGGTCCGAACACCGTTGAGCGGCAACCCCACCGAACCCGGTCGACGCTCCCCGTCGGCCCGCGTGCTCAATGTGATCAGCGTTTCGGTGCTGCCGTAACGCTCCACCGGCCGATGCCCGGTGAGCTCGGCGATCCCGTCGAAGACCGGAACCGGCAGCGCAGCACTGCCCGACACCAGTAACCGCGCCGGCGCCATCGCCCGAGCGATGTCGGGATTTCCGACGATGCGTGACCACACCGTGGGCACCCCGAACACCAACGACCCACCGTGCTCCGAGACCGCCCGCGCATAGGCCTCCGGTTTCGGTTTTCCGGTGTGCACGAAGCGGTTCCCGATCCGCAGAGACCCGAGCAGCCCGAGCACCAAGCCGTGCACGTGGTACAGCGGCAAGCCATGCACCAACGTGTCCCCCGGCGTCCACTGCCACGCTTCGGCGAGCATGTCGATGTCGGCGGCGATCGCACGCCGGCTCACCAACACACCTTTGGGTAGCCCGGTGGTGCCGGAGGTGTAGATGATCAGCGCCGTGGCATCCAGCGACGGCTCCGGGTAGCGGTGCCAGGATCGCGCATGTGCCCGCACCGGGATGTGCCCGATCCCACCGAGATCGTCGGGCTTGTCCCCCAGCCAAGCCTGAGCACCAGAATCGGTGAGGATGTGACGCCGCTCGGCGTCCCCCACATCGGCGGGCACCGGGACGACGGGCACCCCTGCGATGAGGCATCCGGTGATCGCCAACACGGTGGCGACGGTGGGGCGAGCGAGGACAGCCACCTGCGAGGCTCCGGCCACTCGTTCGGCCACCGACGTCGCCGCGCCGACCAGGTCGCTGCGACTGAGCGTGACGCCGTCGATCCGGACCGCATCACCAATGTCAGCTCCGGCGGCGACGGCCGCAGGGTTCAGGGAATCCAGCAGCACGAAAAGTGAGGCTACTCCCCGCATACTGGATCCGTGGATTCGATCCGGGCCGTGGGGTCGCGCGAGGTGTACCGGAACAACTGGCTGACCATCCGCGAGGACGATATCCGCAGACCCGACGGCAGCCCGGGAGTCTACGCGGTCGTCGACAAACCCACCTATGCGCTGGTGATACCGCGCGCCCGCGGCCCCGAGGGGGAACGTTTTCACCTCGTCGAACAGTTCCGCTACCCGCTGGGCCTACGGCGGTGGGAGTTCCCACAGGGCACTGCGCCCGACAGGGCTCACCTCGATGCCGTCGAACTCGCCGAGCGCGAACTTCGCGAAGAGACCGGACTTCGGGCGGCGTCGATGACCGAGATCGGGCTGCTCGACGTCGCTCCGGGAATGAGCAGCCAGCGCGGCCGAGTCTTTCTCGCCACCGGGATGACCGAAGGACCTCACGAACGCGAGCACGAAGAACAGGACATGCGAAGCGCCTGGTTCACCCGCTCCGAGGTCGAGCAGATGATGCGTGGCGGTGTGATCACCGATGCCCAGTCGATCGCGGCCTGGACGTTGCTGCAACTTGCCGAGACG
This sequence comes from uncultured Mycobacterium sp., assembly GCA_964562545.1. Classification (GTDB taxonomy): domain Bacteria; phylum Actinomycetota; class Actinomycetes; order Mycobacteriales; family Mycobacteriaceae; genus Mycobacterium. The sequence continues at coordinate 23,047 of CAZLTV010000039.1, read as the reverse complement.
TAGTCCGTCCAGCCGCGAACACCATTCCCCACGAACGTCATTCACCCAACACTCCCGAGATCAACCCGTGACGCAACCGTGGCCCAACCCGTCGTGTCAATCGGGCTCCTCGCAGATCGGGGCGACTAGGTTACTTATGCCATCTCTAGAACCAGCGTGAGGACACCATGTCTGCCCGACGGGCACGTAGCGCCATTGCCGCGGCGGCGGTCGTCGCTTTGGCGGGTGTCTGCGCCGAGGGCACCGCGCACGCGGCACCACTGTGGAGCGGGCGATACACCGTGGTGACCTACGCGTCGCAGAAGATCGGCACCAGCATCGCCGCCCGCCAGGCCGAACCCGACTTCAGCGCCAAGTACACCTTCAGTACGTCCTGTACAAGTACCTGTGTGGCCACCGCAGGCGACGGACCCGCACCGTCGAATCCGACCATTCCGCAGCCCAGCCGCTACACCTGGGACGGTAAGCAATGGGTGTTCAACTACAACTGGCAGTGGGGCTGCTTCCGCGGCGCCGACGTCCCCACCGAGTACGCCGCCGCCCGATCCCTGGTGTTTTACGCACCCACGCCCGACGGCACGATGTACGGCACCTGGCGCACCGAGATTCTCGAGGGACTTTGCAAAGGCAGTGTGATCATGCCCGTCGCCGCCTACCCGGCCTGAGCCAGCTGTGCAATAAACCAGCTGCGTAATAAAACGGTCACAACGGCAAAAAGCTCCTGAAACGTCGTACTCCAAAGATTGGGCCACCGGTCGCGTTGCCACGCGTCACCGGCACCGCCGACAGGTTGGAGCTATGGCCACAATCACGAAGATCCTCACCCAGGGCATTCCCCAACCTCGACCGGTTGACGAGATCCCCCCACTGAAGCGGCTGCTCCCACTTGGCATCCAGCACGTGCTGGCCATGTACGCCGGCGCGGTGGCGGTGCCGTTGATCGTCGGCGGAGCGATGGTCGGCGCCGGCCAGCTCGAACAGTCCGACATCGTCCACCTCATCATGGCCGACCTGTTCGTGGCGGGAATCGCAACCATCATCCAGTCCGTCGGGTTCTGGCGGTTCGGCGTACGCCTGCCATTGATGCAGGGCGTCACGTTCGCCGCCGTCGGCCCGATGATCACCATCGGTACCAACCACGGTGTGACGGCGATCTACGGCGCGGTGATCGCCTGCGGGCTGTTCATGATGCTGCTGGCTCCGGTGTTCGGCAAGCTGATCAGGTTCTTCCCGCCGCTGGTGACCGGCACCATCATCCTGATCATCGGGGTGTCGCTGATGCGAGTGGCTGCCGGCTGGTTCGGCGGCGGGACGGGTTCAGGGGCAGACTTCGGTTCGCCCGCAGCGATCGGGATGGGCTTCTTCACGCTGGTCGTCATCATCGCTATCGAACGGTTCGCGCCCGAAAGCCTGCGGCGGGTGTCGATCCTGCTGGGCTTGCTGATCGGGACGCTGGTGGCCATCCCGTTCGGCATGACCAACTGGAGCCACATGAGCGACTACAGCTGGGTTGGCATCGTGGCGCCGTTCCAGTTCGGGGTGCCGACGTTTGAGATCAGCTCGATCATCGCGCTGCTGATCGTCGCGATCGTCATCATGACGGAAACGACCGGTGACATCGTCGCGGTCGGCGAAATCGTCGACGAGAAGATCACCCCGCGAAAGCTGGCCGACGGGCTGCGCGCCGACGGACTCGGCACCGTGATCGGTGGGGTGTTCAACACCTTCCCCTACACCGCGTTCGCCCAGAACGTCGGGTTGGTCGCAATCACCGGCGTGCGAACCCGCCATGTCGCCACCGTCGCCGGCATCATCCTGGTGCTGCTCGGTCTACTGCCGAAGATGGCCGCGGTGGTCGAAGGGATTCCGCTACCCGTGCTCGGCGGCGCCGGGGTGGCCCTGTTCGGCATGGTCGCCGCCAGCGGTGTGCGCACCCTGACGAAGGTAAAGTTCACCAACACCAACATCCTGGTGGTTGCCATCTCGATCGGTGTGGCGATGCTCACCGAGGCCAAGCTGTACTACACCAACCGGGCGCTGGCCGATTCGCCGGTCAATGTTGCGCTGGACCTCTACCACCAGTTCCCCGACTGGTTCCAAACCATCTTCCATTCCGGCATCTCAGCGGGAGCCATCACCGCGATCCTGCTGAATCTGCTGCTGAACACCCACGGGCCCAAGAATGCGGAAGAGGGTGACCTGGCGGCCTATGACGCACCGCGCGGGGCGCTGCCCGACCCGAGGGATGCGCTGCGTGCCGCTGACCCCTCGACTCCGCCCGAAGAGCTGGAAACGCTCGCGCAGAAGGGCCCTGAACTGCACACGATCATCGTCACCAACCCGTCGACCTATGTGGCGACCTGCGAGTGGATCAGGGCGCAGGGCAACCCGCAGGTCGACCAGGTGTACGAGAAATGGGACGAGGTAACCGAAGGCCGGTTCTCTCGACGCCGCCGAGAGTGACCACATCCGTCGAGGCTGCGCTCATGGCTGGAGTTCTCGTGCGTTCGACAGCCCTCAGCGCAATCTCACCGTCGATCGAGTAGGGCACGTAGGAAGAACGTCAGGTTGGCGGGCCGCTCGGCGAGCCGGCGAACGAAGTAGCCGTACCACTGCGTGCCGAACGGAACGTAGACCCGAACGTGGTTGCCCTCGTCGACGAGCCGACGCTGCTCGGTGTCGCGAATGCCGTAGAGCATTTGGTACTCGAAGTCATCGACACCGCGGCCGTATTCGCCGGCCAAACCGGGGGCCGCTGCGATGATCTCGGGGTCATGCGAGGCCACCATCGGATAGGCCTTGCCGGCCATCAGGATGCGCAGGCACTGGAGATAGGAATCGGTGACGTCGTCGCGGTCGCGGAAGGCGACCGACGCCGGTTCGTCGTAGGCGCCTTTGCACAACCTGATCCGCGCTCCGCCCGATGAGCGCTTGCGCGAAGAGCCAACCGACCCCGATGAGCGCT
>CAZLTV010000039.1:14231-19982 GCA_964562545.1 uncultured Mycobacterium sp. | reverse complement strand
GCGCGAAGAGCCAACCGACCCCGATGAGCGCTCGCGCGAAGAGCCGACCGAAACAGCAGCGAACTCCGCGCAGTCGGCGCGAGTGCGCTTCAGGTAGGCCTGCAGCACCGCACCCACCCAGTCGAAGTCGGCCCGCAGGTCGCGCACGATAGACAGCGTCGAGTCGGTGGTGGTGTGGTCTTCGGCATCGACGGTCACCCATACCCCGGCTCGCTGCGCCTGCTCGCAGATCGCTCGGGCGTTGTCCAGGGCGATCTTCTCGCCATCCCTGGGCAGCGCCTGCCCGAGGGCCGAGAGCTTCACCGACACCTCCAGCGGCGCAACCGATGCTGTCTGCTCGCCACGCGTGGCCAGCGCATCGAGGAGTCCAAGGTAGGCCGAGACGGTGGCATCGGCGGTGGCGGTGTCGGTGACGTCCTCGCCGAGGTAGTCGATCGACACCATCCGATGCGAAGCCCGCAGCTGCTGGACAGAATTCACTGCGTCGCCGACGGTCTCGCCCGAGACGAAACGGCCGACCACCTCACGGGTTACCGGTAGGCGTTCTGCGGCCCGGCGCAGCCCGTCTTGCCTGGCAGCGGCCAGGATGGCGGGCCGCGCGAACCGCTGGAACGCACTCATCGTTCAGCCTTCCATGTGGGGATAGACGTGCTCGGTGGGCGGGACGAAGTTCTCCTTGATCGAGCGAGCCGATGTCCACCGCAGCATGTTGAGCATCGAGCCGGCCTTGTCGTTGGTACCCGAGGCTCGAGCGCCACCGAAAGGCTGCTGGCCGACCACCGCTCCGGTGGGCTTGTCGTTGACGTAGAAGTTACCCGCGGCCTGGCGCAACCGTTGTTCGGCCTGAAGCACCGCTGAGCGGTCATCGGCGATCACTGCGCCGGTCAACGCGTAGCGGGCGCTGGTGTCGACGACGCCGAGGATGCGTTCATAGTCTTCGTCGGGGTAGACGTGCACCGCCAACAGCGGGCCGAAGTATTCGGTGGAGAACGCCTCGTCGGCCGGGTCGTCGGACAGCAGCACCGTGGGTCGAACGAAGTAGCCTTCGCTGTCGTCGTATTCGCCACCGGCAGCGATCGTCACACCGGCTGCGCTCTTCGCCCTTTCGATGGCCCGGACGTTTTTGGCGAAGGCGCGTTCGTCGATCAGCGCGCCGCCGAAGTGGGTCAGGTCGGTGACATCGCCGTAGCGCAGCGCCTCGGTGGCGCCCAGGAAGTCGTCGCCCATCTGTTGCCACACCGAGCGCGCGATGTAGGCGCGAGACGCCGCCGAGCATTTCTGTCCCTGGTAGTCGAAGGCGCCGCGGATCAGCGCTGTGCGCAACACGTCCGGCCGGGCCGAGGAGTGGGCCACCACGAAGTCCTTGCCGCCGGTCTCCCCGACCAACCTCGGATAGCTGTTGTAGCGGTCGATGTTGCCGCCGACTTCACGCCACAGGTGCTGGAAGGTGGCGGTGGATCCGGTGAAGTGGATGCCGGCCAGCCGCGGGTCAGCCAGTGTCACGTCGGAGACCGCCAGGCCGTCGCCGGTGACCAGGTTGATGACGCCCGGAGGCAGTCCGGCGGCTTCGAGCAGCTGCATGGTCAGGTAAGCGGCGAGTGTCTGGGTGGGCGAGGGCTTCCACACCACTGTGTTGCCCATAAGCGCGGGCGCGGTGGGCAGGTTACCGGCGATCGCGGTGAAGTTGAAGGGAGTGATCGCGTAGACGAAGCCGTCTAGCGGCCGGTAGTCGGCGCGATTCCACACCCCCGGTGAGCTGATCGGCTGCTGGGCCAGGATCTGGCGGGCGAATGCGACGTTGAAGCGCCAGAAGTCGATCAGTTCGCATGGTGCGTCGATTTCGGCCTGGTAGGCGCTCTTGGATTGGCCGAGCATCGTTGCCGCGGCGATTCTTTCCCGCCACGGTCCGGCAAGCAGATCAGCGGCCCGCAGGAACACTGCGGCGCGTTCGTCGAACGGGATGGCTTCCCAGCCGGGCTTGGCGGCAATCGCTGCTTCCACGGCGGCGGCTGCATCGGCGTGATCGGCGTTGGTGAAGGTCCCCAGCCGCGCCGCGTGACGGTGCGGCTGCACCACGTCGACGGCGGGTCCGGAGCCCATGCGGTGTCGGCCACCGATCACGTGGGGCAGGTCGATCGGGTTGTCGGCCAGCTCGGTGAGCTGGGCGGCCAGCCGCGTGCGTTCGGCAGACCCGGGGGCGTAGTCGCGCACCGGCTCGTTGACGGGCATCGGTACGTCGGTAATCGCTGTGATCGTGGGCATGGCGAAAGGATGCCCGTTTTCGGCGCGCGATCCGATGGATGATTGGACAGGCTCTGACACACTGGATAGTGGAATCGGACAAAGGAGCGTCGATGGCGCACGCGCCTGCGGGCTTGGGGCTGGGCCAGCTGCTGCTGACGCTCGACCGCACGATGGTGACGCTGGTCGACTCTCCGCGAGGGCTGGACATGCCGGTGAGTTCGGTAGCCCTCGTCGATGCCGACGACGTGGCCTTGGGTCTGTCTGTCGGACCCGGTTCAGCGGATTTGTTCTTCCTGCTCGGAGTTGCCGACCTCGACGCTGTCGGCTGGCTCGAACGCCACGGCAGCCGCCCGGCCGCTGTTTTCGTCAAACAGCCCACGCCGGCAGCCGCCGCCCGCGCGGCGAACCTGGGCATCGCGGTCGTCGCCGTCGATCCACGAGCCCGTTGGGAGCATCTCTACCGGCTGGTCAATCACACTTTCGAGCATCACGGGGACCGGGGGGATCCGCTGCGCGATTCCGGCACCGACCTGTTCGGACTGGCACAGTCGATCGCCGACCGCACCCGCGGCATGATCTGCATTGAGGACGCAGACAACCACATGCTGGCCTATTCGGCCTCCAGCGACGAGGCTGACGACTTGCGACGGCTGACCATCCTGGGCCGGGCGGGCCCGCCCGAGCATCTGGAATGGATTGGGCAGTGGGGCATTTTCGATGCCCTGCGCGCCGGATCCGATGTGGTCCGCGTCGAAGAGCGGCCGGAGCTGGGCCTACGGCCCCGGTTAGCGGTGGGGGTGCATATGCCGGCCGGTGACGGGCGCAAGGCGCCACGCTTCGCCGGAACCATTTGGCTGCAAAAGGGGTCGACTCCGCTGGCCGACGACGCCGAGGAGATCCTCCGTGGCGGCGCGGTGCTGGCGGCCCGCATCATGTCGCGGCTGGCGGCGGTGCCGTCCGGGCATGCCGCCAGGGTCCAGCAACTGCTCGGGCTGACGGGTAGCGCTGCGCCCGATGATGTCGCTTCGATGTCCCGTGAACTCGGCATTCCCGCGGATGGGCGCGCGGCGATCGTCGGGTTCCACGCCACCGGAACGACGTTGCCGGCCGGGGTGTTTGCGCTGAGCGCCAGCGCTTTTCGTGCTGACGCACAGGTGGCGTCCACCGGGAATCGGGTTTATGTCCTGTTTCCCAAGATCTCGGCCGGGGCGGCAATCACGTCGTGGGCGCGCGGGGTGGTCGGCGCATTGCGCCGCGAGCTCGGTGTCGACGTTCGGGGGGTGACGGCGTCGCCGCTAGCCGGGCTGACCCAGGTGGCAACCGCACGCGCCGAGGTGGACCGGGTGTTCGACAGCGCAGAGCGTCATCCGGGGGCAATCAGTCAGGTCACGACGCTCGACGAGGCACGAACGACTGTGCTGCTCGACGAGATCGTCTCGCAGGTCGGCGCCCAGCCGCGTCTCGTTGATCCGCGGGTTCGGACGCTGAGAGCTCAGGATCCGGTCCTGGCCGATACCTTGCGCGTCTATCTCGACGGATTCGGCGATGTCGGGGCGGTCGCCGAACAGCTGCATGTCCACCCCAACACGGTGCGTTACCGGGTCAGGCGGATCGAGAAGCTACTGGCGACGTCGCTGGATGACCCCGACGACCGGCTGGTGCTTGCGTTGGGCCTGCGCGCCACCGAAAACTAGCGAACCGGGCTGTGAATCGGGCGCGGAAAGCTACGCGCGCGGTGCTACGCGCGGTGTTTCAACGCGCCGAATCCGCCAGGCGGTGGGCTGCGGCGGCGATCCGTTCGTCGGTTGCTGTCAGCGCCACCCGCACATGCTGGGCTCCTCGGGGCCCGTAGAACTCTCCGGGTGCAACCAGGATGCCTTTTTCCGCCAGCCAAGCGACGGTGTCGCGGCAGGGTTCACCGCGGGTGGCCCACAGATACAGACCGGCCTCGGAGTGGTCGACGGTGAGGCCGGCCGAACGCAGCGCGGGCAGCAGTGTCGCGCGGCGCCGCGCGTAACGCTGGCGCTGTTCGCTTTCGTGGTTGTCGTCGTCGAGGGCGGCCACCATAGCGGCTTGCACCGGACCGGGGACCATCATGCCGGCGTGTTTGCGGACGGTCAGAAGTTCGGCCACCACGGCCGGATCACCGGCCACGAACCCGGCCCGGTAGCCAGCGAGCGATGACGTCTTGGACAGCGAGTGGATGGCCAACAGTCCGGTGTGGTCGCCGTCGCAGACCTGCGGATGCAGGATCGACACCGGCTGGGGCTCATCCCAGCCCAGTCCCAGGTAGCACTCGTCGGAGGCGAGGAGCACCCCCCGCTCGCGCGCCCAGCCGACCACTTTGCGCAGGTGGTCGAAGCCGAGCACACGTCCGGTGGGGTTACTGGGCGAGTTCAGGTACACCAGCGGCGGAGCACTCGGGCCCAGCTGAGTCAGCGAATCTGCGCGCACGACAGTGGCTCCGGCGAGCAGCGCACCGACCTCGTAGGTCGGGTACGCGAGTTCGGGCACGACGACGGTGTCGGCGGCGCCGACGCCGAGCAGCGTAGGCAACCAGGCGATCAGTTCCTTGGTGCCGATCACCGGCAGCACCGAAGCCGCGGTCAGTGCGGTGATCCCGTACCGGCGCGCCAGCGCGGAGACCATTGCCGCGCGCAGCGCGTCGGTTCCGGCGGTTGCCGGGTAGCCGGGAGCGGAGCTGGCCGCGGCAAGAGCCTCCCGGATGACAGGCGCCACCGGGTCGACGGGTGTGCCCACCGACAGGTCGACGATGCCGTCGGGGTGGGCGCGAGCAGCCGCGGTCGCCTCGCTCAGGGTGTCCCACGGAAACACCGGCAGCGACGCCGACCTCAATGGCCGCCGAACAACATCGGGCGCATCAGCGCCAAACGGGTGCTGTGTCGTAGTACTCAGTCCTGCTCCTGCGGGGGCAGGTCTTTGACCGCCTGCGGGTCATTGGCGGTCTCGCCAACTTTCGACGCGCCGCCGGGCGAGCCCAGCTCCGTGAAGAAGTCCGCGTTGATCTGCGTGTAGGCGCTCCACTGATCGGGCACATCGTCTTCGTAGTAGATGGCCTCAACGGGACACACCGGCTCGCAGGCGCCGCAGTCGACGCACTCATCCGGGTGGATGTACAGCATCCGGGCACCCTCGTAGATGCAATCGACAGGGCATTCCTCGATGCATGCCTTGTCTTTGAGGTCGACGCAGGGCTCGGCAATCGTGTACGTCACGGAAGGTCTCCTCAAGTCCTCTCGAACTATCTGTCCAGTGGGCTGTAACTGGGCAGGGCTTAGCTGGTTCGCCCGACCAGTCTGGAGCAAGTATCCATACCGGTTTACGGGCGGGTGTCTCAGTGTGCCCTAACTGCACGCGCAACCCTCAGTAGGGGTTGCGCATGGTTACAGATACTAACCGTCGCACATACCGCTCGCCTAGTACCACGCCGCTAAGCACCCGAGTTCAGGACGACCTATCGCATGGCGATAGCGGTCGTCTTACTGC
>CAZLTV010000039.1:0-14131 GCA_964562545.1 uncultured Mycobacterium sp. | reverse complement strand
GACCCGACACACCAACCCGACCCGGCACACCACCCCGTCCCGACGCGGCAACCCGCCGACTCGACCCGACACACCAACCCGTCGCCGACCGACCCCTCCGACGAAGCTCCGCACGGCAATCCCGGAGGAACCCCGAAACGGCACGGTGCCCCTCAGGACCGCCGGGTTGACGGACCCGGCGCCGCACCAGGTACTCCGACGGACACGCCGAGGGGTACGACGAGGCGGCGCAGGAATAGCTGGGTGAGCGGGCCGACGGCGAGCGCGAAGACGACCGTGCCCGCGCCGACGGTGCCGCCGAGCACGAAGCCCGACGCCAGCACCGAGACCTCGATACCGGTACGCACTCGGCGAAGTGGCCAGCCGGTGCGGCGCGCCAGACCGGTCATCAATCCGTCGCGGGGACCGGGCCCCAGTTGCGCGCCGACGTAGAGAGCGGTGGCGAAGGCACATAGGACCACCCCCGCCAGCGCGTAGCCACACCGCACGACCAGTGCGTCCGGGGTGGGCAGCAGCGCGAGGTTGAGGTCAGCGAAAGGCCCCAGCAGGGCTGCGTTGAGGACCGTGCCCAGCCCAGGCTTCTGGCGCAGTGGAATCCACAGCGCCAGCACCACACCCGCGGCAACGACGATAATCACACCGGGGCTCAACGGGAGGTGACGGGCCACGCCGAGGTGCAGGACGTCCCATGGCGCCGCGCCGACGGCCCCTTCGATCATCAGCGCGATCGACAACCCATAGAGCCACAAACCGGCCATCAGACGGGTCAACCGCGCGGGCAACCGCCCGGCGCTCAGTTGCGCCATCGGGCCGAGGTTGGCTAGCTGCTGGTCTCTATTGGTCGTCTCCACACACCAAGCCTGAGCAAAATTGGCCTTTGATTACATAGCCATTATGGAGATAATGGCCTTATGGTGACCTCATGTCCGTGACGATCGGGCCCGAACGGCTCGCCCGCCTGGTTGCAGACTTCGACCGCTCCCCCGCCTACCGGGGACTGTGCGAGGCCCTGCAGGAACTGATCGGCGACGGCCGCATCCCCATCGGCACCCGCCTGCCCAGCGAACGCACCGTCACGGGTCCTCTCGGGGTGTCACGAACGACCGTCACCCGCGCCTACGCCGACCTCGTCGCGGCCGGATTCGCGGTCGCCAAACAGGGCTCGGGCACTTACGCCGCAGTGCCGGTGGAACGACGCAACGTGCACGACAGGGTCCGTCGTCCGCTGGGAATGCCCGCCACCGGCGAATCACTCGACCTGAGCATCGCCGCCGGTGGCGCCACCCCCGGGACCCTGGCCGCCTACGAACGTGCGCTCGACGCCCTGCCGTCCTATCTGTCCGAGGACGGCTACCTTCCCTCAGGCCTGCCTGACCTACAGGCGCGGGTCGCCGCATCCTTCACCGCTCGCGGTCTGCCGACCGCGCCCGAACAGATCGTGATCACCTCCGGCGCGCTGGCAGCGATCTCCATCGTGGCTCGTGCCGTCACACGCCCCGGAGACCGGGTAATGATCGAATCCCCGGTGTATGCCAACGCGGTCGACGCGTTGCGTCTCGGCGGTGCGCGACTAGTCCCCTCACCGCTGGCCGACCCGCTCGGCGAAACGGGATGGGACCTCGACGGCGTCGAGGCGACGCTGCGTCAAACCTCGCCGCGGCTTGCCTATCTGATCCCGGATTTTCAGAACCCGACCGGGTTTCTCATGGACGAAGCCGACCGGGACCGCTATGCGACCGCGCTTCGGCGCGCCCGCACCACTGCCGTCGTCGATGAAACGCTGCAGCCGCTGAGCTTCGCCGACGAACCGATGCCGGCACCGTTCGCCTGTTTCGACCCGGCGACTATCACGATCGGCAGCGCGTCGAAAGTGTTTTGGGGCGGCCTGCGAGTCGGCTGGATCCGGGCGCCGAGACCGTTGGTCGATCGCATCGTCGCCGCCCGCGTGCGGGCCGACCTAGGCAGCTCGCTAATCGACCAGTTGGTCGTCGCCGAGCTCATGGACGCCGACGGGGTCGCCGAGCGTCGACGCGACGAACTGCGGCAGCGGCGCGACGCGCTCGGCGAGGCCCTGCGCCGCGACCTGCCGGACTGGCGGTTTCGATTGCCCGGGGGCGGACTAAGCCTGTGGGTTCGGCTGCCAGGCGGGAGCGCGACCCGGCTGGCGGTCGAGCTGGAACGACATGGCTTGAAGGTTGCGCCCGGACCAGTGTTCACCGTCGAGGGCGGCTCGGACTCGTGGCTGCGGGTGCCGTTCGCAAAGCCGGAGAACGAGCTGGTCGGAGCGGTACGGCTGATGGCCGAGCTGTGGCCGGCGGTGGTCAATTCGCCGGGCGGCGCCGACGCCACCCGTACCCTGATCGCCTGACCGCGGGCTTCGCGGTTCGGGGTTTACCTGGACAAGGCCCGTCCGGTGACCCGAGTGACCCGAAGCTGCGGTACGTGGTCCTCGGGGCCGTCCCGGTCCGGGAAATCGAACAGGCCAAGGATCAGAAACATCGGGTAGTCGGGCGCTTGATCCGCAGTGCGGGTCACGACACCGTCGATCGTGAATTCCACCTGACCCGGCCGCCAATGCACGGCGTAGGTGTGCTGCACCGCGATGTCGATGTCGCGTGTTACTGCCGAGAAGTCTTCGGTCAGTGCGGGATCCCGGAACCGGTGAATACCCTGACCCACATCGGCGTAACCGTCGCCGGCGCCGTCTCCGAACACCTCCATCAGACAGATCTCCCCGCAGCGATCCGGGGCGTCCTCGAGGCCGACCATCCAGGCCGAGAACATCGACCGCGGACTCAGCCGTGCCGAGCATGTCACCGCGACGCTGCCGAAATGCGGGACGAAACCCAATACCGTGGGTTGCGCCTCCCGGACGATCTGACCATCGCGAAACGGTTGCGGCGCGTCGGTCGATCCGACCGGGCCCGACCTGTTGGCACTCTGTACCGCCGAAACCCGCAACGGCCCGTCGTGCAGGTCCGGGCACCACAATTGCTGTGTGGGCGGCACGGACAGCACAAGTCCGTCCGCGCCGGTGTGGACGGTGCCGGCCGCGGCCGCGCGCGAACTCCATGCCGGCAGGTAGGACGCGGTCCAAATGCCTGGGTCGAGGACGGTGAAACGCTCGTCGAACGCGGCATGGCTCATCACCGAAGGCTAGCCGGGGAATAGATATGGACCATGGTCCGTTTAGACTCGATGTAGTCCAGCCGTTCCCGGCGCCCAACTCCAGAAAAGAGACACCGATGACCTTTGCGGCCACCACGAAACTGTCCACCGGAACATGGGCTATCGACCCCATGCATTCGTCGATTGGCTTCTCGGTACGACACCTCATGGTGAGCAAGGTCCGCGGCACCTTCGAAACCGTCAGCGGCGCGGTCACCATCGCCGAAGACGGCACGCCGTCGGTACAAGCCGAGATTGCGGTCGACTCGGTGCACACCGGCAACGACCAGCGTGACGCCCACATCAAGACCGCTGACTTCTTCGACGTCGACAACCATCCGACGGCGACGTTCTCCTCCACAGCGGTCCGCGAAAACGGCGATCACTACATCGTGGACGGCGACTTCACGCTCAAGGGCGTCACCAAGCCGGTATCGCTGAACCTCACGTTCAACGGAGTCAGCCCCGGTATGGGCCACGGCGAGGTCGCCGGTTTTGAAGCCACGACTGTCCTGGACCGCACAGAATTCGGCATCGGGGCCGAGATGCCGCTCGAGACCGGCGGCGTCGTGGTCGGCGAGAAGATCGCGATCACCCTCAATATCGAAACCCTCCGGCAGGGCTGACCGCAGCGGCCGAAGTCACCACGAAGACTGAAGTCACCACGAAGACTGAAGTCACCACGAAGACTGAGGCCACCGCACCGACTGAAGCCACCGCGACGATCCTCCGCCACCGTCGCGGTGGCTTCCCATACAAGCCCAGAACATGCCAAGCCCAGGACCGAGCCGTAGGACTATTCGGCGATCGCACCCCACTTGGCCTCGGCGCCGGTATGGCCAATACGGACGACCTGCGCAGTCGACGACACACCCACCACCAACGCGACAACCGCCACGATGACCGTCGCCACCTTGGACGACTTGGCGGGTCGGCCCGCCCGCACATGCAGGACAGCGATCGCGATCGCCACCACCAGCAGCGCGATCGAGAAGTAGATCATCGACTCGCCCAGCTCTTCATGGGATTCCAGAACCGCACTGTGCGTCGGGAATCGATTGAACAGCCATTCTCCTGCCGACGTGGTCAACGGTGTGAGCACCAGATTGATCGCGGCCAGCGCGACTACCAGCCACACCAATCGCCGTCGAGCCGCAGGCCAAGTGGCACATAGAATCCCTAGCACGGCTGTCATCGGCGCCAGAACAACGATGGCATGGACGAGCAACGCGTGCGCAGGCAAACCGGCAATGGTGGTCACAATGACTCCTCAACTGCTTAAGATCGGATGACTGATTTCACCGATCTGGTCGATGGCCAGTGTCAGCTCGTCGCCGGGCCGCAACCATCGGCCGGTCTCCATCCCGCTGCCGCCAGGCAAGGTTCCTGTTGCGAAAAGCTCACCAGGATATAATCTTTCGTCGCGCGATGCATGTGCGAGCAGCTCCCCGACCGACCACTGCATTCCCCGGCTGGACACCGTAGCCACAGAGTCGCCGTTGATCGCGACGAAGCCGGTGAGATCCTCGATGCGAGGCAGGATTTCATCGGCGGTAACCGCGTGCACCGACATCGACGATGCGAAATGCTTGGACTTCTGCGGGCCCAGACCGGTGGCCATCTCGGCACGTTGCACATCGCGGGCGCTGAAGTCGTTGACGACGACGAACGCACCGATCGCTTCGACGGCCTCGGCCGGACTCGCGTTGAAAAGTGGTGACCTGAGGACGAATCCGATCTCAAGCTCGAAATCCAGCGCCGAAGAGTACGACGGGACGGCCACCGGCGTACCACTGGGGACGAAGCTCAGGTGGTTGGCCATGTAGTAGATCGGCTGCCGGTAAAACAGCGGCTTGGGCTTGAACAACGGAAACGGTCGGTTGGTCAGTTTCTCGATACGCTCAGCCACCCGCGACTGGCCCGGATGAAATCGTCGGATCAGTCCGCGTGCCGCGTCGACCGCGTGCCGTTCATAGAGCATGAAATCGCGAAACGACGCCGGCTGAAACGGAAGGACGTGCCCCGAGACCTCATGGTGACGTTGCGCCAGCACCAGCTCCCAGTCCCGGTCGAACACCCTCGCACCCAACGCCGCGGAGTCGGCCCCGGCAGTCCACGAGCCGTCCGGCCCGCACGACTGCACTTCCAGCCGATCGCCGGCGAGCACCCGTCGCAGCTTCACACAGCCGGTTTACCAGACGCAGCCGATATCGACCACTAGGAGCGAAAATCCGCCTGAGACAAAGGCAAAGCTAACCTGACCCGATTCGGGAGTCGGGTCAGGCAGCCAGTGGTGTGTAGGTGGTGGTGCGTTGGCGGGTGGGTCGGCCGATGGCGTGGGCGATGGCGGTGAGCTCATCGATAGTTTTGGCTGAGCCGTGCTCAGAGCCGGCCATCCGGGAGATGGTTTCTTCCATCAGGGTGCCGCCGAGGTCGTTGGCGCCGCTTTGGAGCATGATCTGGGTGCGCTCGGTGCCGAGTTTGACCCAACTGGTTTGGATGTTGTCGATGCGTCCGTGCAGCATGATCCGGGCCAGGGCGTGCACAGCCCGGTTGTCGCGGTGGGTGGGTCCGGGGCGCGCTCCGCCGGCGAGATACAGCGGCGAGGATTGGTGCACGAACGGCAACGGGACGAATTCGGTGAATCCTCCTGTGCGGTCCTGGATGTCGCGCAGCACGTTGAGGTGGGCGACCCAGTGGCGCGGGGTGTCGACGTGTCCGTACATCATGGTCGACGATGACCTCAGCCCGACTTGGTGGGCGGTGGTGATGACCTCGATCCATTCGGCGGCCGGGAGCTTGCCCTTGGTCAGCACCCAGCGCACCTCGTCGTCGAGAATCTCGGCGGCGGTACCCGGGATCGAACCGAGCCCTGCCTCACGAAGCGCGGTCAACCACTCGCGGATACTTGCGCCACTTTTAGTCACCCCGTTGACGATTTCCATCGGGGAGAACGCGTGCACATGGATGGAGGGCACCTTGGTCTTGACCGCGCGCACCAGGTCGGCGTAGCCGGTCACGGGCAGGTCAGGGTCGATCCCGCCTTGCATGCACACCTCGGTGGCCCCGGCCACGTGTGCCTGCCAGGCTCGCTCGGCGACCTCGGCAGTCGACAGCGAGTAGGCATCGGCATCGCCCTTGCGCTGAGCGAACGCACAGAACCGGCAGCCGGTGTAGCAGATATTGGTGAAGTTGATATTGCGGTTGACCACGTAGGTGACCTCGTCACCGACAACGTCGCGGCGCAACGAATCCGCCAGCGCACCAACAGCATCCAGGGCAGGACCTTCGGCAGTGGCCAACGCCAGATACTCGTCGTCACTGCAGCCACCCGGATCGCGTTCAGCGGCGCGCAACGCGGCCAACACATCGGTATCTATGCGCTCCGGGGCCCGGGCGGCCAGCTCGCTGACCTTTTCCCGAATCGATTCCCAGTCGCCGAAAGCACTACCCAGATCGCTACGCGTCTGGCTGCGACGGCCCTGGGAGTCGATAGCGGTGTGTAGATCGACCCGGCCCAACGACTCGACGGTCTCATCGGGCTCCTGCCAGGCCCGTCCCACCGGGTTGACCTCGCGGGCGAACCCGGTCTCGGGATCGGCCAACGCAGCCACATGGCCACTGACCCGCGGATCGATCCATCCCGCCCCAGCGCTCACATAGTCCGGTTGCGCGGTCAACCGTGCCACCAGATCAAACCCGGCCTGCCCGGTGACCGCGCCCAGCTCATCGAGCGCCGGCCAGGGCCGTTCAGGGTTGACATGATCCGGGGTCAACGGCGACACCCCACCCCAGTCATCGACCCCGGCGCCGAGCAACGCCAAACACTGCTCGGGTGAGACCAGGTTCGGCGGGGCCTGTATCCGCATCTTGGGGCCCATCACCAACCGCGTCACCGCCACCGTCGCCACGAACTCGTCGATATCGGCGTCAGGAGTCCCCGCCATCGCGGTGTGCTCCTTGGCCCGGAAGTTCTGCACGATCACTTCCTGAATGTGGCCGAACTCCTTGTGCACCCGCCGGATCGCGTGAACCGTCTCGGCACGCTCGACGCGGGTCTCCCCGATACCGACCAACAACCCGGTAGTAAACGGAATCGACAACCGACCCGCATCGGCCAGGGTGCGCAACCGCACCTCGGGATCCTTATCGGGGCTGCCGTAATGCGCCGCGCCCTTGGTCTCAAACAACCGCCGCGACGTGGTTTCAAGCATCATCCCCATCGACGGGGACACCGGCTTGAGCCGCGAAAGCTCCGACCAACTCATCACCCCCGGATTCAGATGCGGCAACAACCCCGTCTCTTCGAGCACCCGGATCGCCATCGCGCGCACATAATCCAGCGTCGAGTCATAACCACGCTCATCGAGCCAGACCCGCGCCTCGTCCCACCGCGCCTCGGGCCGATCCCCCAACGTAAACAGCGCTTCCTTACACCCCAGCTCAGCACCGGCACGCGCCACCCCGAGGATCTCATCGGGCTCCATGAACATGGACTTGCCCGCCGCGCGCAACCGACCCGGCACCGTGACAAACGTGCAGTAATGGCAGGTATCCCGGCACAAATGGGTCACCGGCAAAAACACCTTCGGCGAATAACTCACCGGCAAGCGTCCCGCCGGTCCGCGCCGCCCGGCAGCCTCCAACCCGGCATCACGCACCCGCGCGGCACTGGCACACAAATCGGCCAAATCCTCGCCACGAGCGCCCATCGCCACCGCGGCCTCATCAACGTTCAGCGCCACCCCGTCACGAGCCCGCCGCAACACCCGCCGCATAGCAGCGGGGCTGGCCGACTCGGCTCTCGGAGGTACTGCCGGCATAGGCAAAGGGTCGCCGTGCTGGGTGTTCAAAGCCACTTCTCTGTAACCCCACCACCGTCGCGGATCATCCGCCACGTCCCACTATGTGAAACCGGTGCGCCTGGCATACCGGCCACAGTAGTAGGGGCCTCCGCGACGGTGCAGGCCCGTGTCAGCCGACCCGGTCGGGTCGACGGGTCAGCACCCAAGCACTGGGTAGCGCTCCGAGCACCAAAAGCAGCAGCAAGCCGTACTGCATGACCCCCACCCCGCCGAAGACAATGCTGTCGCCGGGACCGCCGAAGGTGAACATCCCCACGGTGGCAAGCCAGGTCCATAGCGGCAGCGCAGCCAGCGGCGGTGAATCCGTCGTCTGGCGGGCGGCCCACACCAGCGCCGCGTTGAGCAGGCCGCTCAGTAGTGCGCTGACCGGAAACGGCACCGATCCCAGATGCATGGGCAGGAAGAAGACGGCCATGAGCGCCGAGAGCACACCGTCGACGGCGAGCAACCCCAGCAGCAGTAGCCGGCGCCGCTCCTGCGCCGGCGGGACGGAGGCGGTCGTCACTGCAGGGTCAATCCGGCCAGCAGGTCGGTTTCCCACCCGCGGCTGTCGCGTTCACCGGCGGCTCCGGCGGCCAGAATGTAGAACTCGTTGGCGTCGATCGGCAGCGCGATGCCATTGGACAGCGCACCGGACCGACCGTCGGGTGACACCTGGACCTGGGTTTGATGCGCGCGCAGCGCCGCCAGCTTGGCCGGTAGATGTTCGGCCAGGTCCAGTGCCGCGTCGATGGCGTCGTCGGGGTGCCCGAACCAGACGTCGTCGACACTGATCCGGGTCCATTCGGCCGGGACGTCGGTCAGCGCCGCCAGCCCGGCGGACATGGCTGTCGTGGAGGTGACGGTCCAGTAGAACTTCGGCACCGGCCACTGTGCGGTGTCGACGGCGGCCGTCGTCACCCGGTGGGTGTGGATGTGGTCAGGGTGCCCGTAACCGCCCTCGGGGTCGTAGGTGACGACGACGTGCGGGCGCAGCTCGTCGATGACGGCGGCCAGCGCGGCGGTCTGCTCGGCGAAGTCGCCGTCGACGAAGCGCTGATGGTGCCGCGACGGGGTGTCGGCCATTCCGGAATCCCGCCACCGGCCGGCCCCGCCGAGAAAGCGCGGGCGATCGACCCCGAGCGCGCGCAGCGCCGCAGTCAACTCACCGATGCGGTAACCACCGAGCTGATCGGCGTGGTCGACGGCGAGCTGGGCCCACTGCGAGCCGATGACTTCGCCCTCTTCACCCAGCGTGCAGGTGACGACCTGAACCTGCGCACCCCGCGCCGCGTAATGCGCAATCGTCGCGCCGGTGGTCAGCGTCTCGTCATCGGGGTGGGCGTGGACGAACAGCAGCCGTGGGGTGTTCACGGTTCCAGCTTGCCTGGTGGTGAGCACGCGCGGCGGCCGGGCCTGTCATAGATTCGCGTCGTGACGCGACGCACTGTGGAGTTCGGGTGCGCGATCGTCATCATCGGTCTGCTCGCCGGGGTGGCCGGTGCAGTGACAACGTTGGCATTGCACGCCATCGAACATGCGACCTATCGCTACAGCTTCGGCACCCTGTTGTCCGGGGTGCAGGAAAGCGGCCCGGTCCGGCGCGCCGTGGGGCCGATGCTGGGTGGCGCCCTGGCCGGCCTGGGCTGGTGGCTGCTGCGCCGGGGCCGCAAGGTTCCGTCGCTGACGGCGGCGATCCCCGCGGCGGTGGCCACGGGTGAGCCGTTGCCGCGGCGAGTGCTCTCGATCGACGCCGTGCTGCAGGTGCTTCTGGTCGGGTCGGGCGCTTCGCTGGGTCGCGAGGGGGCACCGCGGCAGATGGCGGCCGCATGGGGCGATTTCGGGACCTCGAGGCTGGCGCTAACCGCGCGGGACCGCGACATTCTGCTGGCGTGTGCCGCGGGCGCGGGCCTGGCCGCGGTGTACAGCGTGCCGCTGGGTGGGGCGTTGTTCACCGTCCGGATCCTGATGAACACCTGGCATCCGCGTGCCCTCGGTGCGGCGCTGATCACCTCGAGTCTGGCGGTCGCGGTGGCGTCGCCGGTCACTCATCTCGAGCACGCGGTGACATGGCCGCAGGCCGAGATGTCCTACCTGTTCGCCTTCCTGGCGCTTGCGTTGGCGCCGCTTGCCGCCGCGGTCGGGCTGGCGTTCGACAAGGCGATGGCTCGGGCCCGACCCGCGGTGCAGTCGAGGTCGTGGACACTGGTGCCGGCGATCGCGGCGGCCGGATTGTTGACCGGTGTCTGTTCGATATGGCTGCCCGAATTGCCCGGCAACGGCCGAAGCATTCTGCAGGTCAGCGTCAACAGCGGGCTCACGCTCGTGGCGGCGGTAGCGATCCTGCTGCTTAAACCCCTGCTGACAGCGCTGTTCCTGCGGGCCGGGGCGGTCGGCGGGTTGATCACCCCGTCGCTGGCCACTGGCGCGGCCGCCGGATCCGTGGTCGCGTTGACGCTCAACCACTGGGCCGGCACCGAGCTGCATGTCGCAGCGGTGTCGTTGACCTGCGCGGCGGGGGTCTTGACCATCACGCAGCGTTCGCCGTGGTTCGCGGCGTTGTTCGTGTGGGAGTTGGCCCGCCCACCGCTGTGGCTGCTCGCGGTGTTCGTATTGAGCGCGTGGACCGCCCACCTCATCGCGGAGCGACGCCGCCGCCAGACCGGCCCGCCGACGAGCAACCCGGCGGCTAGTGCGGCAACTTGAGCCAGGCCCCTGCATCGCCGACGATGCCGACCTGCACCGCGCCGGTGAGTCTGACATTGCGCACGCTTGGACCCGCGGCGACGATCGTGGTGTCCTGCAGGATGGGCAGCACGGTGGCCATGTCCCACAGCACCGGCTCGACGTCGTCGATCACCTCACCGATGTCGGCGGTGCCGCGCAGCGCCGCGTCGATCAGCGGTTGGATGCTTGGGTCGCAGATGCCGGTGATGTTGCTGGGGGCCTGAACGAGTTCGCCGGATTCCGGCGCCGGCGTGGCCGTGGTGGTGGTGCCAGGCGGCTCGGGGGGCACCGTCGTAGTGGCCGAGGGCTCTGCGGGCGGTGTCGAGGTGGCCGACACGGTGGTCGAGTCCGTGGTCGAGTCCCGGTCCGAGGACGTCGTGGGCAGTGCGGTCGTGGTGGGCACCGCGGTGGCCTCCAAAGCCGGGCACCCGTAACGCGACGCCAGCGCGGTGGCGAGATCGCCGCCGGCGTGCCGCCAGCCCACCACCGCGTCGACCCTGTTGTTGACCAGGGCATCGCCGTAGAGCACCACCGGGTCCAGCGCGGACACCGACGCCGCTATCCCCACGCTGCGCAGTTGGTCGGCGGCGGTGTTGGCAACAGCCACCGATGTCGGATCGTTGTCGGCGACGCCGATCACCAGCGTGAGCGGCTCACCGTCGCGGGTGAGCTGACCCCGGCCGTTGTCCGGCGAAGCGGGACCCGGCGTCGGCGAAGCCGACGGCTCAACCAGCCCGATCCGGTAACCCGCGCCCGCCAGCAGCGCCAGTGCGTCCTCCCGCGACATCGCCGGCGGGGCGGTCGGCACGTAGCCCGGATCCGACGGTGAACGCACCTGGGCTTGTGCGAGGGTCACGGCGTTCTCGTCGCCGGCACCGACCGCGGCCAGCAAATCGGTGTCAAGTAAGCCCAGGATCGCTTCGCGCACTTGGGTCTCGGCAAGCGCAGGCTGGTCGGCGCGCAGCGTCAACTGCATTACGCGCGGGGTGACGATGCGCCCGGTTCTCACGTCGGGGATCGCCGAGAGCTGAGCGAACGCCGCCGCACCACCGTGTACCTGGGCGACCTGGGTGTCGCCGTTGCGGATCGAATCGGCCAGTGCCGCGGGCGCGCCACCGCGGCGGAACAGGATCAGGTCGGGTTTGGCCGGTTCGCCCCAGTACCGGTCGTTGCGGGCGAGCAGGATCTCGTCGCGCTGGGGGTCGATGGTCTCGACCCGGAATTGCCCGCCGGTGACCGGCAGCGCGCGATCCAGCCCGGCCGCGAATCCGCCGGGCACGTCCTTGACGATGTGGGCAGGAAGGATGTTGTTGAACAGTTCTCGCCACGCCGGGTAGGGCTGCGAGAACGTCACCACGGCGGTCTTACCGCCCTCGACGGACTGGACACCGGTGATCAGGTCGTAGCCCGCGGGGTCGACCGCGCCCGGCTGGCCGACCATCTGACGCCACAGATACCAGAAATCGTCGGCCGCGATCGGCGCGTTGTCGGTCCACTGGGCTTCCGGGCGGATCTTGTAGGTGACCGTGAAGGGTTCTTCGCTGGTGACTTCCGCGGATTCCAGCAGTGTCGGGTCCATCTCCCACCGCGAACCTGTCGGCGTGCTCGGGTCCGGGATCGGCCTGAAGGTGCTCGGCAGCACCAACGAGCTGATCGCCGCGGTGACCGGCGACTGGTCGGATAGCAGGTGGGCGTTGAAGCCAGGCCCGATCGAGTCGATCGCCATGATGATCTGGCTGATCTTCACCGGCGGCGGCGGTGTCGGGGTGACGGTGTCGGTGCTCTGCGGCGCTGGCGGGGGGCTGACGGTGCAGCCGGCGACCAGCATTGCCGAAACCGCAGCCAGTGCCGACCTACGGACGGCGCTGACGCGTCGCTGAGTCCTCGGCACGATCTACAGCGTAGCCATCAGGAGATCCACGTCGGTCCAACCGAACAGATCAGCCCCGCGCCTTGGCCCGTGCTTTGGCCCGCGCCCGCAACGACGCGGTCAGCTCGACCTTGCGCACCCGCACGATCTCGGGTGTGACCTCCACGCATTCGTCGCCGGCGCAGAACTCCATCGCCTGCTCGAGGTCGAGCTCCAGCGGGCGGGCCAGCGTCTCAATGACGTCGGCGGTCGAGCTGCGCATGTTCGTCAGCTTCTTCTCACGGGTGATGTTGATATCGAGGTCTTCAGCACGCGGGTTGATGCCGACGACCTGTCCTTCGTAGGTGTCCTGGCCGGGCTCGACGAAGAACTGCCCGCGATCGGCGAGCTGGATCATTGCGAACGGGGTGACGGTGCCGGATCGATCCGACACCAGCGACCCGGTATGGCGCGCCCGGATCTCGCCGGCCCACGGCCGGTACCCGTCGAACACCGCGTTGGCGATGCCGGTGCCGCGGGTCTCGGTGAGAAAGTCGGTCCGGAAGCCGATAAGCCCACGGCTGGGGACGATGAAGTCCATCCGCACCCATCCGGCGGCGTGGTTGGCCATCTCCTCCATGCGGCCTTTGCGGGCAGCCATCAGCTGGGTGATGGCGCCGACGTACTCCTCGGGGCAGTCGATCGTCAACGCTTCGAACGGCTCGTGCAGTTTTCCGTCGACGGTCCGGGTGACCACCTGCGGCTTGCCGACGGTGAGCTCGAAACCTTCGCGGCGCATGGTCTCCACGAGCACGGCCAGCGCCAGCTCGCCGCGTCCCTGAACCTCCCAGGCGTCCGGGCGGCCGATGTCGACAATGCGCACCGACACGTTGCCGACCAGCTCGGCGTCCAGGCGGGATTTCACCATGCGCGCGGTCAGCTTGTGCCCGGAAACCCGGCCGGCCAGCGGAGAGGTGTTGGTGCCGATGGTGACCGAGATGGCGGGTTCGTCGACGGTGATGCGGGGCAGCGGGTGGGCGTGCTCAGGGTCGGCCAGCGTGTCGCCGATCATGATCTCGGGCACGCCCGCGACGGCGACAATATCTCCGGCTGTCGCCACGTCAGCCGGCGTTCGTTCGACACCGACGGTGGCCAGCAACTCGGTGATTTTGGCGTTGGTGATGACCGGTGCGCCGTCGACCTCGCGCATCCAGGCAACCTGCTGGCCCTTCTTGAGCTGGCCGTTGTAGATCCGGATCAGCGCCAGCCGGCCCAGGAACGCCGACGCGTCGAGGTTGGTGACCAGAGCCTGAAGCGGGGCCTCCGGATCGCCGCTCGGCGGCGGGATGTGCTCCATCAGCACGTCGAACAGGGGGTCGAGGTTGTCGCCCGCGGGAACTTCTCCGTCGGCGGGCTGGGTGGTGCTGGCGATGCCGGCGCGCCCCGAGGCGAACAGGGTCGGGAGGTCCAGTGCCTTCTCCGCAGCGGCCTGGGCTTCGTCGTCGAGGTCGGAGGCGACGTCGAGCAGCAGGTCGTGGCTTTC
>CAZLTV010000038.1:0-26994 GCA_964562545.1 uncultured Mycobacterium sp. | reverse complement strand
CCGCTTCGCGACTCGGCCACCAGCGGTGCCAGTCCGCAGCTGTCGGTGATGACGACTGGAACACCGACCGACATCGCTTCGAGCACGCTCATCGGGTAGGGCTCGTCGATCGAGGGCAGCACGTAGAGCTTCGCGCGAGCCATCCGTTGCAGCGATAGTTCCGGGGCCAGCGCGCCTTCGTAGGTGACCCGCGATTGCAGCCCGAGCTCAGTGATCAGGCGGGTGACTGCGGCACCTTCGCCCTCATCAGGTCCGACGATCGCGAATCGCGCGTCGATTCCGTTCGCCAGAAGGGCGGCGGCCATCCGGACGAACGTCGTAGGACGCTTACGTGGGTGCAGACGGGCCAGAAACAAGACCTCGTTGCCGTCGGCACGGGCAGAGAGCTCCGACTGGGGAACTCCGTTGTACAACTCGCGCAGGGCAATTGCTTCCCCGGCCACACCGAGAAGATCCTCTCGTTCCTTGGGAGTGAGGTAGAAGACGCCGGCGGCGCCGCGCAGGACCGGGCGGGTGAGGACCCGGTCGAGGGGTTTGGCCAGCAGTCGGCCGCTGGCGTCGATCATCCCGTGCGGTTGGAGCACCACTGGCACCCCCGCTCGTAAAAGTGCGTCAGCGGCGGGAAGTGTGACGAGATCCCGGGCGAGATGGACATGAGCGACATCGAACTCGCGCCCGTGATGACGTACCCATTGCCATAAACCCTGGGCGCGTAGACCCGCGAATCCGACTCGGGGGATGGCGGTGTGGGCTGGGAACAGCCGTGCCTGGATAGTGCCGACGGTGTCGGGCACCCGATCGTATCCGCGCACCCCGGCGACGATATGGACATCGTGGCCCCGGTTGCGCAGCTCTGTGCACTGGTTCACCGCGACGCGGACCGGACCGCCGTAGGCCGAGTCCGGAGAAACCAGTGTTACGACATGAAGGACGCGCACAAAGGGGTCCCCTCTGATCGATTGAGCGCCGTGGCGCGCGGTGCGAGCATCACAGTGTCTGCGGCAACGTCAGAAGCGACGAGCGCCGAAGCCCCGACCACGGCATTGGAGCCGACGGACACACCACGAAGGATCGTGGCGCGGGCTGCGATCCATGCGCCATCGGCGACGTGGATCGGGGCGTTGTCGAACTCGAAGGTCGGTGAGTGCCGGTCGTGACTTCCGGTGCACAGCAGCGCTTCCTGAGATATACAGACGTCATCGCCGATCGTGACCGGCTCGAGATTGAGGATCCAGGCGCCTTCCCCGATCCAGGTGTTCGCGCCGACTACGAGCTTCCACGGCCAGTGGATGCGAACCCGATGACGAATCAGTGTTCCAGGGCCGATAGAGGCGCCGAACATGCGCAGCACCCTGCACCGGACATTGTTGGGACACCACCAGCGCGTTAGAAACATCCCCGAGATGGTGAACCAAAGGACTTGGATGAGGATGCCGCGCCCCTTGTCGTAGCCCGCCCCGGCGAATCCGGCGAGCGACCTCTTGGCGGAGATCACGCGGCGATTCCCCACGTTGGTAGGTTGGGCGCGTCGATCCACGGGCTGCCCGCATGCTTGAGTGCTTCGCAATCGGCGTCGACCATGAGGCACGCGAGGTCAGGGGTGAGGACCTCGGCCTTCCAGCCCAGCTTCTGCTCGGCTTTGTGTGCATTGCCGATCAGCGAATCGACCTCGGTGGGACGCAAGTAGCGCTCGTCGAAGCGAACATGGTCCTCCCAGTTGAGGCCGGCATGCTCGAACGCGATGTGTAAGAAGTCGCGCACGGTGTGGGCCTGACCGGTGGCCAGGACGTAGTCGTCGGGCTCGTCGACCTGAAGCATCCGCCACATTCCCTCTACGTATTCGGGCGCGTAACCCCAGTCGCGAACCGCGTCGAGATTGCCCATGTACACGTGCTCATCGAGACCCGCGGCGATCCGCGCGACCGCACGGGTGATCTTGCGGGTGACGAAAGTCTCGCCGCGGCGCGGTGATTCATGGTTGAACAGAATGCCGTTGACCACGAACATTCCGTAAGCTTCGCGGTAGTTCTTGGTGATCCAGTACGAGTAGACCTTGGCTGCCCCGTACGGTGAGCGAGGATAGAACGGTGTTGCCTCATCCTGCGGAGGTGGTGTGGCACCAAACATCTCCGAACTCGAAGCCTGATAGAACCGGCACTCGACGCCCGCCATTCTGATCGCCTCGAGGAGCCGCACGGAGCCGACCCCCGTGGTGTCGGCGGTGTGTTCGGGTTCGTCGAAGCTGACCCGAACATGCGATTGCGCCGCCAAGTTGTATACCTCATGCGGGTCGATCTGGGACAGCAACGTCGTCAGCCGGGTGCCATCGCTGAGGTCGCCGTAGTGCAGGAAGAGTTTGGCACCGGGATCGTGCGGGTCTGCGTAGAGATGGTCGATCCGGCTGGTGTTGAACGTGGAGGATCGGCGGATGAGGCCGTGTACCTCGTAGCCCTTGCGGATCAACAGATCTGCAAGATAGGAGCCGTCTTGGCCGGTGATGCCGGTAATGAGAGCACGCTTGGTCATTTCTGAAGCACCCCCGGTGTGCTGTGTGCGTGGTCGAAAGCGGTGGAGGTGAGGGACTCGATCCATCGTTCGAAGGCGTCGATCGCCGTCGAGTGGGCAAGATTGTTGGAGCGGAAATTCGCCCCGGCTTGTCCCAGCCGTTGCGCAAGGTCTTTGTCCCGGCCCAACTTCTCGATCGTCTGGAGCAGGTCGTCCGGAGATTCCGGCGCTACCACTAGTCCACCGCCGGCAGCCGTGATATCCGCGGCGGTGATGCTGTCAGAGCGGGTAGCCGCCACGACGGGGTTGCCTGAGGTGAAGTAGGAGGTGATCTTGCTAGGTACCGCCATGTCGCCCACGCCCGCCTTCTCGTTGACCAGAAGCACGTCGGCGGCCAACAGGGCGGCGCGGTAGCGATCGTCTGGCAGCGGTTGGGTGATCTGGAGGGTGCTGACGCCACGGCCGAGCTCCTCGATCTTCGCGCGCTGGTTGCCATCGCCGAGCAGGACGAATCGAACTGGCGCACCTCGGGACTCTGCGAGCCGGGCCGCCGCGACAACGCTCTCGAGGCCTTGCTTGGCTCCCATGTTGCCGGCGTGCAGCGCGACGATCTCGTTGTCTGCCCAGCCGAAGCTGCGTCGCGCCTCGGGTCGCCTGGAGCGGACAAGCGGCTGCAGGTGAGTCCAGTTCCTGACCACGGTCACCCGGTCCGCGGGGACTCCGAGGTGGTCGACCAGATGCGTTCTGAACCGGTCGTGGATCACCGCGACCTGGTCGGCGGCGCGCAGCACGGTGGCTTCCACACCGCTTATCGCCTTGGCCACCGCGCGGTTGCCCGCGCCCGTTTCCGTCACGCCGAGGCCGTACAGGTCTTGAACCCATATCCCGGTGGGGATGCGTCGCTTGCGGCGTCGAACCATGGCGAGAACGGCCGCGGTCGACAGCAGGGCTGGAGAAACGCACACCACCGCGTCTGGATCACCCCAATCGGCTCTCGCGAGTTGGCGCCCGAAAGACAACTCCATCTGGACTCGTCCACGTATTCCCGGTGGTGACGGCACGTGATGGGTGAGATGCATGACCCGTGGATTGGTGGCGGGGCCGGAATCGTGTTCGTGCTCATATCCCGTCATCACCCGCCACGCCGGATAGTGCGGCAACCCGGTCAGTACACGCACTTCATAGCCTCGGGCGGCGAGCCCGTCTGCCAGGCCGGACGTATAACACGCGATGCCGGTTGGCTCTGGCCGGTAGTTCAGGCAGACAAGCAACACCCGTAAGGAATGCGGTCTCATTCGTGGCCTTTCGCAAGTTGCGCCTATTAGCGCAAATATTGCGCTGATTGCCAGAAATGCGCAATAGGGCGAAAACACCTTGGATGAAGGCGAATAAATGCGCCAGTAACTGGTGGTATAGGTAATTATGTCGCCACTCGGGAATGGTTACAAATAAAAACTAAGAGAGAAACAGCAAACAAAAGCGAGGCAGAATAGTAGCTCCGGACCTCGACTGTTCAGGCTTCGATTGGCCCTGGAAGCTCGGGCGGTGGGTGCGCTATCTCGCCGCGGCCGCAAGCTGGGTGAGGCCGAAGTCGGTGTCGTCGGGCAGCTGAGACAGCGGCCACCACCGAAGATCGAGCGACTCCTCACTGCACACGAACTGTGCACCTGCGGGCGCGCGCACCACGAACTGCACATCAAGGTGACGAGTCGGCACCCCCAACGAACACGTCACCGGGTGGACATGCAGCGCCACAGGGACTGGCTCGATCGTCAGACCTTCGATCCCGGATTCCTCGGTGGCCTCCCGCAGCGCAGCCGCCACCAGCGTCGCGTCCTCCGGTTCGCAATGGCCGCCCAGTTGCAGCCAGCGCCCGATGCGCGGATGCAGTGTCAGCAATGCGTGGGTGCCGCTGTGGTCGATGACCAGCGCAGAGGCCGTGATGTGGCCAGGCACGCACTGGCGCAGGCATGCGTCGGTACGCGCGTCGAGAAACGCCAATACCGCGTTACGCAGCGACTCCTGCGCGGGATCGGCGGGTCGCCAGGTGCTGAGCACATCGACCGCCGACTGGTGCAGGCTCATCGTGTCAGTGTGCTCCTCGAGGAGTGCTCATCGCTCTATCAGTAGGTCGCCGACGGGCGCTGGTTCGCGGGGCTGCTGCTCACCGTCGTCGGGGTGGCCGATCGCGATGGCGCCGAGCGGCTCCCACTCCTCGGGCAAGGCCAGCGACGAGCGCACCAGATCGGGCACGAAAATCGTCGAACCGACCCAACAGCTGCCGACTCCGCGCACCGCCAGCGCGACCAGCAACGCCTGGACGGCCGCGCCTACCGCCACGGTGAACATCGTGCGTTCAGCCTCGGTTCGACGGGAATCGGGGTAGCTGTGCGCGCCGTCGGGCACCATGAACGGAATGACCAGCTCCGGCGCGTCGTAGAGAATCTGTCCGCGTGCGACGCGAGTCTCGATCGAGTCGTCGTTGCGGCCGTCGCCGGTTAGATCGGCGCGCCATTTCTGCTTCATTCCGTCGAGCAACGCGGTGCGCACCGACGTGTCACGAACCCAGACGAAGCGCGCCGGCCGGGTGTGGTGTGGGGCGGGTGCGGTCAATGCCTCGGCGACGGCGGCCTCGATGGCGGCAGGGTCGACGGGCATGTCGCTGAATCGTCGCACCGACCTGCGCATCAACTGGGCCTGCGAACGGCCGAGCGCGATCGCCTCCTCGGTCCCCAACCAGAACAGGTCCTCCTCGCCGGCCCGCACCAGCGTGCGTGCAGACGAACCGTCGTCGTGCAGCTTCAATCCGCG
The DNA here is from genome assembly GCA_964562545.1 of uncultured Mycobacterium sp. Classification (GTDB taxonomy): domain Bacteria; phylum Actinomycetota; class Actinomycetes; order Mycobacteriales; family Mycobacteriaceae; genus Mycobacterium. Next base: position 21,678 of record CAZLTV010000038.1, on the reverse strand, counting down.
CACCACGGCGACCGGCATGGCGGTGAGCTTTCCCTTGACCAGGTCGGCGGCCGCGGCGATCTCGTCAGCGACGGCGATCTCGGTGACGATCAGCTCGTTGCCGTGCCGATCGTGTTCGCCGGCATAACCGTGCAGCACGGCCAGCCCCGCCGCGCCGATCGCAACGTCGGTCTGACCGTTGCGCCAGGCACGGCCCATCGTGTCGGTGACCACCACTCCCACGCGCACGCCCAGTCGCTTATGTAACTCCTGAACCAGCCGACGGGCACTGCCGTCCGGATCGGTTGGCAGCAGGGCCAGCTCGCCGGAATCGACATTCGACCCGTCGACTCCCGCGGCGGCCTGCACCAGACCCAGCGCGTTTTCGGTGATCAGCGTGCGTCCCTTGCGGGCCAGTACCCGGACGGATTCTCCGTCGATTAGCCTGCGCCGCAGCGCATCCCGTAGCTCCGGATCGGTCGGCGCGTCGACCATCCGGCCCTCGCACTTGGAGAGGACTTTGCTGGTGACCACGACGACGTCGTCGTCGCGCAACCACGGCGCGGCGGTTGCGATGGCTCCGGCGAGGTTGTCGCCGGGCCGGAACTCCGGTAGGCCAGGTACCGGCAGTAGCTCGATACGTGCCGAGGTGCCATGGTCACTACTGTGGCCGCTCACGGTGCCACCCCGGCCAGATCCATTCCGGCGCGCACCATCTGTGCGGTCACCGCGGGTTCGGTCATCAACAGTGGTATCGCGCGCACGTCGACGCCGTCGAGTGCGGCGTCATCGCCCTCGTGCACCAGCCACCCGTCCAGGATTCCGGTTGACGACCGGGCTCCGTAATATGCGCCAACGGCCTGCGACGTGCTTTCCAGGCCGATCACCGAAAGGCACTGATCAGCCATGCCGCGCAGCGGTTTTCCGGCAATGATGGGGGAGTAGCCGACGACGGGGGCCGAGGTGGCGCGCAGCGCGGCCCGGATGCCGCCCACCCCCAGGATCGGCCCGATGCTCACCACCGGATTCGACGGTGCGATCAACACCACATCGGCGCCCTCGATCGCTTCGGTCACACCCGGCGCCGCGGTCGCTTTGTCGGCACCGATGAACGCGAAACTGTCCGTGGGAACTTGGGCGCGATAGCGAACCCACCATTCCTGAAAGTGGATCGCGCGCTTATCGCCGTCTTCGGGATCGGTGACTACCACATGGGTTTCGGCGCGGTCGTCGCTTGCGGGCAGCAGTGTCGCTCCCGGCGACCAGCGCTTGCACAGCGCCTCGGTCACCGCCGAAAGCGGATAGCCCGCCCGCAGCATCTGGGTGCGCACCAAGTGCGTCGCCAAATCGCGATCGCCGAGGCCGAACCAATCCGGTTGCACACCGTAGGCCGCGAGTTCCTCTTTGGCATGCCAAGTTTCGTTGCGATGTCCCCAACCGCGCTCGGGATCGATACCGCCGCCGAGAGTGTACATGCAGGTATCGAGATCGGGGCAGATACGTACGCCGAACATCCAGGCGTCGTCACCGACGTTGACGACAGCGGTGAGTTCGTGCGCCGAACCGTCTCCTGCGTCGAACTGGCCCAGGCCGAGCAGATGCTGCACCCCGAGCAGGAAGCGCGCGCCGCCCACACCGCCGACCAGTACCGTGACTCTCACACCGAACGAGCGTAGGCGGTTGGCGCTGCCGAGGTTCGCCGGGTCGCAGTGGTGACTCGATAGTGACCGACACGCCGTAGCGCGACGCGCGGGATTGATGTCACGGAATGATATGAATTCCTGTTCCAGCGCTTGACCGAGGCTGCTCACGCGTGTGTAATCACAGCAGTGTCATTTCGCGGTTGGCCGGCCGTTCCCGGTGTCGCAGACCGAGATTCGATCACTTGTTCGAATTGAGATGGCCGCACCTTTCATAGTGGGGCTGACATTTAACGGATCTACGAGACCTGGAGGAGGGGAACATGGCTTTTGAGCAGGCCGATTTCGGCGATTCGATCCGGTTCGACAACAGGCTTCTCGGATCGGTGGATGGTGCGTCGCACATCCAACCCGGACCGACGCCGACGGCAGCGACCGAGCGTCCGCTGCTGAGCCTGGTGCCCAATGACGGCGAGTTCTTCGACGGCGAACTTGACGCAGTCGAGGACCAGTGGCAGGAACGTGCGCTGTGCGCGCAGACCGACCCGGAGGCGTTCTTCCCCGAGAAGGGCGGCTCGACACGCGAAGCCAAGCGGATCTGCATGGGGTGCGAGGTTCGTGACGAATGCCTGGAATATGCGCTGGCTCACGACGAGCGCTTCGGAATCTGGGGTGGATTGTCCGAGCGGGAGCGTCGTCGCCTCAAGCGCGGCATCATCTAGGGCGCGTACCTGAGGCGCGCACAGACCCTTCAGTCGTCGTCCAACGTCGGATCGATCACCGACGGTTCGACGCCCAGATAGGTGGCCACCTGGGCCACGAGGAGTTCGTGCAGCAGCTCGGTCAGCTCGATGGTGTCCTTGGCTCGTCGCTCAATTGGTTTGCGGAACAAAACAATTCGTGCCCGCGTGGCGTTACCGCGGATATCGACACCGGCGGGGATCAGCCGGGCCAGCGCAACCGGGCCGTCAGCGACCACCTCGGGCGGCCACTGCACGTTCTCCGGATCCTTCGGCGAGAGCCGTGGAATTTCATCAACCGCGACATCGAGCCCGGCCACCCGTTCCTGCCAGCGTCGCTCGATCGGTTCATAGGCTTCCAGCACCGCCATGTCGAACCGTTCGGCGCGGCTGCGCCAGCCCGGAACGGTGGGGGGAAGCAGTGGTCCACGCATGTCGCGGCCTCGCCGCGACCCTCGGTGGTTGCGCGCGGTCACGAAGAAAGATCGTAACGGTTGGGGATCGGCTGCCACATGGCTGCGCGTGTCCGGCATGATGCCGAGGATCGTGCACGATAACCTCACGTCCGTGAATGTTCCCCGTCGCTGCTGCAGGCCCGGGTGTCCTCACTATGCGGTTGCGACGTTGACGTTCGTATATTCTGACTCGACGGCCGTGGTGGGGCCGCTGGCGACCGTGTCTGAGCCGCACTCCTGGGACCTGTGCGTCATGCACGCCGGCCGGATCACCGCGCCACGCGGCTGGGAGTTGGTGCGCCACGCCGGCCCGCTGCCGTCGCAACCCGACGACGACGACCTGGTCGCACTGGCCGACGCCGTTCGCGAAGGTGGCGATGTCGTGGGTCCGGCCGCCTCACCCGCCCGTGGCTTCGTCGGTTTCACCGACCCTGCCAGCAGTGCCCAGAGCGGCGCGCTCATGGCGCCGCCCACTCGCAAGCCCGAAACGAACGGCCGGCGCCGCGGCCACCTGCGGGTTCTTCCCGACCCCGCGGACTGATCACGGCTCGACAAGCCGCCGAAATCACATTCCAGCCGGCCGCCACCCGCGATTTCGCTGCTGGAATGCGATTTCGCTGTCAAGTGCCGGTCATGTCAGGAGCTGTCGGCAGCTAGGCTGGAGCCACCAGTCCTGTCGTCCAAGGAGCCCTATGTCCCGGTCTGCCGCGGCGGTGCAGCGTGTGATCAAGGCGTATGACGTTCGTGGGCTCGTGGGCGAGGAACTCGACGACGCTTTCGTCCGCGAAGTCGGCGCCGCATTCGCCCGACTCGTGCGTGCCAGCGCGGACAGGGTGGCCATCGGTTACGACATGCGCGCGAGCTCTCCGGTGCTCGCGGCGGCCTTCGCCGACGGCGTCCTCGACCAAGGCCTCGACGTTGTGCGCATCGGATTGGCCTCCACCGATCAGCTCTACTTCGCCTCCGGCCTGCTCGATTGCCCCGGTGCGATGTTCACCGCCAGCCACAACCCGGCCGCCTACAACGGCATCAAGCTGTGCCGCGCCGGAGCGAAACCGGTCGGTAAGGACACCGGGCTGACCACGATCAGCGACGAGATCATCGCCGGGGTCCCCGGGTACGACGGCCCCCGCGGCGCCCTGTCCGACCGCGACGTGCTCGACGACTACGGAACGTTCCTGCGCTCGTTGGTCGACGTCAGCGGTCTACGTCCGCTCACGGTGGCCGTCGACGCCGGCAACGGTATGGCTGGGCACACCACGCCGGCGGTGCTCGGGCCCGTCGCGTCGATGACCATCAAACCGCTGTACTTCGAACTCGACGGAACCTTCCCCAACCACGAGGCCAACCCTCTGAATCCGGCCAACCTCGTCGACCTGCAGTCCTTCGTCCTCGAAACCGGTGCGGACATCGGCCTGGCCTTCGACGGCGACGCCGACCGCTGCTTCGTCGTCGACGAAAAAGGCCAGGCAGTGTCTCCCTCGGCGGTTACTGCGCTGGTCGCCGCCCGCGAACTCAACCGTGAAATCGGCGCGACAATCATCCACAACCTGATCACCTCCCGCGCCGTTCCCGAACTGGTCACCGAGCGTGGCGGCACCCCGGTGCGCTCGCGGGTCGGCCACTCCTACATCAAAGCTCTGATGGCCGAAACGGGCGCGATCTTCGGCGGCGAGCACTCCGCGCACTACTATTTCCGCGACTTCTGGGGTGCCGACTCCGGCATGCTCGCGGCCCTGCACGTGCTGGCCGCACTCGGTGAACAGGACCGGCCGCTGTCGGAGATGATGGCCGACTACCTGCGCTACGCATCGTCCGGCGAAATCAATTTCACCGTCACCGATGCCCCCGCGGTCGTCGAATCGGTGCTCAAGGCGTTCGGCCCCCGCATCCACGGCATCGACCACCTTGACGGGGTGACCGTCGACCTCGGTGACGGCAGCTGGTTCAACCTGCGGATGTCCAACACCGAGCCGTTACTGCGGCTCAACGTTGAGGCGCTCACCCCAGAGAGCGTCAAGAGCCTCGTCGACGAGATCGGCGCCTACATCAAAGCAGGCACAAAGGAATTGACGTGAACCCCAGCCCGGCCCAGGCTGCCGCAGTGGACCTCGACGACGCCGAGGGGCTGCTCGCCGCCGACCGCATGGGTTTGCTGCGCGCTGCGTCCATGGCGGGTGCGCAGGTGCGGGCCACCGCCGCCGCCTTCGACGAGGGGGAACTCGATGCCGTGCGTGCGGGCGGGCCGCCTCGCACGATCGTGTGGGTGTCCAGCCGGGGAAACGCCTGCACCGCAGGCACGATGCTGGCCGCGGTACTGGGCGGATCCGTCGGCGCCCCCATCGTCGTGGTGTCCGAGCCACCGATGTGGGTCGGAGCCCTGGACGTGCTCGTCATCGCCGGCGACGACGCCGCTGACCCGGTCCTGGTGTCCGCCGCGGCAACCGGTGTTCGCCGCGGGGCGCGCGTCGTGGTCATCGCTCCCTTCGAGGGCCCGCTGCGCGACGTCACATCCGGACGCGCCGCGGTGCTGCCCCCGCGGGTGCCCATGCCCGATGACTTCACGCTGACGCGCTACCTGGCCGCCGGGCTGGCCGTCGTGCAAGCGATCACCACGGAGACACAGACCGATCTGGCCGCGATGGCCGACGAACTCGACGCCGAAGCGCTGCGCAACAGCGCCGGACGTGAACTGTTCACCAACCCCGCCAAGCTTCTTGCCGAACAGATGTCGGGACACGACGTCGTGTTCGCCGGAGGCGAGGCCGCGACCGTCGCGTTGGCGCGGCACGCCGCGACCGTGATGCTGCGCGTCGCCCACCGCACAGTGGCCGCCGTCGACCTGGCCGACGTGCTTGTCGCGATCGGCACCGGGTGGGGCCGCGGACCAGCCGCGAGCGGGTTCGGCAGCGACGAGTTGTCGATCTTCCACGACGAGCAGATCGACGGGCCGCTGCCGACGCGCACGCGCACCTTCGTGCTCACTTCGGACACCGCGCGTCCCGCGATCTCCGCGCGACTGACAGACTTCGATGACATCTACGTCGTCGATGCCAACGACGTGCCAGACGTCGTGACGGCAGGGGGGAATCGAGACGTGGCGGGCACCGCGCCCACGCGTCTCGAACAACAATTAGCGCTGCTGGCGCTCCGCCTGGAAATGGCGGCGGTGTACCAGCGGCTGGTTCGAGGTTGAGGTAAGTGCATCTGCTGAGGGGAGCGGTCCGGACCTACGCTTGGGGTTCGCGAACCGCGATTGCTGATTTCACCGGAGCTCCCAGTCCCACCGCGCATCCCGAGGCCGAACTGTGGTTCGGCGCCCACCCGGGTGATCCAGCGTGGCTGCAGGACGGCGACACCGAACGTTCACTGCTGGATGCATTGCGCGCCGATCCCGACAGTGAGCTCGGGCCCGCTGTCCGCGGGCGTTTCGGTGACACCCTGCCGTTCCTGGTCAAGGTGCTTGCCGCCGACGAACCGCTGTCACTACAGGCGCACCCGAGCAGTGAGCAGGCCCTCGAGGGTTACACCCGCGAAGAACGCATGGGCATTCCCATCACCGCGCCCACCCGCAACTATCGTGACCGTAGCCATAAACCCGAGATCATCGTCGCGCTGAGCCAGTTCGAGGCGTTGGCAGGTTTTCGGCCCGCTGCGCGCACGGTGGCGTTGATGCGTGCTTTGGAGGTTGCCGACCTCGACCCGTTCATCAGCCTGCTCGACGGCCAGTCCGAAGCCGACGGACTGCGGGCGCTGTTCACCACCTGGATCACCTTTCCGCAGCCAGACCTGGAGGTTCTGGTGCCGGCCGTCATCGACGGTGCCATTAACTATGTGTGTTCGGGTGCACAGGAATTCGAGCGGGAAGCCAAGACGGTACTCGAGCTCGGCGAGCGCTACCCGGGAGATGCGGGCGTGCTGTGCTCGCTGTTGCTGAACCGGTTGACGCTGCAGCCCGGGGAGGCGATCTATCTTCCCGCCGGGAACTTGCACGCCTACCTGCACGGTATCGGCATCGAGGTGATGGCCAACTCCGACAACGTTTTGCGTGGCGGACTGACCCCCAAGCACGTCGACGTTCCCGAGCTACTTCGGGTGCTTGATTTTACCCCCGCTGCCGACGTGGTTGTGCGTCCTGAATCATCCCTGGACGGAGCCGAACTTGTTTATCACACGCCGGCGCCCGAGTTCGCGGTGTCGGTGCTGTGCGTCGAGGGCGACAACATCGACCATGAGATCGATGCGCCCGCCCAGCACGACGGACCGCAGATCCTGGTGTGCTCGCAGGGGGCGGCGACTGTGCACGCCAAGACCAGCAGCCTGATGTTGGACCGCGGGATGGCAGCCTGGGTGGCCGCCGATGACGGCCCGATCAGGATGATCGCACACGAGCCGACGCGGCTGTTTCGGGTGACCGTCGGGATCTGAATCGGGTGTGGTAATGCACCCGTACGGTCGTTTCGCGCGCCGAACTCGCTAGACGGTGGTCAGTCTTTGCAGGTACTTGGCGATCACGTCGACTTCGAGGTTGACCGCCGTGCCCGGCTGGCTGAGCCCGAGCGTGGTGGCGCTGAGCGTGGTGGGTATCAGCGACACCCGGAACTTGTGGCCGTCGTCATCGTGGGTCAACCCCGACACCGTCAACGACACCCCGTCGACGGCGATGGAACCTTTTTCGGCGACGTAGCGGGCCAGATCTGCCGGCAGTGAGAACCAGTACTCCTGCCAGTACTCACTCGGTTCCACCGACAGCAGGACGGCTGTCCCATCGACGTGTCCCTGCACGATGTGGCCGTGCAGCCGGCCGTCGACGCGCATCGCACGTTCCAGGTTGACCTGCTGACCGTGTTCGATCTTGGCGAACGTGCTTCTCTGCAGTGTCTCCCGCATGACATCGGCGACAAAGACGTCCCCGGTTGCCTCGACCACGGTCAGGCACACCCCGTTGACGGCGATCGAATCACCTGGAGCTGCGTCGCTGGCGGTCAGCTCACCCCGAACTGTCAGGCGCAACGCCTCGGGCAGGTCGGTGCGGTCGAGCACGGTGCCGGTCTCTTCGACTACCCCGGTGAACACGGCTATCTCCTTGACTGGGGCGGTGGGGTCAGCACCGCACCTCTATCTCTTCGTCGATCTCTTCGTCGGCGGCCAGTGGTTTCCACGGCGCAATATCGGGACTGCAGGAATCGTAGCTAATCAGTTGAACCAGCGGTCCCGAGGCCGAACGTATGAAGCAGCTGAACGCCCGGGCGGCCTCGATGCGATTGACGGGGGTCACCTCGGTGAACCCCTGATCAAGGGCCGCTGAGCGGGCTGCGGTGAGGTCGTCGACGGCGAATGCCGTGTGATCCATCTCCCCGGTCACCTTGTCGACTTCGATCAGTTCGATCTTGGCGGCGACGCCGTCATGGAGCAACGCGATCCGACCGCCGGTCCCGACGTGGGTTCCCCACCGGGCAACTGCCATCCCCAGCGCCTGATATGCCCGGACGTCGCCGTCGATGTCCGCGCTTTCCTGACCGTAGTGGTCGAGCCGCCAGCGCGGCGAGGCGCTCTCAGTCATGGGTCTCCTGCAATCGCGCGACGAACTGTTCGGCCGCGGCGGGCACCGTGGTGAACTTGCGCTCTTTATAGCTGGTGGTGAGATGTCGCCGGAACCATTGGTAGACCGTGACCGGTTCGAACTGGGGACCTGTCTGGCCGACGGTGGTGGGCAACGGCGAGATTTCCGTGTCCACTGCCACGTTGTAGAACGTCGGCAGTGTGTATCGATAGCCGTCCGGGTCCTCCGCCGCGACCACGCGGTGACGGGTGGCCGGCCACCGTCCGTTGGTCCACCGCGTCATCAGCTCGCCCATGTTGACGACCAGCGCATCGTCGTGGACGGGCACGGGAATCCATTGTTGGTCGCGCGTTTTGACCTCCAGGCCGGCGTAGGTCCCACGCTGATGAAGCATGGTCAACATGCCGCCGTCGAAGTGTTCGTCGAATATCACCAGCGGCGAACTCGGAAGCGGGGCGTGGCGCGCCGGGTATGAGCGGATCGTCGAGGTGGTGGCGTCCAGGTGGGTGACGCGGTCGAAGTAGTCGATAGGCAGGCCGAGGCCCACAGCGAAGGCCCGCATCATTTGGGCGCCCAGTGCCCGCATGGTGTCGGACCACTGTCGCATCACGGCTTCGAAACCGGGCACGGGCGGCCACACGTTGGGGTCGAAGTAGTCTGACACCGCGGGATCGACGCCGTGTGCCTCCGCATCGGCCGGGGATTCGAACCGGGAGACGGTGTAGCCCTCCGAACACACCTTTCCGTCCAGGCCGTAGTTCGTCATCAAGCCGCGATAGGGATGCCCCGAGGCCGGCCTGAGCGTGTTCTTCACTTCCCGGGGCAGGCTGTCGAGAGCCTGCGCGACGCGGTAGACGTCATCGATCTGGTCGGTGCTGATGCCGTGTCCCGTGATCTGGAAGAACCCCACGCTGCGGGCTGCTTCGTCGATCGCAAGAGGCGCGGTCACGGTGTCCGCGCCCGACAGGAAGTCGGTGATATCGATGATCGGGACGGTGAACTGTTCGGCGTTGGTGCGACTCAATGTGTTTGTCCTCGGGATGTAGTGACGGTATCGAAGCGGCGCTGCAGGGCTCTACCAGCGGACCACCGCCTTCTCGACGAGACTGACCAGCCCGAGCAGTGTCAGCGAGACGAACGCGGAGATGGCGATGGCGACCCACATCTGGGCGAGGTCGAGATAAGTCATGGCCTGGATGATGCAGGCCCCCAGACCGCGGTTGCCGCCGTGGAATTCGGACACCACGGCGCCGATCATCGCGAGTGTGACGCAGGTTTTCGCCGCAGCGAACACGTAGGGCAGGCTTGTGGGTAACCGTAAGTGCACGAAGGTATCCCAGGTTGTGGCTGCCATGGATTGGAAGACCTCCACGATGTCGGATCCGGCAGCTTGCAGCCCGGCGATCGAGTTGATCAGCATCGGGAAGAACACCATCAGCGCCACCACGATCAGATGTGGTGTGCGCCCGAACCCGAAAGCCACGACAAGCGCCGGAGCGACCGCGATGATCGGCGTTGCGTGCACAGCGGTCGCGATGGGCATGACTGCCGAGCGCAACACGGGCACGTGGACCACGATCAACGCCAACACCCATGCCACGGCCATACCCAGCGCGAATCCGGTCAGCGCGTTGGTCAGGCTGTACTGCAGATGCCCCAAATAGAATGCCGGCCTGGCGGCGAAATCCCCGGCGACGGCGCCAACCGTCGGCAACACGGAGGCTTGCGTGGTCGCGACCCACTGCCAGCCCGTCACGCACAGTCCGATCATGAGTGCGGGCGCGAGCACCACGATCAGACGCCGGAACGAGGCTTTGCCGCTAGCGGTTTTCCCCGTAGGTACGACTCGGTCGGCGCCGCGGCCGACCCGGGTTGTGGTCAAAGATATCGCCATCGTCAGCTCCAGCCGTCGTTGAGGGCGCGTTTGACCTCGCCGACCTTGGCATGGAATTCGGCGGGTAGGTCGATGTCCGCGTCGCGCGGGTAAGGCAGGTCGACGTCGATGACTGTATGTATTCGACCTGGCCTGGGCGTCATGACGACCACTTTCTGGGACATCAGCACCGCTTCGAAGGCTGAATGCGTCACGAAGACGATCGTCTTGTTGTGCTGGCGCCACATCTGTACCAGGTTGTCTCGTAAGGCTTCCCGGGTGAATTCGTCGAGCGCGGAGAACGGCTCGTCCATCAACATGATGGGTGCGCCGTGCACAAACCCTCTGGCCAAGGATGCGCGCTGACGCATTCCCCCCGAGAGGGTGGACGGCCGGGACCGGCTGAACCCGGCCAGACCAAGGTCGTTGAGGATCGTCTCGACCGGCTGCTGCACACGGTCGGGATGTGCACGCCGGTCAGCTCTTTTGTTGAGCACCTTTGACAGCAGGGCATTGGAGCGGACGTCACGCCAGGGCAGCAGTGCTGAGGACTGCGGTATCCAGCCGATGTTCTTGGCCGCGGCCGCGCGCGCGGGCGGCCGCCCGAAGATGGATACCTCGCCGGAGTTTGGCTCCTGCAGCCCGGCCAGAATCCGCAGCAGCGTGGTCTTCCCGCATCCCGAAGGCCCGAACAAGGTCACGAACGAGCCTTCGGCAATGGTCAGGCCGATGTCGGTGAGTGCCTCGACCCGCTTGGTCCCGGTGCCGAACGTCAGGTTGACGCCGCGGACGACGACACCAGGCCGCGGCGTGGTTGTCGACGGCTCCGAATTGGGGAGTATGTCAGTCATGCGAACCCCGACCGGTCAGGACGCTGCCGTGGCGGCGGCCGGTGGCCAGATGAGTTCGTCGCCGTCGTAGATGGCGTCCACATAGGTGCTGGTTTGCGCGGATTCGACGTCGACGGGCTCGTCGATGACACCATAGGTGAGCAGCGCATCGGCCTCGGGTTGCCAAAGCTGAGCACTTTGGTACCCGACACCGTGACCGGGTAGCAGGTTCGCGGTGATGAGTTCGCTCGACATCGTCCAGCGCTGCTTTTCGTGGTCGATGTCGAACCCCGCCTGCGACACCGACTCCGCGTAGGCAAGGGCCTCGTCGAGAACCGCCTCGTCGGTGCTCATCAGGTCGAAGGCCCGGTACGTCGCTCGGAGGAAATCCTCGACCGCGGTGGGGTGGTTCTGGGCCCACTGCCGGTTGGCGATGGTCACCGAGAACGTCCCCTGCACACCGTAGGACGCTGGATCCCACACGGTGATGTCGTAGCCTTCGGACTCCAGGATCGCCGGTTCGTTGTCCTTGTAGACCTGGACCGCGTCGACCTGCCCCTGAGGCAGTATCCTCGGGTCGAATCCCACGGTGACGGTGTCGATCTGGCTGAAGTCGACGCCGACGGCTTCGACCATCGCCTGCAGCTGGATGGGGATCGCCGCTTTATATCCGACAGTGTGGCCGACGAGGTCTTCGAGGGTCTGGATCGGGCCGTCGGACATGGTCGCTAACGCCACCTGACCGACGTTGCCGAAAGTGCCGATCCCGATGATCTCGGCGCCGTTGGCAGTAGCCGAAAGGGCATCGCCGGCGCTGCCCAGGCCGGCGATCTGGGCCTGTCCGGCGCTGACCATCTGTGCGTTGTTGTCGGCTTTGGGCCTGACGTCGACATTCAGGCAGAGCTCGTCGTACAGCCCCAGCCCCTTGGCGGCGACCTCGGACAGCACGCCAGCCCCACCGCCGAGGTCGTAGGAGGTCAGATAGGTGATCGTGCCTGCCGCGCGGTTCTGCTCGCAGCGTTCGGCGCTGATCACGTCACTGGAGGATTCCGGCGGTGGCGGGGCGTCATTGCCGCCGCATCCGGCGAGAACCAGCGCGGCGCACAGTGCGGTGGCTGCTGCGAGGAGACTTCGGTTGGTCATTCTCACGGTGTGGTCCGTTCGCACGTAGGGGCGGGTCAGTCGGAGAGTTGTTCGGGGGCACGGAAGTCGACCGTGGTGGCGGCGTCGGCTTCGGCGCGTTGCTCGAAGAAGCTCATCCCGAGCTTTCCTGGGTTGAGGATGTGGTGAGGGTCCGATTCGGCCTTGAGCGCGATGACTTTCCCCGTGTCGCCGACGAATCCACCTTCATCCACGACATAGCTGTGCGGGTTGAGCACCGAAACGCCGATACCTGTGCAGAACGCGAGAAGCCCGTCGAGTGCGCTCTCGTGATTGGGCAGCCCCACCACGGGCGGGATGCCCATGCACCGGATGCCGCCGGTGGCGGATTTGTTGATCTCGATGTGTTGCAGGAAGGTGCCCGCGTAGCGCTCACCGATCTGTTCGACCTGTCGCAGGAATGCCGCCCTGTCGTCGGCGGCGTATTCGCACTGAAGCCACGAAGAGTCGGGATGGGCACGTCGCGACCACAAAATGGTATGGCTGTAGGGGAACTGGGTGATGTCTTTCGCATTTTCGGGCCAGGTGACCGCGGTGCCGCCGGCGGTGGCCAGCATTGACTGCAGCGTTGCGTCATCGGCGCTGTCGGTCCACAGCAGTGCGACGTGTTTGGCTGCCGGAATTGCATCGGCGATAGGGGTGAACATCGCGCCGATCGGGGACTGCTGCAGCGAAACCAGCCGACAATGAACATCGGAATTAACTAGATCCCAACCAAATTGGGCGCATGCGGTGAATTCCTCGAACAGCGCGATCGTGGAGGTGTATTGGCGCTTTTGAACGAGTCGTAGCTCGACGCGGGTAACGACCCCGACGGTTCCGTAGGTGTGCAGGACGACGTTGACGTCATCTCCTTCGAGCCGGATGCGCCGGGGCTTCTCCTCGACGGTGATCAGCTCGACTGCGTGGACGTTGTTGCTCCAAAGGTCACCGTAGGCGGCCGCGCCCAGCCCCCCGGAGCCGCCACAGATGAAACCGGAGGCGGTAGCCACGCGGAAGGTGCTTGGCATGATGGCCAGCTGTTGTCCGCTGTCGGCGACTGCATGCTCGATGTCTTTCATTACCGTTCCGGGAAGTACTGCGACGCGTCCCGGAGAGGTCTCGAGGATGCCGGCGACGCCTTTGACGTCGACCACGATGCCCCGCTGCAGGGGAAGGGACTGCCCGTAGTTCCCGGTACCGGCACCGCGCATGGTGATCGGTACTCGATGCCGGGCGGCGATCGAGACGACGGTTTCGAGTTCCTCGACGGATGAGGGCCGAACGACGGCGTCGACGGTGGTATCGGCGAACGCATTGTCGAGAATTGGGCTGTACCAGGAAAAGTCGCGCAAGTAGCGGGAGATCTTGCGGCCGTCGGTGAGCACGCGAGTGTCACCGAGCAGGTGCGTGAGGGCGGTCAGGCACTTGTCGCGGCCCACGGCCGGGGAAGTGGTGGCTGTCAAGTCGGGGTCTCCTTATGTGCGCTGATCGGTTCGTTTGGCATGTAAGTGCCATGTATGTGCGTCGGCTGGCCCCGTCGGTGTGCAGTCCCGCGCCGATCGGAAGAGTGCGTCCGTATATTTACATGCAGTATTGGATGATGGACACGCTAGGCCAACAACCCTTATAAACAGGTAAAAGTGAAGTAAAGGCGTCGTAAAAGACACAGGATCCAAGCCCGCGCAGAGGGATTTTCGAGATCTACATGCACAGTGTGCATGTAGATCGTCGGGCCTCTTCCGCAAAAAGCTGTGGTGAACGGGCTTCGGCGGATGCTGTCCGTTACCATCCGGGCAGATGGCATGAAGGGGATGGGCAATGGCGATCGAGGGCCGCAACGCGGAGGCCGCCGCCGTGACCACACCCGATCAGCTCCTAGCTGAGCGGGCGTACATGGAGCTGCGCCAGCAGATCTTGGACTCGCGGCTCGTGCCCGGCGCACAGCTGTCGGTACCGGCGCTGGCGCGCACATTGGGAATCAGCCGCAGCCCGACGCGCGAGGCCGTCCAGCGGCTGATCCACGAGGGGTTGGCGAGGTATTCGCCAAGGCGAGGTGCCGAGGTCGCCAGGCTCGACATCGACGAGCTGCTCGACATCTATGCCGTCAAGGAGCCTCTCGCAGCGATGGCGTCGAGGCTTGCAGCGGCGCGCCTCGATGAGGCAGATGTCGCCACACTGCGTTCGATGCTCGCCGATCAGGAAGACGCTTACCGTACTGGCGCGCCTCCGACCGTCTTCATGTCGCTGGACCTCGAGTTCCACGGTTTCATCAACCGATGCTCGGGCAATGAAACCCTCGTGGCGGTCATGTCCCAATTCGACGGCAAGACCAATCTCGCATTTCCGAGTGCCTGGGAGAGCCGCGACTACATGCGGATGTCCATCGACGAACACCACGCCATCGGTAACGCGCTGATCTGCGGTGACGAGGAAGAGGCTGAGGAGGTCACCCGTGCGCACCTACGCAGGGTGCGCACCAGGCTCAGGCGCTGGCATGAGTCCCGGCGCGAAGAGCCTGCCGTGCTGAAGTCCGCCCGGCCGGGCTGAAGTCCAGCGCGCAACAAGGCCGCCCAACAAGGCCGGCCAACAAGGTGAGGTGACGGTCGGCGCTGAACGAAAGGCGATCGGCGCCCATTAGCTGCAACCGAGTGCGCCACGGCCGCCTAATCGGATGTCGCGGCCACCATGTCCTGGATGGCCAGGACGCTGTTGATGGCTGCCGCGGCCGCTTCGCGACCGACACTCTGCGCGGCCCCGGGCAGCCCGGAGCGGTCGTAGGCCTGGTCTTCGTTTTCGACGGTGAGCACGCCGAACCCGACGGGCTTGCCGGCATCCAGTGCCACGCGTTGCAGTCCGTCGGCGGCGGCCTGGGCCACGAACTCAAAGTGGGGTGTCTCCCCGCGGATGATCACACCGAGGGCGACGACGGCATCGGCGCCTTTGGCCAGGGCGGCGGCGGCCGCTACCGGCAGCTCGAACGAGCCCGATACTCGGGCGACGCGATAGTCGGCCCCGGACTCGGCAAGCAGCAGACACGCTTCGGAGACCAAGCTGTCGGCGATCTTTTCATGCCACATCCCTGCCACGACAAGGACCGACAGTCCGGTCGCGGCGCCGGGGGGAACAGTGGTCGTGCCGGAACCAGCCAACGTGTCTCTCTCCTTGATCTCGAATTACTGTGTTATCGAACGAACTTCGACGGTCAGGGCCTGAAATGTGTGGATCGCGGATTCGAGCACTAGCGAACCTGTTCGGGTGCTGCCGGGTGTTTGCGGGTGAAGTCCAAGGACGCGGCGCAGATGTGGTCGTTCATCAGGCGTGCGGAACTGGCCGCGTCTCCGGCGTGCAGGGCGCCGACGATCTGCCGATGCTCCGCCCAGGAATGGCTGCCGCGGTTGCCCACCATCGGCGTATACATCCACTCGACCTTGCGCATCAGATCGCGCACGATGTCGACGAGCACTTCATTTCCGGTCGCCCTGGCCACTAGTAGGTGAAACTCGGTGTTCAGCGCCGTCAGCGTCAGTGCGTCACCCTCCTCGAGGGCACTGTCCGCTTCGCGGAGAAGTGCGTCGAAGCGGAGCATCTGCTCGGCGGTCCGGGCGGTGGCGGCGGCCTGTGCGGCGTGCGTCTCGAGGATGCTGCGCACCTCGAGGATGCCCCGAGACTCGGCTTCGCTGAACCGGGACACCAGGGAGCTTCGGCCCGGTCGGCTCCGGACGAAACCTTCGGCCTCGAGGCTGCGTAATGCCTCTCGGATGGGATTTCGCGACACGCTGTATTCGGCGGCCAACTCGACCTCGTTGAGCACCGATCCTGGCGCTCTCCAACCGCTGATGATCTCCTGGCGGAGGCGGGCCACAACACGGTCATGGGCGTTCGCTCGTGGCGTTCGCGCATTGCCGCCCAAGCCTTCTACACCCGTCGTGGCCATTGATTGTCACCTTCCCTGTCGCGCCGAGCCTATCCAAACCGCAGTCCGGCCGAACCCCCAGTGTCGAGGGTGACGGGCGTCACCATCGCTGTCACACCGGCGTAATAATTGTACGCAATACTGTCCGCAGAAATGCATACCCTTGGGAGGTCAAGAGCACGTGGGCGTTTCGTCTGCATTCCTCGATGACGCGGCGGCCATCGTCGACGGTGATCCGTTCCATGTGTCCGGCCCGCGGATCGACATCCTCTCGGCGGACGGCTACTGGCTTTCGCCCGTTCTCGAGACCGAGCTCGCCGGAAAGCGCGCCGATGTCGCCACTCGGCCCTCGACGCTGGAGCGGGCGCAACGCTTGCTCGAACTCGCGTATCGGTGCCGCGTACCCGTCGTGCCGCGCGGTCGCGGGACCGGTAACTATGGGCAGGCCGTCCCGTTGTCGGGTGGGCTGGTACTCGATATGAGCCTGTGCGACAGGGTTCTCCAAATCGACGCCGACGAAATCATGGTCGAGGCGGGTAGCACCTTTCGCACGATCGATGCCGTACTCAGCGAACATGACCGCGAGATGCCGGTTATGCCCTCCATGTTGGCCGCCACCCTCGGCGGCTTTCTGGCGGGTGGCAACCAGGGAATCGGGTCGATCGAGCACGGGTCGACCTGGGACGGTTGGGTCCGGGGGTTGACCGTGATGCCGTGCCGGGCCGATGCCAGCGCCATCGGCGTGTCCAGCGCCGAGGTGCCGGCCTATACGCACACCTATGGCACCACGGGATTGCTGGCGACGATACGGATTCAGACGGTGCCCAGACGCGACCGGACCGTCGTCTTCGGCGCGTTCGCCCGGCTGGATGACGCGTGGGCGGCCGGCATGGACCTCATGCGCGCCGAGATCAAACCTCGAGCCATCTCGCTCGACGAGGACGCCGTATATCGCGCGCTCGGTCCGCATCCGGGCTATCAGGGCAAGTTCTGTCTGCGAATCATGACCGATGCCCCCGACCAGGCATCGCAGACCGTGGCCCGGCACGCGGGCACGGTGACCGCAGAGGATGACACCGCCGTCGAGGCGATGATGGAGACGGTCTACAACCACGCAACCCTGGCAATACACCGAACCGAAGGCCGGATCTGCGCGATTCAGGTCCGGGGTCCCGCGATCGTCGCGGCGCAGGACCAGATTCGTCAGCGAGTACCCGGGGCAAGGTTGCACCTGGACGGCAACAACCCGCGCGCACATGGCCCCGGATACTCCGGTCTGCTCTACATGGACTGGCAGGGACCCGAAGCCCTCGAGGCCGCCATGCGCGCGCTGTCCGAGCTTGGTGTGCTCGTGGTCAATCCACACACATACAAGGTCGGCCAACACGGCGACGTCGAGCGGATCCTCGCCGTCGCCCGCCAGATGGACCCGCTGGGTCTGCTCAACCCCGGGAAGCTCGACCGGACGGACTTGGCCGTTCAACCCAACGTTTGACGATCCGTCTCAGCCCGTGCCGTTACGCCGTCGTGCGGCCGACACCGACGAAATGGAGATCGAAATGAACCGGAAAGCCCGCAATCTCGCCGCCTGCAGTCTCGCCGTCGCCATTACCCTGCCGATGGCCGCATGTAGCTCCAGCAGCGAGGCGCCGTCCGATGAAACAACCGTCCCCGAACCCGTTGCCGCCGGGCTGATCAGCCAGGAACGCTGCGAGGCCAACCAGGCAGCGGGAACCATCGACTATCTCACCAGCTACGACCTCGGCGGCTCGGTGGGGATCCTCAACCTCATCGCCGCCGAGGGCGAGGGCTTTTTCGAGGACATGTGCCTCGACGTCACACTGCGCCCCGACTCGGACAACAACACCCAGATCGTATCGGCGGGCACATCACCGATCGCCGGAGTCGGGTCGGCCAGCGACGCACTGACCGGTATCGCCAACGGCGCCAACATCGTCGGCATCGCCACTCTCGGACCGGTCGGTCAGGTTTCCCTGCTGACGCTGGCCGAGGACAACATCACCGACCTCACCCAGCTCGAGGGACGTCTGCTCGGCTACAAAGAGAGCCTGCCGACTCAGCTTCGCCAGATGCTGATCAACGCCGGGGTCAACCTCGACGCCGTGGACATGGTCTCGGTCGGTTACGACCCGATGATCCTTCCGCGCGGCCAGGTCGATGCCCTGCAGGCCTATAAGGCCAACGAGCCTTACACGCTGTCGCGCAACGGTGTCGAGGTCGACCTGTGGGACCCCGCCGACTACGGTGTCGACGGCACCTTCTCGGTGATGATCGCCAACCGCGACTTCGCCGCCGAACATCCCACCGCTGTCGAGGACTTTCTGCGTGCGGCGCTGAAGGGCTACGAGTGGATCGAGGAAAGCGAGGCCAACCTCGAACAGGCGATCGGCTGGTCTGAAGAGATGTCGGAGTCCGGATACGACGCGGTCCACGAAACCGACCGCTGGAACGCCGGCGCAAAGATCATCGCCGACAACAGGATCGACGGTCATGGGCTGGGCTGGCAAAGTGTCGAGCTGTGGGCGCCAGAGGCCGCCGCGCTTGAGGAGTACGACCTCGTCGACGGGGAACTCAACGTTGAGGAAGCGCTCACCGCGGAGTACCTCGACGCCATCTACGACGGTGACACACTGATCTGGCCTGCGCCGTAGGCGATTCTGGACGTCCACGGCACGAAAGCGCCTTCGCCGGCCTGAGCGGTCTATCGACAGACTGAGGAAAGCACTGTGACGAGTACCGAGAACGCAGCCATCGAGGTTGTCGGACTTGACAAGGTATACAAGGACTCGCGTTCTATGCAGGTCACTGCGTTGGACTCGGTGAACCTTCAGGTCGAAGAAGGCGCTTTCGTGACCCTCTTCGGGCCGTCCGGATGCGGGAAGACCACGTTGCTGCGCATCATGGCAGGTCTGGAGGGGCACACCTCGGGCAAGGTGGAGATCTTCGGCGAATCTCCCTCGGCCAACGCCCGGGCCAAGAACATCGCCTGGGTTCCACAGTCCTCGGCGCTTATGCCGTGGCGCACCATCGACGGCAACGTCGAACTCGCCAACGTGGTCAACCGAAAAGCTGATCGCGCAGGCTGGACCAGACGACAACCGCAGCCGGCGTCGACGATCCTCAAGCAGATCGGTCTGGGTCGGTTCACCCGCAGCATGCCCGCCCAGCTCTCTGGCGGAATGCAGCAGCGCGCGTCGTTCGCACGCGGCTTCGTTCACGGAGCGCCGTTGATGTTGATGGACGAGCCGTTCTCGGCGCTCGACGAGATTACCCGCATATCGATGCGTCACCGGCTGCTCGACGTCTGGGACGAGCACCGCAAAACGATCGTGTTCGTCACCCACTCGGCCTTCGAGGCCGTGCTGATGTCCGACGAGATCGTGGTGATGTCTCCGCGGCCGGGACGGGTCAAGAAAGTTGTGCACGTGGACCTGCCCAGGCCCCGCACCGTCGAAATGGAGAGTTGGCCGCGGCTGCACGCCCTTGTCGATGAGGTCAAGGGGCTTCTCGAGTTCGTGGAGGAGGACTGATGGCACTCGCGGACGGAACGGAAGCGGCACCGGCCAAGCGAGGCGTAGGACTCAATATCAGCCGTCAGGCCAGACGGATCGTTGCGCCATTGGCAACCTTCGTCGCGCTGCTGATCGCCTGGGAAGTCATCGCGCGCAGCACCCACAGCCTGATCCCGACGATCGAGCAGATCCTCCGAGCGCTATTCGAGGACCCCGGGTTCTGGTGGAAACATGTGAGCTACACGGTCGGAAACGCCCTGATCGGGCTGGTGATCGGGGTGCTCATGGCCGAGCTTCTGGCGATCGGCATCACGCACTCACGCGCACTGCGCGACGCGCTGATGCCGCTTGCCATCGTCATCCACGCGACGCCGGTGCTGGCGATCTCACCGGCGCTGGTTGTGGTTTTCGGGTTCGGCTCCTTGCCGCACATCGTCATCGTCGTGCTCATCGTGTTCTTCCCGATGTTGATGAACGCGATTGCCGGTTTCAACGCGGCGCCCAAGTCACTGCTCGACGTCATGGCGGCGATGGCGGCCTCGCGGACAGACGTCTTTCTGCGGCTGAGGTTTCCCGCCAGCCTGCCCTACCAGTTCGCAGGCCTGAAGAGCGCGGCCACCTACTCGATCATCGGCGCAGTGGTCTCCGAATTCAGCGGCTCGACACGAGGCTTGGGCGCGACCATCATGTCGGCGACGTCGTATCTCAACCTGGGCCAGTTGTGGGGTTCGATCGTGTTGTGCGCCGTGACCTCACTGATACTGCTCGGCATCGTCGCATTGGTGGAACGGGCGGTCGTGCGTTGGTGACTCAGAACCCAAAGAGATCGTCCTGGACAGGACAGGAGCGTTGATGAGTAAACCGCTGTATTTGGGGACGTTTCAGGTTTTCGGCTCGCCCAGCAAGCGGGGCATCGCCTCATGGCAGTTGCCGGAGGCGGACCTGATGAGATTTCACGAGTTGGACTACTGGATTCAGACTGCGCGGTTACTGGAAGACAGTGGTTTCGACTTCATGTTCTTCGCCGACGGCTACTCCTATCCCACTTTGGACGGCGAGATCACCGATGCCGCAGCAAAATACGGCATCAACATACCGATCTTGGACCCGCAGCTGTTGATCCCGTCGCTGGCCCACGCAACGTCTCACCTCGGCTTCGTCGTCACCGAGACCACGTCGATCCACGCTCCGATCGAGACGGCCCGGCGTTTTGCCACACTCGACCACCTCTCCGGGGGCCGAGTGGGGATGAACATCGTGACCGGCGGAGTGCAGAACACCATGGCAGACCTGTTCGGCTGGGATGACCCCGTCGGGCACGACGAGCGCTACGACCGAGCCGACGAATACATCGACATTGCCCGGGCCTACTGGGAGAACAGCTGGGGCGAGGGCGCCTGGGCCGCCGACCCGCAGCAACTGGTCGCCATCGATCGCAGCCGACTGCGCAAGGTGGAGTTCAACGGCACCTACCTTCGGTCCTCGGGGTATTTGAACGTCGATCCCTCGCCGCAGCGGACACCAGTATTGGTTCAGGCCGGAACGTCCGGGCGGGGTAGGGCTTTCGCGGGGCGCAACGCGGAGGTGGTGTTGATCCAGGGGACGACCACGGACCGCAACCGCACCGATGTGGCGGACATCAGGCGTGCGGCACAGGAACAGGGGCGCGCCGGTGACAGCATCCGCACGATGGTCACCGCGACGATCGTGGTGGGCGATACCCATGACGAAGCCGTCGCGCGCCGACGTGTATTCGACGCTGCGCAAGACGACGAGGTCGCCGCGGCCACCTACTACGGGATCACGGGCATCGACCTATTGGCTCTCGAGCGTGACCTACCCCTGTTCGACGCGTTGGAGCGTTACCGCAGCAAGTCGTCGTTCATCGGCAAGATGAACGTGACCAACATCGACCGGTTCAGGCCACGGCCGGGGGAGACGCCCAAGACCGTCGCCGAGATCATCGACGAACTGCGCGGTCGCGGTATCCGCGGATACCAGCTCACCGG
>CAZLTV010000037.1:0-27273 GCA_964562545.1 uncultured Mycobacterium sp. | reverse complement strand
CAGCACTGGACGCCTTGGAGCCGGGACAACCCTTGGATCCGCAGGAACGCATCGCTGTGGAGGCCGACCTGGCCGACCTGGCAGTTTACGAAGCACTGTTGGCGCACAAAGGAATTCGTGGACTGGTCGTCTGCTGCGACGAATGCCAGCAGGACCACTACCACGACTGGGACATGCTGCGGGCGAACCTACTGCAACTCCTCGTTGACGGGACAGTGCGTCCCCACGAGCCAGCCTACGACCCCGAGCCCGACGCCTACGTCACGTGGGACTACTGCCGGGGATACGCCGACGCCTCACTTAATGAGGCGACATCGGACTCAGACGGCTATCGCTGAGCGCTGAATTTCCGATCTGTCTAGCTCGGCCCATCCGGCGCCACCGGGACCAGTGTTGTGGTGGTCACAGGAGTCTCCGGGGTCGCAGCCGGCTCTTCCGCGTCGACCTCTGCGGCCTCTGTCGGCTGCACCACCGTGGTGGTGGGCGCCTGCTGCGGCGCAGCCGAAGTGGTGGTGCTGGGCGCCGACGGGGTCGTTGACGGCGCAGCTGTAGTGACCGGCGCCGCGGAGGTCGCCGAGGTGCTTGTATCCACCGCCCGCGATGTCGGCTCCTGGACAGGTTCCGTTGTCGCCACGCTCGGCTGCGTGCCGACCGTGTCGCCGGGGTCTTCCTCGGCGCCTGCATCCGGGGAAGTCGCCGTGGTGGTCAACGCCGGATTCTGGCCGGTCGTCGCCGCTGTGGTGGGCGCTCCGGTAGAGGTGCCCGGCGATGGACTGGTCGCCGAGGGTGACGTGCCAGTCACAGAGGGCGCCCCAGCCGTCGTCTCTGACGGCGACACCGCGGTGGTTTCGTCGGCGCTGGTGGTGGCACCGTCACCCGATGTTCCCGACGGGGCCGGGACCTGCGACGGCACCTCCAGCAACGTGACACCCGGCGGTAGGGCCGGTGCGGGCTCGCCAGGGAACAGCGATGGCAGGGTGAACTGCGGGTCGCGCGCTCCGACCTTGGCACTCAGATCGTTCCACTGATCGATCAGATCGATCCCCGGGACCGTTTCACCGGCGCTTTGGACCTGGGCCTGGAGTTCCTCGAGGATCCGCTGCGCTTGCTCCCAGTCGCCCTGCCCAATGAGCTGCTGCACCTCGGCCAGCTCGGATCGGGCGCTGCCGACTGGGTTCGCGACCTGCGGCGGCAACTCCAACAACGTCACACCCGGCGGTAGCGCAGGCGCAGGCTCGCCACCGACAACCGGGGGCAGGGTGAAATCGGGGTTTCGGGTACCCACCTTGGCGCTCAGGTCGTTCCACTGATTGATCAGGTCCGTCTTCGCGACGACGTCATCGACGCTCTGAACCTGGGAACTGACCGCCTGCAGCTTGGCCTGCGCTCCTTGCCAGTCCCCCTGGTCGATGAGCTGCTGGACCTCTTGCATCTCGGTTTGCGCGGCCAGGATCACCGCGTCGTCACGTACGGTCGCCTGCTCACCGAACAACACGGTGCGCAGCCCGTAGAGAGCGTCGCCGGGACCGGCGCCGGCGATGATCGCGCCGAACCCGCCCAGGCACAGCACGGCGGCGGCCGTCGAGCCCACGACCGCTAGCGACAACCGCCTGCGCCGGCCCGACGAGGAAGCCCGGTCCAGCGCAACGGCAGCTTCTTGCGGGGTCACCAATGCCGACACTGGTGTTTCGCGGACGTCGTCGCGCCAACCGGCCAACAGGTTGGCCAGCTCGGCTTCGCCACGGTCGGTGGCATACACCGGTTCCCCGGACGCGAGCGCGTCAAGGAACTGGTCGCTGCGGTTGATGTCGTTGAGCGACGGATCGCCACCGTTGGCGTTCCAACGTCCGAAGTCAGGCATGATCACGCCCCGTCGCCATGATCTCGGTCTTCAGCTTCGCCAACGCACGGTGCTGGGCCACCCGCACCGCTCCTGGGGTACTGCCCACCGTCTCGGCAGTTTCCTCGGCACTCATTCCGACGACGACACGCAGGATCAATATTTCGCGCTGCTTTTCGGGCAAAACCTGCAGCAGGGCGGCCATGCGCGCCGACGACTCCGAGTCGAGCGCCAGCTGCTCGGGGCTTGCTTCACCGGAGGAACGCTCCGGCACGACGTCCACCGGGTCGGAACGGTTCCGCGAGGCCGCGCGATGCGCGTCAGCAACCTTGTGCGCAGCGATGCCGTAGACGAAGGCCAGGAACGGCCGTCCCTGATCCTTGTAACGCGGCAGCGCCGTGATGGCGGCCAAGCACACCTCCTGAGCAACGTCATCTGCTGACAGACCGCTGCGCTCCGTGGCCCCCACTCGAGCCCGGCAATATCGGACAACGATGGGACGGATGGTCGCCAGCACTTCCTGGAGGGCGTTTCGATCGCCGGCCACCGCTTGAGCAACGACAGCATCGAGACGTTCTCCCGAAATTGTCATCGTGGCCGATATCTCCAGCGTTACGTGCGAGACACATCCCGTTGGGGGAGGTGGTTCTGCATGGGGCAGGGTCACGCCCCGTGGCGCGACTCAGCTAAACAATAACGACCGCTGTCGGCGCAGCCCGGTTACCTCCGACACCACACGCCGCCCCATCTGGTCACGATTTCAGCGCAGTTGTCTCGGATCTCCGCGATCTCGGCTGGTGACTGCGTTGCGCTGCCGATGTCGGCGAGGAGGCAGGCAGCCGCCCAGCGCAGCGGGATCAGCCCGTGTCGTCCCGCGTCGGATAGTGCCCCGTCGGCGGCTCGGCGTGCCGCAGTCAACTCGCCGGAACAGCACCGGGCAGCCGCAAGGATCACTTGGGACTTGACCCGGTGACGCACCGACCCCAGATCGTGGGCCAGGTCGACCGCGACGGTGGCATGGTCGATTGCGGATCGACCATCGCCGAGCACCATCGCCAGTTCTGCCGACACCCAGGCGTAGCGCACAGGCACCCGCGACGTCGGGGCCGCGGCGACCAGATCGGCGGCGCGGCGCAGGGCCCGCTCGGAGGCCGCACCCCTGCCGACCCCGAGTGCGTCGGCCGCCAGACCGATCAGCGCGTCGGCACCGCTTTCGGGGTTGCCGTCAGCCAGCCCGAATGCCCGTCCGTCAAGCGATCGCGCACGGTCATGCCAACCGAGTTGACGGTGCAGCGACGCTTCGGTGCTCAGCGCCAGCGAGGCGACCGGTCCGTGTGCAACACCACGGCGAAGTCGGTCGAGGTCGGCCAACGCACTGGCGTAGCGTCCTTGACCGCCGGCGGCGACCGCGCGAAGCCATAGTTCAGCAGGGCCGGATTCCGACGGCAGGGGCCACAGCGCGGGTTTGCTGCCAAATGCCACCTCGGCCAATGCAGCAAACTCCGGTGCGGCGCTGGTATTCATCGCAGGGCGAGGCTACCAATTCGAACGGTTTTTTAGGATCCCGTTAGTTAACAATTAATTGCCGATATGTTACAGCCATGTCAACCGCCCTTTGAGCTGCCGCAAACGGAACTTCGACGCAGCGTGAACTGATCAGCAGAAACACCCACACGCCAAGCCGAGCAGTGTCAGTGACTAGCACTGAACTCGCTGTCCGCGGGTCGCAACGATGAACGTGATGTAAATTCTCTGCCCGCGCATATGCGGTACCGCACACACCCAGAGTATTGACGGAAATTCCGAAGCCCTTCTACGTTGTGTGCACGAGTGGTCATCGGTGACTGTGCTCGGATCTGTTCCACGACTCACGCATCCAGTGAGTAAGCGAAATGGGTGTGTAGAGAGGGGTTTCCAAGTGCCACAGCCGCAGCAGCTACCGGGACCGAACGCAGACATCTGGGATTGGCAGATGCAGGGACTATGCCGGGGTGTCGATTCATCGATGTTCTTCCACCCGGACGGCGAGCGCGGCCGCGCTCGCGCGCAGCGTGAGATGCGCGCCAAAGAAATGTGCAGGCGTTGCCCGGTGATCACCCAGTGCCGCACCCACGCGCTGGCAGTCGGCGAGCCCTACGGCATTTGGGGCGGTCTCAGCGAGTCCGAGCGCGAACTGCTGTTGAAGCGGGGCATTCGCCGCACCGCCTGACACGTCCCAACCACGCGACAACAGCGACACCCCAGCCTTCACGGCTGGGGTGTCGTCGCGTCGGGGGCGCGGGATCATCACCGCCCAGGCCGGTGGCCAAGATCCACGGCCACCTGATCGCCGAGCGCTTCGCGAGCCGCCTTCTCCTGCGGGCGCAATTCGTCAAATCCGCTCCTTGCCTGGTGGTGATCGCCAGGCGCCAGCCGAATCACGTTGTCCAAAGCCTGCATCTCCCGCAGAACCCCACGCCACGTCTTCATCCGCTGCAGAACCTTTTCCGAACCGAACGCCCTGACCAGCGCTTCGGTGTGGGCCTGCTCGACCAGCGACGGCATTTCGGGCACCGGCTGGGGCGGCTCGGTGTCCCTCACGGGCCAAGCCAACTGTGCCCAGTGACCGACACGCTCAGCGACATCGAGCAGGTCGACGTAGGCGTTCTCCAGCCGCTGTTGCTGGCGAGCCTCCGTCGCCAAGCGACGCTCGTGCGCCAAACCTCGGTTGGCGGTCAGCCACGTGCCGACGATGCCCGCCACGCCGACAGTCGCCGTCGCGACGTGGGCGACCCATTCCAATGCCATGGTTCGAGATGATGTCAGGCCCAACCCTCGGCCGCCCAACATCTCCACCGCCAACCCAGCGGCATCCTCGGCGCCCGCGTACCGCCGCGAAGCACCCGCGAGCAGCCACCGAGGGCTGGAGCACCATGATCGCCTTGGCCGTCGAGCATCGCCAACCACCCGGAGCCCGACTACCCAGGTAGCCGGTTGGCGACGCCGTGGTCCGCAGCGTCGGTTACCAACACAATTTGGGTAACAAACAAGCCATCGGCGCCGCAGTTACCGAGTACGCTCCAATCGCTAAGAGGTGATTCGGGTGGCGGGGACCGACGCTGACATGCCACTGAAATGGTGGGTTCGCGGTGCGGTTGCGCTGGTCCTTGCGATCGCCGCGGTCGATTGGCTGGGTTGGGCGACCGGCGCCCCTTCGCTGGCGCAGGTTCATCTGCACTGGCCACAGATGGTGCCGTGGAGCACTTCAATACTGGCAGGGTTGGCCGTCGCCATCCTTCTGCAGGCGGGACGGCCTTCAGCCGGCCGGATATGGACTGGGCGCGCGCTGGCCCTGACGGCCGGCACCCTGGCGGCGGTGTTCCTCGCCGAGTACGTGACCGGCAGCCCGTTTGGCCTAGACCGAGTCCTGTTCCCCGGCGCCGTGGGCGCCCTGGATCAAGCCTGGCCGGGCCGTCCGAGTGTGCAGGCGGCGTTGTCAATCCTCGCGCTAGCGGCGACGGTCGGACTATTGCGGCTGGACCGCCGATGGATCGTGATCGGCTGGCCGTTTGTCACCATCGCCGCTGCGGCATTGCCGCTCGTCGCACTCGTCACCTATCTGTTCGACGCAGCCGAGATGCTGAGCCGGTCGCCGTCGGTCGGCATGAACGCGTCGACGGCCGTGGCCATCATGCTGCTCATCGGCGCGGCCGTCGCCGTGCGCCCGGATCGTCAGCCCGTGGCCTGGCTGGTAGCGCGGCCCGACCGCCGGATGCTGGTGCGCCTGGTCGTCACCTTCCTTCTCGTTCCCGTCTGGGTCGCGATCTGGCGGCTGGTGTTGTTGGCGTTCGGCCTGCACGGCGACGCAGTCTGGGTGCTGTCGGTGACGCTGGCCACCCTCATCCTCGGGGCGCCGATTTTTCTCATCAGCCGCCATGTCCAACACGTGACGGCCGACCAGCTGACCCAGAGCCGGGTGCGCACCGAAGCTGAACGCCAACGCGCCGAGGCGGTCGAGCGGTATCGAATCCTCGCCGACAACGCGGTCGACGTTGTCGTGCACCTTCGCGGCCGGCACATCGCATGGGTTTCGCCATCGGTGCAGGCCGCATTCGCTAACCCACCCGAACGATGGGTCGGCTCAGACTTCACCGATCACGTCCACCCCGACGACCTCGAGACCATGGACAGCCTGCTGAACCGCATCGGCGCCGGTAAGTCGGTCACAGAACGGTTCCGGATCCGCTCCGCAGACGGCAGCTATCACTGGGTCGACGGCCACGCGACGTCCTACCTCGACGCAACCGCCGCCCCCGACGGGGTGATCCTCGCGCTGCGCATCGTCGACACACAGGTCGAGGTGGAGCACGAGCTTCAACAAGCACTCGACTTCGCCATCACGCTGGCCGGCGAGAAGTCCGACTACGTGGCGACGGTCAGCCACGAAATCCGTTCTCCGATCCACGCCATTCTCGGTTTCGCCGAACTACTGGAAACCCAGCTGTCCGCCGAGGGGCGCAATGAGGCCGCCGAGTGGTCCCGGCGCATCCGAACGGAAGCCGAGCGTCTGTCACGGCTGATCTCGGACCTACTCGACCTGTCCCGGCTCGACGCCGGCCGGACGACAATCGCAGCCGAGCCGTTCCAGCTTCGCGCGATGGTCGACGACGTCGTGCAGATGTCGAAGCTCAAGGTCGAGGCACAGGGGCTCAAACTCGACTATTCGGTCGACCCAACGATCCCGGACTGGCGAACGGGAGATCCCGACAGACTGCACCAGGTGCTGCACAACCTCGTCTCCAACGCCGAAAAGTTCACTCGAGAGGGCCGCATCGACGTCGACGTCTCCCCGGCGTCCACCGGCACGAACGCAGATTTGGTCCGGTTCGCTGTGACCGACACCGGCCCCGGCATCCCCGGTGAAGACATCGCTCGTATCCTGCAACCCTTCACACAAGTGCGAAGCTCCGACGCCGAGCGAGGAAGCGGCCTGGGCCTTGCGATCTCGGACAGGCTCGTCAAGGCCATGGGCGGGGACGGGCTCGACGTCGCCAGCCTCGAAGGCCACGGCTCGACGTTCCATTTCACGGTTCCACTACCGGAATCAGAGCCGCAGCAACAGGCCGCAGAAGCCGTGAAGACCACCGAAACAGGCTCCCGCCGTAGGGTTCTCGTTGCAGACGACAACCAGACGAACCGATTGCTCGTTGCGGCCCAACTCGACAAACTCGGATACGACTGCGACGTCGCCTCCGACGGGGCCGAAGCGCTGAAGCGGCTCGAATCGGGCACCTTCGACGCGGTGCTCATGGACTGCAACATGCCGGGCATGGACGGCTACGAGGCGACCCGCAGAATCCGGGCCGGTGAGCGCGGCACCGGCGTTCACATTCCCGTCCTGGCGCTCACGGCATCCGCGGTGGACTCCAACCGTGACGCGTGCGAACGAGCCGGGATGGACAGTTTCCTCGGAAAGCCGCTGAGCCTGTCCAAACTCGCCGAGGAACTCGGCCGCTTCATCGGCGCGGGACGGCCCGAGAATGCTGATGCCGACACCAGCAGTGACACCCAGACCACGACAGAGGCGCCCATCCTCGACGAGGCGCGCATCGACCGGCTCCTCGAAGAGCTCGGCGCGGATCCGCTGCACAAGGTTGTGTCGGCCTTTGTCGCCGAAATGCCAAGACGCCTGGCCGAGCTGCGTCGAGTCGCTGTCCAGCGCGACGCCGACGCTGTACGGCGCAGCGCTCACGCCCTGCGCTCCCCTAGCGCGATGCTCGGCGCCGTCGCACTGGCCGACCAACTCAGAATCTTCGAGGAGTCTGCCGACCCGCTTTCGGCAATGGCGGCCATACCGGAGACGAGCCTCGACGGCTTGATCGAGACCTCCGTCGAGCGTTTGCAGGCCAGACTTGGCCAACCTGCGGATCAAGGAGGCAAACCGTGAAGGGTGTGTTGCTCAACGCCGTCGAGGACGCGGTGTCCAGCCAATGGGGTGAGCAGATGTGGGACGAGCTGCTGACTACCTGCGACCTGCAGGGTGCCTACACGGCCCTGGGCAACTACCCGGACGCCGAGTTCGTCGCGCTGGCGCACGCCGCGGCAGGACGCCTTGGTTGTTCGGGCGATGACGTCCTGCGCACACTCGGACGGCTCACCTTCGAACCGCTGATGTCTCGGTATACGGGTTTTGCGGAGACCCCGGCCTCGCTGCGCGAGTTCCTGCCGAAAGTCAACGACTTGATCCACCCCCAGGTACTCAAGCTCTACCCCGGAGCCTCGGTGCCGCGATTCGTGCTGCGCGACAACGGAGACGACCTCGAGCTCGACTACCTGTCGGTGCGCAGCATGTGCATGCTCGCCGAGGGGCTGGTCCTCGGGGTCGCCGATCACTACGGTGAAAAAGTGGTCGTCGACCAACCCAGCTGCAAGCAGCGGGGAGAATCCCGCTGCACCATCCGCATCAGGGCCGCGGTTTGAGCGAGTTCACCGATCACACCGCAACCGTCGAGCGCCTTCAGCGCCGCCTGGCCCGTGAGAAGTCGGCGCGACTTCAGGCCGAGACTATCGCCGAACGCATCTCGTCGGAACGCTGGGAGTTACGCCAGCAATTGGAGGACAAACTCGCACTGCGAACCTCCGAGCTCGAGGCGGCGCGGCGGACCGCCTCGCAGGCCCTCACCGAACTCGAGCGCCGCTCCTCGACGATGGCCCACAACCTTCGCACCCCACTGACGGCCCTGTTATTCCTGTCGGAAACCCTTTCCGAGGGAAACCCTTTGAGCGCACAACAGATTCACGACATGCAGCGACTACTTACCGACATGCAATCGGTGCTGGACATCGCCGGGCACGCGGAGAACACACCAGAAGGGTCAACGGCCACACAGCCGCACGCTCGGGTTGCGCTGGCCGACATCGTCTCGGCCCACGAGGGTTCCTGGCATCAGACCGCCGCTCGTGCGGGAAAGCTGTTGATCCTCGACATCCAAAGCTCCTCCGGCCTGCGCTCTGCCGGCACCGCGGATGATGTCAACCAGCAGGTACTGGCCCTGATCCAGGAACGGGTGGCCACCTCGGAGCCGGTGATAGAGCTCCACCTCACCGTCGGCTCGGACGGTCTGGAGATCAGCTGAGGCGCACCGGCGCTGGTCAGCCGCCGGCCAGCCGGAAGCCCACTCCACGGACTGTCTCGATGCGGCTACTACCGCCAGCTCTGTCGATCTTCTTACGAAGGTTTCCCACATGTACGTCGACGACATGATCGTCACCGAACCAGTCGGGGCCCCAGATTGCCTCCCGCAGCATCTCCCGGGTGTGCACCACCTTGGGCCTGGCAGTGATCGCATCGAGCAGATCGAATTCCTTCTTCGTGAGCACCACCTCCTGTCCGGCGATCGTCACCCGGCGGGCCTCGGGCTCAACACGCAGGTCACCGAACACACGTGCCGAGGGGCCGGAATCGGCCGCTGCCGGAGTGCGGGCTCTGCGCCCGACTGCGCTGATGCGCGCGGATACTTCTCTCGGAAAAAATGGCTTGGTGACATAGTCGTCGGCACCGATCGAGAGACCGACGACGCGATCCACTTCATGGTCTTTCGAGGTGAGCATGATGATGTGGGCGTCGGAGGAGCCGCGCACCCGCCGGCAGACCTCGAGCCCGTCGATCTCCGGCAAAACGACGTCGAGCAGCACGATATCCGGCTCGAATGACTCCGCGAGTTCCAGTCCGGTGCGCCCGTTGTCGGCAACCGCTACCTCGTGACCGTCCTGGAGAAGCACCGGCCGTAACGTCTCGACCACTTCGGGGGAGTCTTCGATGATCAACACGCGCACATCCCCAGTCTGCACCGACCGCCGACCGACACGAGGCAAAACACCTGCCCGAAACCGGAGTCGTGTCACTCGCGGGGAGCAGGCCGCGCCGCCGCGGGCGACTGCGGCCGGCTGCGATAGACCGGTTCCTTGGCGCCCCAGGCGGACCGGCGAAGCCGGCGCGTGCTGCGGAAGACTGCGAGATCATGAGCGTCCATATCGGGTTCACCTCTTGATATCCGGTGGTCGGTACACGATGGCGCCGCGGCCACAGTGAGCCGCAACGACCCGCTTCAGGCCGTGGCCAATGTCCAATCTGCGGTGCGCCTCGGCGCACCGTGCAGGTGCCGTGCCAGCCAGGCTCGCCGGGCGCCGCGGGTTTCTTGCGAATTCATCGATCCGTTGGGCGTCAACGGGTTCCACACGCCTCCGGGGCGCAGAAACCGCCCCAGGTCGGCCTGGTCGATGACCCGGGCAGCCTCGGAGCCATCCTCCGGCAGCAGCACGCGGACCACAACGCCGGACCGTCTGCCCCGGGTGACGATGCTGGTCACGGCGGCTAACCCGGCCCCGGAGAGTTCTCGAACGCCGGTCAGGTCGATGATGACTCCATCGCCGACTTCTCCGCCGGCTCCGTCGCCACTGTCCCCGACTACTAGGTCGAAGTTGCCTCGCAGCCGCATCGCCTCGACCGGACCGAGCATGGGGTGAGGTCTGAGGATGACGCTCATGCCGCCTCCACCGCATCGCAGTACTGTGCAGCCGCCGACTCGCTCGGGTTGAGCGCGTCGTAACGTCCGGACAGTTCGAGAATGACGCGGGCGGCCACGCTGGCGGCGGCCAGGATCAGGTCGCCACCGTGGTCCATGCACCGCAGTCTGGCCTCCATCAGCGAGTCCATCCCGCTTCGGTCGATGTAACGGACCTCGGACGCATCGATCACGGCCACGGTTCCCGCCGCGAGAATCCGCTCGATCGTCGACAGGAACTGTGGGACCTCATGCACGTCGAAACGCTGCGGCAGGACGACCTCGTGAATCGTATTCGGTCCATCTGTGTGCGACTGGTGGACCGTCGTCGGTGCTGTCATGTCGTTACCTCTCCTGCTGGTCTTGCTGGTTGTTTCGGTTGTCGCGGTGGGCCTGTTGTCGGCCTGGTCTTCAACGTAGGGAGCCAGATGCAAGAGCGACCGGGGACAATCTTCAGGATCGGCTCAAGAAATTTCGTCTCCGGTGGCGCCCCGGCCGTTCACAACACGTCACAGATCTCCTGCAGGTGCGCCAGATGCCACTCGGCCACATCGGCAAGCGGAATCCCGCACGCCGCAGCCCGGTTGGCCTCCCCCATCGCGGTCATACGATCGGGATCGGCCAGCAATGCGCGCAACGCGCGAGCGAGGTCTGCGGCATCGCCTGCATCGAACGTGACGGCCTCGAACCCTTCTTCGCGCACGCATTCGGCCAGATCGCCGATGTCGGGAAGCGCCACCGGGCACCCGTAGGACCCGGCTTGGTGCAGCACCCCCGAAGAACCTGTGGTGCTGGTGTAAGGGAAGACGGCGACATCCGCTGAGCTGAAGAGTTCGGGCACGTCCTGCTCGGCAACATATCCGGTGAACCTGACGCCCGCCAGCCCGCGGTATCTCTGCTTGACCTCGTCGAGATAGCCGACCGCGTTGTGGCTGTCGGTGCCGGCGATGACGACCTCCACGTCGACCCCTTCGGAACGCAGAATCGCGTGGGCATCGAGGAGGACCTCGACCCTCTTGTAGGTGCCCCACTTGCCGAAGGCAAGCAGGGAGGGCACCGCAGTGCGGTTTCGCACGACGGGATCGGGTTCCTCGAAACTCCCGTGGGGAGCGAGATACACGTTGGCCGCACCGTACTTGGTTCGAAGCACGTCGACGTACTGGGGCATGGTGACGCACACTTTGTCGGCCGCAAGGATCATCCTGGTCAGCAGGCCACCGGCCAGCGACAGGATCCTGGTCAGAGCCGGATGCGACGAGAATCCGGCATTTTCGAGGTCCACGGTGTCGACCAGGTTGTGCATCAGAACCACGGTCGGGGTCCCGAGCACGCGCAGGAGCAGCGGCAACATGAGACCCATCGCGGCAGCCAGCTTGCCGGCCCCGAAGCTGGTGAAGTGTGCGTTCACCAGCACCGCGTCGGCTTTTGCCGCTCGGGCAGCCCTGGCGATCCGCACCGGATTCCACAACGAGCCGTATCGCCAGGCCGACACGGCCATGGTGTCCTCGGGCAGATCGGTGACGCGTTCGGCCACCTCGTCGTGGAGGATCACCAGCTCACGAACCTCGGGTTTGGCCGCGAGGTGGCGCGCCAGGTGGTAGCCGTACTCGTTGAGCGTGGTCCGGCTCGGCGGGTACGCGGTGACAAGGGCGACTCGCAGCCCTTCCGGGCCTGAAACGGATTCGGTCAGGGTTGTCTCGACGGCGCTCATAGCTTCTCCGGTCTCGGGTTAGGCCGCGACAGCGGCGATGGTCTCGGCGGCGTAGTGGCCGCGCAGGTCTCGGTAGCGCAGCGCGGCGACGTCGCGCAGAAAGCGCAGGGATTCTTTGCCCGGGCTGACTTTGGAGCCAGGGGCCTCGATCCAGTGGACGGGGATCTCCTCGATGCCGATGCCCCAGCGTTGGGCCAGCCAGAGGATCTCGAGGTCGAACGAGAAGCCGTCGACGCGCGAGGCCCGGAACAAGGCCTGGGCGGATTCACGGGTGAACAATTTGAAGCCGCACTGGGTGTCCTTGATCCGCACGCCCGTGACCTTGCGCACCCCGCCACGCAGAGACGCGCTGATGAAGCTGCGAAGCCGGCCCCGGCCGCGCTCCTCGGCCCCGTCGGCGGCTCTGGAAGCCACGGCCACACCGGCCCCCTGTTTGATGGCGTCGAGAAGCCTGTCGAACTCTTCGATCGGGGTCGACATATCGGCGTCGCTGAACAGGATGAACCGGCCTTTGGCCGCGATCACTCCGTCGCGGACGGCGGCGCCTTTGCCGCGGTTGATCCCCGGTTCCAGAACGGTGACGTTAGCCAGGCCCAACGATTTGACCAGTTCGACGGTGCCGTCGGCGCTGCCGTCGTCGGAGACGATCAGTTCCCAGGACAGCCCCGAGGAGCACAGATGAGCCGAGATCGCACCGATTGTCGGCACGATCCGGTCGTTCTCGTCGAAAGCCGGGATCACGACCGAAACATCGGGTGCGCCTGTCAGTTTGGTGTCGCGCCAGGCCTGGAAGTCGGAGTATGTCATCGGGCTGGTCCTTTCGTCCTGAACAGAACGTAAGGACGGCACTTCAAGAAGGACCGTGGCGAAATCTCAAGTGATTCTCAAGGTTCGGGCAACCCTGGCGTGCCGGGCCGACCCAGGCCCGAAACTTGACGAACTCTTGAGGCTGGGCAGCGGGTGGGCTTGAAGACCGGCGCCAATCATCGACGCTGTGAAAACCACCGAACCACCGGCCGCGCCCGCACCGACCCGGGCTGCCCCACAAAGCGGGGGCAGTGCGGCGCGCCGACAGTTGAGCGGCGCGCTGATCCTCACCGTGACGATGCTCGGGGTCAGCGCCACCAACTACCTACTCAACCTGGTGCTCGCCCGTTTCCTGTCCCCTGCGGAATTCGGCGACGCCAACCTCGCCGTGAACCTGGTGCTGGTCGCCGCTGCGGCCGCGGCGACGCTGCAGCTGTTGTCGGCGCGCAGCGGCGCGATCGACGACCCCGCCGGCATCGAGGACCGCCGCAGGCTGACGCGCTGGGCTTGGGGCATCGGCGCAGTGATCGGGGGTGGGCTGGTGCTCGGCTCGGCGGCGCTGACCGACACCTTCAATGCGTCCACGCCGTTGCTGTTCATCGTGATCGGGTTGGGCCTTCCCGTGTACCTGGGCCAGGCCGTAATGCGGGGCGCACTGCAGGGTGACCTGCGGCTGGGGCGTCTGGCGGTCAGCTACGGCGTCGAAGCCGCGACAAGAATGGGAATCGCGCTGGTGATGCTCGCCCTCGGATTCGGCGTGGTCGGGGCCGCGGTGGCGATCTCGCTGTCGTTCGTGGCCTCAGCGATCGCGGCCCGCCACCGTGCCTCGACCCGCACCGAAGAGGACCGCCCCGCCCCGGAGGCTGTCGAACGCAAACAGGTCAGCTTGGGGGCCGTGTCGGTGGCAGCCACCCTCCTGCTGGTGGGCCAGGTCGTGATCGCCAACGGCGACGTCGTGTTGGCCAAAGCCGTGATGGCTCCGGAGGCTGCGGGCACCTACGCTGCGGCCGCGGTCATCGGACGGGGACTGTATTTTCTGTCCTGGGCAATCGTGCACAGCACGTTTCCCGTCGTCGCGCGGGCCAAGGACG
This sequence comes from uncultured Mycobacterium sp., assembly GCA_964562545.1. Classification (GTDB taxonomy): domain Bacteria; phylum Actinomycetota; class Actinomycetes; order Mycobacteriales; family Mycobacteriaceae; genus Mycobacterium. Next base: position 13,281 of record CAZLTV010000037.1, on the reverse strand, counting down.
CCCAGGCCCGCCGTGCCGCGCTGATCCGGGCGCTCGCGATGGTCACGGCCACCTGTGCAGCCGGGATTGTCGGGCTCGTACTGCTGGGCGATTGGCTTGCGCCGCTGCTGCTGGGGGACGGCTACGCCGATTCTGCCGAGCTGCTGGTGCCGTATGCGGTGGCTACCGCGCTGTTCGCCATTGCCAACCTGGTTGCCAGCCTCGACCTCGCCGCTGGCCGCCGTCTGGCGCCGGCCGCCCTGCTGCTGGGTGCCGGGCTGCAGACCCTTCTGCTGATCGCCTTCGGCGCCACGCCGATGTCGATGGTCACCGCGCAGGTCGTCGCCATGGCGGTAACCGCGGTGCTGGTGGGCGCGGCTCACCTCTGCGACAATCAAGCCGACCGGCGGAACTCCCAGCCAGCGGAGACCGTCGACGAACACGGAGGTCGATGACATGACCGCCACATCACGCAGCATCCACGAGGCGGCTGGCTCCCCCAATGCCGTCTTGCCCCGACAACGGCGACGCCGTGTCCTGTTCCTCGGAACCCACGGCCAGGCCAATGTCGGTGACGAGCTGTTGCTCGACACCTTCCTCACCGAGCTCGGGACCGACAACAGCTACGCCGTCAATTCGTACGACCCGACCACGACCGCCGCGCAACTGTCCGATCGTTTCGACGTGACGGTGTTCGACACCGGCTCCGACCGTGTCGGCCTGCTGCGACAGCTGATCGGCTGCGATGTCGTCGTATTCGGCGGCGGCAACATCGTCAAGGAGCTCTACCGCTCGGTCGGCAGATGGAAGTACTCGACTCTGGTGATGGTCCTCGGGGTGGTGGCGCTGGCCCGGCTGGCCGCCAAACCCGTGCTCATGGCCAACGTCGGCATCGGGCCCGTGGATTCGGCCCCGGGCCGACTGCTGGTGAAAACCATTCTGCGTCTTGTCTGGCTCATCTCGGTTCGCGACGAGAGTTCGTTTCGTTTCGCCTTGGCAGTGGGCTGCCCCGAGCACAAGCTGCGCCTGGTGCCCGATGCGGTCTGGGCGCGTGATCCCCATTCCCTGCGCCGCCGGCCGAACCTGCGAACCTGTGTCCAGGACCGCCCCCTGAAGATCGCCGTGAACCTGAACAAAGATGTCGATGCCGCCGACGAGTGGGATCAGTTTCTGGACCGTCTCGTCGTGGCGCTCGGTGAGGTGGCAGCCAGGCGCGATGTCGAATTCCACGCGCTGCCAATGCAGTGCGGCTTCAAGACCGGAAGTGATCTAGAGGTGCTAGAAGAGGTCCTGGGACGTGTGGACGCACCCGTTCGCATCCATGCACCCGCCGATCACCTCGATGTGGCGTCCATCGTCGACAGTTGCGATCTCGTTGTCAGCGAGCGACTGCATGCCCTGATCCTCTCGGTGGTGCTCGGCTGTCCCGTCGTCGCCCTCCCATACGACGTGAAGGTGCGCGAGCTCGCTGGCCAACTCGGGATCGAGGACCGATCCTTCGATGTCTGCGCCGATCTCGAGCCCGAATCCCTGGTGGCAGCGATGCTGCGGGCCGTTGACGACTCGGGCGCCGAGCGTGACCGAATGGCCGCGCTGGCCGCAGCCAAACAGACCGAGGCCGCTGCCGGCTTCGCGGCCGTACGCTCCTGGGTCGCGGCCCCCACCCGAAAATGGGGGCTCCTCGACGCGTGACCCAAGCTGCCGAGCCATCCGAGGACATCGCTTCGCCTTGGACGCGGCTTGCGCGCAACGAGCCCACTGGCCGGCACCGATCCCTTTTCACCGCAGATCGATTCGTCCATCAGCGCATCGCGATCGTGGTCTGCACGTTGTATTTCGTCGCAAGCTTCGTGGTCTTCCGCGACGTTGCCTTTGCGATTCCCGACATTCTCTCCGGTAGGCGGGTGCTCGTCGGTGACGAGTTGGTTCCGTTCTTCAACCCCAGCAGCCAGCTGCTCGAGCAAGCCCAGGGCCAGTTCAACGAACTGACCAATGGATATGAGTTCAGGGTCAGGTACTCGTTCCTGACCACCTGGCTGCGGCACTACATGGTGCTACCGTTCGCGGTGTTGCTCGTGCTGCCCACGATCGTCAGCACCGCCTACCTGACCACTTCATGGTTCATCCGGCGCAGTTTCCCGTCCCTGCCTGCGGCGGCGGTGTATCTCGCGACCGCTGCCCCGACGGCGCTGATCTACATGATCATGATCTACGCCAAGGTCACCCACTTCTACACGCTGGTGCTGGGAATGTGCCTGATGACGATCAGCACCTTCCTGATGCTGGATGCGCTGCTGTTCAGGCCGACGCGGTGGGGCCGCCGGATGATCGCGGCGTGCCTGGTGACACTGTTCAATCCGGCGGTGCACTACCTGGTGCTGTTCGCCCTGTTCCTGGGGTTGGCCGTAGTGACCCTGGTGATCGGCGAAGCCACGAAGTTCGCTCGCTCGGGAAGTCTTAGACAGCTTCGGCTTTCAGTCCACGTTCCGGTTCGGGTCTGGTGGGCCCAAGTGCGCGAGTTCGTCGGCACCGCGGGGCGGGCCGCGAAAGTGCGCGCACTGCTCATTCGGATGAACGCCACGACGACCATGAAGTGTGGGTGGTCGCTGGCCACCCTGGTCGTTTTCGCGCTGGCGCCTTATGCCCTGTTCGTGAAATTCGTTGCGCTGCGCGGTGTTCCCGATCTCTCCGAAACCGTGCCGGGTGACTACTATTTCATCCGCGACGCGTCGGTGTCACTGCTGCACATCTTGTCCTGGGATCTGGCCGGGATCATGGACAAGATCAACTTTGGCGACTACCTGGCCAAAGTTCCCCGGGTCTCCAACATCGTCTACACCCTCCTAATCCTCGTTCCGATCGCGGTGCCCGCGGTTCGCCGCAGCTTGCTCACCGGCAGGCCCCAGCGCCAGCTCTTCGGCGTGATCTACGTCAACGTGGCGTTCGCCGTCTGGGCGACGGTCGGGTACGGCGACCCGACCTGGTTCCCAACCTTCCACCGTTCCGTCGCGGCGCTGACGCGCTCGGTCGCCGAGATCAACGCCACCGCCGGAGACGCCGCCCTGGGTATCGCCTCCACCGTGGTCCAGGTGCTGCGATTTCCGCACCGCTTTCAGCTGATCCTGTTCATGCTGGCGCCGCTGTTGCTGGCGCTGCCCATCGCCTGGGCGCTGGGTGTACTCGGTCGTCGGGTTTCCGCGCGGGCCGGGCAACTGAGCATGCTGTCCGACCAGACTGGCGGGCGTCGAAAATGTGGACCTACCAGGGGCACTGTCATACCGGTGGCCCTGACCGTCGCGCTGAGCCTGGGCCTGTTCGCTCCGCTGCTGTCCAATGAGAGTTACCGATCGGCGTACTCATCCGGCGACTTCGACGACTTCTTCTCTGCCTATCCACTGGAAGATCTCAAGGATCTGAAGGCCGAGCTGGTGAATCTGCCGAAGGGTAAGACGGTGGTGCTGCCACCCACCGAGACCGCAAAGTTGGTCGTCGGTCCGGACACGGTGCCGCACAAGTTCATCGACAAGTTCTACATCTACTACCTAGACCAGCCGAGCTTCTACTACGGCCTGACCGGAGACAAGAAGAACAAATTCGAGTTCTTCTTGCTGTTGCGCGCGCTGTACTACAAGCAGGACTGGTGGGTCGATATCGCCCGCGACATGGGCTTGGAATACATCGTGTTGAACAAGCAGATCGAGAACAACCGCGGTGTGGGGGCCGAGTACCTACCGGATATCGAGGGCTACCTACGCGAGGGGATCGAGGCCGTTCCCGAACATGTCGAACAGCTCTACGAGAATGACAGTTTCGTGCTCTACCGGCTCGACGATCCCGCGCCGCCGGACCGACCGGTGTTGCTGTTCGACACGTCCTGGAACGGCTTTCTCAACACCATCTTCGATCGGCTGGACCTGAGCCGTTGTTATGACTTCCAATATATTTCAGACTTCGCGGGCACCGCGGACGGCGAGCCTGTCGAATTGATCACCGCCAACCCGCAGGATGCGGCACTGGACATCTGGTCGGTCGACCACGAACCAAGCTTTTTCGCGCCGACTCCCACCGGCAACGCCTTCAACTCCGACGTGATCACCTCGGCCTACTATCTGTCACCGATGTTCAGGCTGTTCCTGATGTTCTCGTTCACCAAGTTCAATCGCACCGAGATGGTCACGCCCGGCATTTTCGGCACGTTGACGGGCTCTTTCACCGGGCTTCCCAGAGCGACCACGGTCAAGATTCCCGTCCGCGTCCCCGAGACGGGCCGCTACCGGGTCTTGATGCGTGCGGCTGCAACGGCCAACGAGTTGACGGTGAGATCTACCTCGTTGGGATTGGACGGCAGCCTAGAGCTGCGATCACCGCCCGACTCTTTGCAGTTCTTCGGAAAGGAGGTCATCTACAACCCCAACCGAGAACCCACCTCGGTGTCGGAACTGTCGTCCGAGCAACTGCAGCAACTCGTCCCCGGGGAGCTCATCCCGGTGAACCTGCGCTACGCCTATTTCGATCTCGGTGTGGTCAATGCGGCGGCCGGGGCACATACCGTGGCGATCGACAAGGATGACGACAATCCGATGCTCCTCGAAGGTCTGCTGCTGGTCCCCGAAGACGAGTACCAGGACATGCACCTGCCGCCGTCGGTCCACGTGGTGGAGAACGTCAATGATCTGGACTGTTCGGAGAGGTCCGATGTCCGCTCGGGCGTCATCGAGTCCTCCGACGCCGTGGGCGGCGAGGTGAACGAAGGCCCAACCCTCGAGCAGCTGCTGGAATTGCTCGGCGGCATGGACGATCTGAAGACAGCCGACCCAGGCGGCATCGGTGGGCGGTGGCTGCACCTCGCGGCGACGGTACTGCTGGTGCTCGCGGCCCTGGCGGTCATCCGCCGCCACATCCGACGCGACCCGGATGCCGACCGCTGAGATCCCCACGCTCACACGAGATAGGAACACCAACCAAAGAGAGGACTACCGATCCTCTTAGCCACCATGCCGGCGTTCTGACTCCTGTAGCGCCATCGACGCCTACTCCTGCGCCGGCATAGCCAGTTGTCTCCGCTCGGAATCCCTGTGGACACGAATGCGGAGCCACACTCCGTTCCGTGACCGTGGGCCTGAGTGACCCGTCAACTATTGGCGGTCTCGAGCGCTGTGTACACTTCCTGCGCGGCCTCCATCGGGTCCATGTCGCCGCCAATCGCAGCGATCGAAACGCGGTTGTAGGTATCGATGAAACCTGCTTGGTAGCCAACCGGAAGCCGAACTTCGAGGTGTCCTCGATTGACAACGCGATCAGCGACCTCGATCATCGTCCGAGTCGACTCGCTGGTCTCAGGATCCTCGAGCAACATCTCACGCTGTCGTGCTATAGCAGGCGAGCCGTTGTCCGCACCGAATGCTCGGACTGCGTCGTCGTTGTTGACCCAAAAGTCGACGAACTCGGTCGCTGCTTCCTGATTCGCACACGACGCCGGGATGGACAATCCGTTGACCGGCAAGAAATCGGTTCCCTCGCCAGAATCGGACACCGGACGGAGGAAGTAGCCGACAGTGCCCTCGACACCGTGGGCCTCCATACCCTGCTGGTTAGCACCTATAGCGTTAGCCGGTACACCGGTTGAGAGAACCACACCTTGCGCCAAAGCACTGTCCTCATGGCTGCTGCTGTAGTCGTTGATCTGCGATGCGGGCAGCGATACGCCTTCGTCGATCAGGTCCTTCCACTTAACAAACCAGCCCGCCAAATCGCCCACCTCGAAAACCGGGGCGCCGTCCTCATCGAAGACAGGTCCGAGGCTGGCCAGATAGGTCAGTGCCCCATTGGCATCGGTCGGAGGTGCTGTGGCGTAGACGCCGGCGGGCAGCGACTCCTGTGCAGTCTGCAGCCACTGCCAATAGTCATCCCATGTGTAGGACTCTTCAGGTATCGCTATGCCGTTTTCCTCTGCCATCGTCTCGTTGTAGATGATCGCGTCGGGCGCAATGCCATACGGCATCATGTACAAACTCCCGTCGGGGTTCTTGAGAGAGTCCACCACATCGGCGTCCAGGCCGGACATGTCAAGTCCATCGTCTGCGGCCAGATTCAGCAGTAGCCCGTTATCCGCATAGTCATTCAGTGTGAACGTCAGAATGGAAGTTACACAGGGCATGTTATCGCTGGCAGCCTGCACGTTAAGCCGCTCCCAGTACTTGGCGAAGTCACTTGGCTCCGGGCTGATGACAACATCGGTGTTCTGCTCGAACAGGTCGATAACCGCGTTCGTCTTTGCATTCCGGTTGTCCGAACCCCACCAACTGAACCGAATCTCATTGGCATTACTCGATTCGTCGCCTGAAGAACAGCCTGTCAGGGTGCCTGCGAAAGCAACAGCGACCACGCCCGCAACTAGCCGGCTCCCAGATTTCATGCGCATACTACTCACCTTTCGTTGATGTTATCGGTTTCTCAGATCGTGGCCGACTAAGTCACTTGAGACCGGTCGTCGCGATCCCGTCCGTGATGTGACGCTGAGCCAGGAGGAAAAAGGCAAGGAGTGGAACCAGCGACAGGCTCGCCATCGCCATTAGGCCGCCGGTGTTGGATTGTCCAGTGGCGTCCATGAACTGCCGAAGCCCCAGCGACACAGTGAACGAACTCGGATCGGTCAAGTACAGCAATGGTGTCATGAAATCGTTCCACGTGTGGATGAAGCAGAAGATCGCGGTCGTCGCCAAAGCGGGCATAACCAACGGCACGATAATCCGAAAGAATATACGGAAGTGCCCCGCACCGTCGACTAGTGCTGCTTCGATCAGCGACGGCGATATTCCACGGATGAACTGGACCAGCAAGAAGGTGTAGAAGGCGTCTACGGCGAAGTATTTGGGAAGAAGCAAAGGCCATATGGTGCCAACCATGCCAAGCTCGTTGAACATGATGTATTGCGGGATGATGGTCACCTGGGGAGGCAACAGCAGCGTGGCGATCATCAGGGCAAACCAGATCCGCTTCCCCGGAAACTCCAGTCGCGCAAGAGCATAAGCGGCAAACGTGCATGACATAAGCACCCCGACGATGCTGAAACTGGCGATGACCAAGCTGTTGAAGAAGTACGTGTCAAACCCGATCCCGCCGCCGCCCTTCCAGCCATCGAGATAATTGGCGAAAGTGACTCCGCCAGCACCGCCGAACGTTCCCCCCACAGATAGCGAGGAGACAACCAAGACATAGAGCGGATAGAGCAGGAATCCAAGAAGTAGCAGGATCAAAGCGTGCCGTGCTAATCCCGCTAGCTTCGGCTGTGGTCGAAATAGGAACTGTTCAGTCTTCATAGTGGACCCAAAATCGAGACGATAGGAAGATCAAGCCGGTCAGTAGTGCGAGCGTCACCAGCATCAAGACGGCCATCGCCGATGCGTAACCCATATTCAGGGACCGGAACGCCTGTTCATACAGGTACAGCGCGAACACCAGAGTCGAATCCGCCGGGCCGCCGGTTCCGTTTGACACTACGTACGCAGGGGTGAAGGACTGCAAAGAGTTAACCAGAACGATGATGGTATTGAAGAACACAATTGGGCTGATCGCAGGAAGTGTGACATGCCACAGCTTGCCGAACCTCCCAGCACCATCAATGCCGGCGGCCTCATAGCGTTCGGCAGGGACCTGTTTGAGGGCGGCGAGGAAGATCACCATTGTTGAGCCAAAAGCCCATACGAAGAGCACGATGATCGGAATCAACGCCGTATCAGATTCGCCGAGCCAGGCTCGCCTCTCGACACCGAATACCACTAGCGCATCGTTGATGATGCCATCGAAAGCGAACAACCGCACCCACAGAACTGCAATGGCGACACTTGCAGCCAGTAGAGAAGGTACGTAGAAGGCGGAGCGATAGAAGCCGTACAGATGCCGACTTTTCGCTGAATTGGAGCTCATGCCGCGATCGTTGACGAGGCTCGCCACAAAGAACGCGGCGAGTAAGGTCAGAGGAACCCCAATCGCGACGTAACTACCAGTCACTACCAGCGATTTCATCAGGCGAGGATCGTCGAACAGCATCTGAGCGTAGTTGCCGAGACCTATGAATTCCGGCTGGTTGAGTAGTCGGTAGTCGGTCAGTGACAGGTACGCAGAAACCAGCATCGGCCCGAGAGTGAACACGATGAACCCGACGACGAATGGCAGTAGAAACACATAAGCCGCCAGCGCTTCGCGCCTGCGCATTTTCGAGCGCATCCGTAATCCATTCTTAGCCAACGCTTATACCTTTCTCAGCGGAGCTGCAGGATCCTGCCAGTGACGACTGCAGCACCTTCAGGAATCGCCGCCGATCAGCGTGTAGCGCGATATGCGCGTTGGGCGCCAAAGCCCTAGGTCCGCGGCGTAGATCGACAACGGTTCGCCCCCACGTCAACAGACTGGTGCGTTCAACGTCCAAATGGCAGGGCTCCACGTCAAGTACATTCTTGTCGAGCAGGTAGGCGATGCACACGGCGTCGTTGAGCGGCGCCGAGAGCTCGTTGCCGAGCGGATTGAGCTTTGCGTAGTGGCCGTTGACACGCAGATCGATCATTGCAGCGGTGATGCGGGCAGCCTCTGTGCCGACGGCGACCAAGGGCGCGATGTCCCCCATCGTTACTGCTGTCTCATGAGTTGCGTCTAGTGGTACGAGCACAATTCGTCTGAACCCGGCATGGACGACGACACTGGCAGCGACCGGATCGTGCCAGATGTTCGCCTCAGCGTTCGGGCTCATGTTGGCTGCGGCGTGCCCGCCGCCCATGATCACTACTTCTTCGACAGCGTCGACGATCTCAGGGGCGACTGTGACGGCCGCTGCAATGTTGGTCAGCGGCGCAACCGGCACCAGAGTGACCGGATCTGTGGTTGCCCGCAGCGTTTCGACGATCCATTCAACGGCCGTTTTGTCAGCATGGGAAACTGGGCTCTCACCGAGATCGAGTATCCCGTAACGTCCGTGACTCACCGCGGACTCATGGGCGGTCGGGTAGGGATCAGGAGCATAGGGCTTGCCGAGTCCGGAATGGACAGGGATATCACTTCGGCTGATTGCCGCAAGGACACGCAGCGTGTTCTCAGTTGTTACTTCGACGTCGCTGTTGCCCCAGACAGTGGAACAGCCCAGGAGCTCGAGTTCAGGGGCCATTGCCGCCATCAGCACCGCAATCGCGTCATCGGTGCCGGTGTCGACGTCGAGTATGAGCTTACGAGGCATCTACTTCTCTTTCTTTGGCTTTGGCTACGTTCCCGACCGATGTCGCTACATTGGCGCCGCACGACTCACGTATCACCAACTCGAACGGACAATCGCAGTGTTTGACATCGCCGCTGGCCCAGCTGCTGAGCGCCTGCACCGCCTCGCGGGCGATCAACCCGACTGGTTGAACCACGCTCGTCAGACGTGGAACCGAGAATTCCGAATCACGGGTGCCGTCGATTGTCGCTAGTGCCACATCGGCGGGTACCACGATTCCGTGTTCTGCTGCCGCGCGCAGAAATCCAAGGGCTTGCTGCTCGTTGGAGGCGAATACCGCGCTAGGTAGGTGACCAGAACGTAATTCACGCTCGATCCACCGCCTCGATTCGACCAACCCGCCCTCTCGGTCGAACGGAGCCAGGATCGTGCTCACGGTGAGTTGAACAGCCGCACCCTGAACCGCCTGCTCGAAGCCGGCACGTCGATCACGGGCGACAGATAGATGAGAGGGCCCTTCAATGTGGGCGATTTCCCGATAGCCCAGAGCAATTAGATGATTGGTGGCCGCTCGCGCGGCAGCCACGTTGTCGATGGTTACCGAGGGAACCCGGGTACGCTCACTGACACGGTCGAGCAGGACAACGGGGACGTCGGCGAGTTCGGCCTTGTCGATAGTGCCCGCTGCATCTACACCGATGAAAAACAGGGCACCGATGCGGAATTGAAGGAAGTTATCGACGAGTTCGGTCTCGCGCTCCCTGGACTCAGAAGAGTTACCGACGAAAAGCGACCGTCCGGTGGCAAACAGCTCGTCCTCGAGCGCGTTGGCGAGCGAGGCGAAAAAGGGGTTCGTGATGTCTGGCACGATCAGACCGCACGCTTGCGATTGACCGTGGGCTAGCGCCTGCGCCATGCGGTCAGGTTGATAGTTCAACGTATCGATCGCTTGCAGGACACGCGCGCGGGTGGCGGGCGCCACCGACCGCGGGCCGTTGTTGACCACATAGGAGACAACCGCTGTCGAAGTCTGCGCGAGTCGCGCGACATCACGCATCGTGACCCGCCGGGGCCGAGTCACGAGTGGCTCCGAACTTCGGACAATTGCAACGTTGTCAGTAGTTCCTGCCAAGACGGGTATGAATCTACGGTTCCAGGCTTACCAACTGACCAGGCGCCGCAGGCAACACCCCACTCGGTCGCCTCAATTAGCGAACGGCCGTCCACGAGCGCTGCAACTAACGCTCCGACGAACGCATCGCCGGCACCAGTGGTGTCGACCGGATTGACCTTCATTTTCACCGGGACGGCTAGCTCTGTACTCCCGTCGCAGAGCAACGCTCCTTTCGCGCCCAGGGTGACGACCAACTGGCCGAACTCGTGCGCCAGTGCAGCGGCCGTGCAAACTACGTCGCTTCCGCTCCTGTCCAGGCCGTTCCGAGCAGCCAATTCGATGAGTTCATGTTCGTTGACAATCAATGGCGCTGCGCACTCCAGGACCGCTCGGCTGAGGTCAACTACCGGCGCCAGGTTCAAGACGAAACGCAGGCCCGTCTGTGCGCAGTATTCCGCGACACGTTCGATTACCTCAGCGGCCATCTCCCCCTGGGTGAGCACTACGGGCGACTGCCCCTCGCGGACAAGACTTGCCAGGGAATCCAAGACCGGGGCTGGATCTAAAACTGAGTTCGCGCCCCGAACAACAATAATCTGATTCTCGCCGCTGGCATCGACGGCGACTATCGCTTGGCCCGATGGCTGGGTGGGCTGGGTGACGAGCAAGTCGGTAGTCACGCCATTGCGTGCGAGTTCGGCCCGAAGCTCGTGCCCCAGATCGTCGCCTCCCACTGAGCCTACGAAGTGGACCTTGGCGCCCAACCGGGCTGCTGCTACCGCTTGGTTGGCGCCTTTGCCTCCCAAGGTCGATGCCACCGATGCGGCAAACACTGTCTGCCCGGGCAGTGGGAGCTGGTCCACCAAGACGCGTAGATCGCTGTTGATGGAACCAGCAACGACGATGGGTCGTGCCGCGGTTCGGGCTGTCATCAAGGTCGGACACTCTGCTTTCACGTATGCGGCCACTCCTATACGCTTAGATTTCATGGGACTCTACGCGCTTAGATAGCGAGAAGGGTAACAACCGTGTGAATTTGCCCCAATCCGTCACCAACCCGGCCAACCACGGCCTGACACCTGGAAGGAATCGCTACCCACATGCGAATCGCGCTATCGAATGACCACGCAGGCTTCTCACTCAAGCCGTTTGTCATGGACCTGCTGACGGACCTTGGACACGAAGTTATCGACGTGGGAACCGCAGACTCCGAGCCTGTGGATTTTCCGTTGATGACCCAGAAGGCGACTAGCCTCGTTCAGTCAGGTCAAGCGCACCGGGCAATCCTGATATGTGGAACCGGTGTCGGTGCCGCGATCGCAGCAAACAAGGTTCGTGGCATTCGCGCCGCAGTTATTCACGACACGCACGTCGCACGCCAGGGTGTCGAGCACGATGACGTCAATGTCGCGTGCATCGGCGCCTGGATCATCGGAAAGATGATCGCCGAGGACGTCATCCGAGTCTTCCTCGATTCGACGTTCAGCACCAATAGCGACTTCCGACGACGAGTCGCCCAGCTAAAGGAGATGGAAGAGAAGGGTTCGGCGCCGACGCCACATTCACAAGTCGCAGGGCAGTAGGCCGGCAGCTGACCGAAACCGAAGGTGTACCAGGCTTCAATCCGCGACGGTTGCGCCGGCGGCTCCAAGCGCTGAAAGCCGCCGGCGCCGACTCAAGCAGACAACCGCGCTCCACCATCGGTGTCGAAAACATGCACATGCTGCGGAGTCGTTGTCACCCAGATAGTTTCACCCTTCTTCGGATGATTGCGACCACCTGCTCTGACAATGAGGTTTGTCGGGGTACCTTCGACATCACAGATGCCGTAGAGGAAAGCCTCAGCGCCAAGTTCCTCGACCATCCGGATCTTGATCGGAATCCCATCATCACTACTGCTGACGATCCGCCACGCCTCAGGTCGGACGCCAATCGTGATGGCGCCATTGATCCTTCCCGCTGATGGTGGTGCCAGTGGGACGCGGTGCTCACCGATCCTGGCCTGTCCATCCACGGCCGTACACTCGATCAAATTCATCTGGGGTGAGCCGATGAAACTCGCCACAAACAAGTTTTCCGGACGGTCATACAGGTTGATCGGGAGGTCGACCTGCTGGATGCAACCGTCTTTCATTACCGCGACCCGATCACCCATCGTCATTGCCTCTACTTGGTCGTGGGTGATGTAAAGGGTCGTAACCCCGAGATCAGCCTGTAGCCTCGCGATATCGGTACGGGTCTGAACGCGCATCTTGGCGTCGAGATTTGATAGAGGCTCATCCATGCAAAACACCTGGGGCTGACGAACGATTGCGCGGCCCATGGCGACTCGCTGGCGCTGACCACCAGAGAGCTCCTTTGGCTTACGGCCGAGATACTGAGTCAGGCCGAGCATTTCGGCGGCTTCAGATACTCGCTTCTTACGTTCACCCGCCGTGATCTTTGCCATTTTCAGCGCAAAGGCCATGTTGTCGGCAACCGACATATGTGGGTAGAGCGCATAGTTTTGGAACACCATCGCGATATCACGTTCCTTCGGCGGCACGTCAGTGACATCGCGATCTCCGATAAACACCTTCCCCTGGTTCACTTCCTCGAGGCCGGCAAGCATCCGCAGCGTGGTGGACTTCCCGCATCCCGACGGACCGACGAGGACCATGAATTCCCCGTCCTGGACTTCGAGCGAAATCCCTGGAACCGCAGGCTGTTCGGCGCCGGGGTACCAACGTTGTGCTTCTTTGAATTCTACCGTAGCCATGCGCAATAGACTCCTTCATCGGCAGGTACGTGCCGAACGATCCGTAGTAAAGGGGGAACGTTTGCACTATAGCGGTCGGGCAGACTGATCGAGATCCAGGTCGCAGTGGGACAAGCGGCGAGATCGAGCGGTCCCATGTCCGCCCCACGACCCCTTACCTTTGACCAGGCAGCTCGCCGTCGTATTCGCGGGATGTTCGGGGCGCGACGGGTAGTTGCTCATCGA
>CAZLTV010000036.1:0-27783 GCA_964562545.1 uncultured Mycobacterium sp. | reverse complement strand
CGCGGCGACCGCGTCCGATGTAGACAGACCCAGCGGGCTGGCCGTCGCGGCGAAGGTTGAGCACGCGTCCCATAATTCTTTCCTCTCTATAGCGCCTTGCAAGACCAAGGGACGAAAGAGGAATAATCTACAGGCGGGGAAGCGAATGCGAAGGAAATCAGCTTTTGGTGGCCGTCATTGCTCGAGGAGATCGCGGACCGCGCGTCCGAGTTCGGTGAGGGTGTATTCGTATCCCTCGCCGCGCTTCTGCCCAGGCTCACCACCCCATTTGACGAAGCGGCCTTCGACAAGACGGTTGCCCCGAAAGCCGGCGGCAAAGAGCAAACTCATCCCGCTGCCTGTAGCGCCTTTGGTCTTCATCTCGGAGATGGTCATCCAAACGCCAGGAGTAGGGGAGAGGGCCAGCAGGTTTCTGCGTTTGGCAGAGGAGAGAGCTTGGGCGAGTACCTTGGGATCGGACATGATGCTTCCTTAGGGGCGAAGATAAGGCGGAGCGAGGCGGCTTACCAGCCAGCCTTCTTGCGAAGGTCGGACCAAGGAATTTCGAACCAGGAGCATCCGCTATCAGCATCGATGGCAGGCCAGTCTGATGCGCGGTCATAATTGGGATCGCATGTGCAGCAGGTGTCGCCACAGCTATCGCAGGGTTCGTCCAGCAGCTTGCCTACCCCACCAGACTCGTCCTCGATGGCGGTGAGGATGTCATCGATATGCTCGCCGACATTGTCGCCGGTCGAGTAGTTGGAGATGTCCCAGGCGCTGTGAACGCGAACGATGTGATAGTTCGGGCGCTGGTTGATCGTGGCGATCCCGAGGAGCTTCAGGCCATCGCCAAAGGAGCATTTGCAGACATGCGGAGTGAGCGTGCCGGAATCGCCTGCGACCCACAGCTTGCCTTCGAAGGGCCGCTCGAGAGCGCCTTTGAGCAGCTGGAGGTCGAGCAGGTCACCGATGACGGCATCGCGGGCAGCTAGGGGCTTCTGCAACCATTCCTCGAGGACGGTCCACTCGGGATAGACGAAATTGCCGTCCACCCGGACGTGACAAGCGTCTTCATTGCTTTCGTCAGGCCCGAGCATTGTGCCGTAGTGGCGTCCAACGCGGGGATGGTTCACGATAACACGCTCGCCTTTAGCAAAGCGAGGCTTGCTGGCGGAGGTCACGGGCATGGCAGTCTCTCCTGAACTCGGCTGGTCTTGCGTGAGAAAAGCCCCGCCGGATGGCGGGGCTTTTCAAGAGCTGCGGGTGTCACAGCGCAGCTGGGCAGAAGGGCTTAGGCGGCCTTCTTCTTGGCGTCGGCCTTGCCCTTGATCCGGATCGTGCCGCCGTCGAACTGGCAGACGAGGTCGACGGCCTTGCCTTCGCGCAGCGAGCGAGCGACTGCAGCGTTCTCGCGTCCGAAGGCCATTGCGGTGCGCTCCATGTTCGGGCGACCTTTGCGCTGGATGAGAGCCTTGGGCATCTTGCTGTAGCGAACGCCCTTGGCGGTGTTGCCCTTGACGATTTCGCCAGGGGTGACGGTTGCGATGAAGGTGGCGCTTGCGACGGGCTTCTTCGACTGCGGCATGGGGTAATCTCCTGAATTTTCATTGATCGATTTTGATCAATCCTCCTTCCTTGAATCCTTGGAAGAAACCCCGGGTTGTGATCTCCCCGGGCAAACCTGCTGGCGATCAACGGCAGCAGTGGAGGCGTCCCATTGAAGATGGAGGACGCAGGTTCACCTTGGCCTAGCGAGTGATCGTTAGATCACGCCATCGTCCCTCGCGGCTACGTAGCCGGAATTATAGGCAGCGTTGGCGGCCATCTCGGCAGGGGCATTTCGGCTGCCGGCCTGCTGATCTTTATAGCCGCGGATGAAGTCTGCCCGACAAGGGTCAGTACGAGAGCCCCATCGGTCGGCGGCACTTTGCGCGAAATCATCGACCGAGGGGTTGGCTGGGCGGATAGATGTAGTCTGGCTGGTCATGAAAACTCCTTGAGGGTTCATGACATTGTAGAGGCCCGGGCAGTGAACTGGCGCCTGGCGCCACATTTTTGAGCCTGCTCGGGGCTGAGGCGGGACAACGACTAGGCGGTTGTCTCGCCGAACAGAGCCAACGCCTTCAGAGCCAGCCGCCTCATTCGAGGATTTTCGAACTGGGCGATGTCGTCGAACGGAACCCACTGTACGTCGACGACCTCCTCTTCCTGCGGTTGAATGGCCTCTTCAGATGAGGCGTGCACGAGAAAGAGGAAGTCGTGATGACGGTGATCGCCCTCTCCCTTTGCAGGATTAGCTGGGATCGAATGGGTGTCGATATCGAAGGGCGTGGAGGTTTCGCCGGCGATGGGCATGAGCCGCAGGCGCGTAACACCTGCCTCCTCAGTCGCCTCACGAAGAGCTGCTTCCTGCAGGGAGGAATCGCCCTCGTAGTGCCCACCAGGCTGGATCCAGAGGTCCAGCGACTTGTGATGCACCAAGAGGGCTTTGTGCGCTGTGGGGTCTATGATGAAAGCGCTTGCGGTGATGTGCCCGGTCATCGTTTTGCGATCGAGGATCGTGGCCGGCTCTGCCTCTAGCTGGTCGATAAAAGACCTGATGCGCGCTTCCTCCTCCGGGAAATGCTTCAGGTAGGCTTCGGTCTGCAGCGTGATTTCGCGGAGTATCGACATCGGGCTTTCTTTAGGCAGCTTTTGAGAGTTCGTCAGCATCATTTGCCGCAGGTTCGGGGGACCGAATCCGGGACGCGAATGAAGCCATTGGGGCTTCATGCGGCTGGTTTGATCCGATCTCCGAAGTGTTCGCGGTACGCCACCGTCCTAGCTTTTCTCCGCGCTTCTCTGCACGCGGATCATGGACCAGCCGCCCTGCGTCCCAAAGTGATAGGGCAATGTCGAAAGCCCGATGCTTTTGGTCACCAAGCGGGAGCAGTTCGATGAAATTTCGAAGCTGCCCTGTGGTGGGGATGATGGCCACGCTCTCGATGTGAATGACCGAACTGATGGCGACATGACCGCCGGCGAGGTCTTCGATGCACTTGCCGAGGTTGTGGCCGATGAGTTTGATGGCGCTAGTCATGTCAGTCTTTGTCACCTTTCGGGGCGAGCGCGGGAAAGGCGCGAGCCAGCATCGAGCGAAAGATGTGCGCGCTCGACATGCCTTCATCCCAGTCGGTGGTTTCACCGCCGACGTAATTGTCGAGGTCGTGATTGATTTCTTCTCGAGCTTCGCAACCGGCCTCGATGACCTCGTCCGGGATGCCGTTGCAGACGTAATTCGGATCGCGGGCCAGCATGGTGCGGATCTTGGCTTCGATGTCATCGACGGTGTCGCCAATGGCAGCGGCCGGCAGGGCCCGCTGCTCTTCGGTATGGGCAACGCCCCCGAAGTTCATCAGGTCGTAGACGAGGCGAAGATAGTCTTCGCTGTCGCTGCGGAGGCGAATGAGACCTATCTGGCGATGGCCGAAGTAGCGTTGCTCGACAACGCTGAGGTCGCTCCAGCGATGTTCGTTTTCGGTCCCGACGAAGATCGGGAACTCGTCGTTCACGTAGCGCATGATCGCAGTGATGCGCTGTTGGCCGTCGATCAGCCAATTGTCGGTATGGACGAAGCGCCCGGCCTTGGTCGGAAAGTTGTGGCCGTTGTTGTAGGCAATCGTGCCGAGGCTGATGCCGAGATAAGCGCTTTCAACGAAGCGCGCCATGCGCTGCTCATTCCAAACGACAGGCCGCTGGAAGGGAGGAAGGAAGAAGCGCGACAAGCGCGGCTGGCTCAAATCCCAGAGTTCGTTGTCACCTCGTCCTTCCCGAATGGGATAAGTGTCCTCGGAAATCAGCATGTCGAGCATCATCGATGAGATCTCGCCATCGACGATGGGGAGGGGAATGTGAGGTCGGTCGGCTTTCCAGCGGGCCTTAGCTGCGTCGGTGTCGTACATGTGGTCCTCGTATCAGGCGGCGAGCGGAAGCGGGCTGCGGTCCGGAAGGCTGAATTCCCAGATCAGGTCTTCCATCGGGATCTCGTATCCGTCGTAGGGATCAGTTCGGAGCGGAGAAGGCGCGTAGTAGCGGGACCAGGCTCCGCCGGGCCGCTGCACGATCTGCCCAAGTTGGGCAGAGGTAGAAGTGCGCAAGTCTTGAGATATGCTGACCAGCACTTCGATCATAGAGTGGGTAAGTGCGTTTCGATGCACGGGATGGTTGACCTTCTGGGCCAGCCGGGCGTGATGGTAGTTCGAGACGATGGGCCCCATCATCGTTGCCTTGATTTCGTCGAGGAACACTGGCGATCCGGTGCGGCCCAGATGGATTGATTGCGCGATGAAGAGCGCGCGATGAATTGTCAGCGAGGAAGCGCTGACGCCCATGTGCTGCTGTAGAACCTGAACAGCGCCGAAGAGCGGGTTCGCGACCGGATGTGAAGCCGGGAGCAATGTCAAAATGCGAGCGAGCATTCTTTCCTCCATGCAGAAATTGCAGGTGGAGGATCTAATTCCCGCTTCCACTTAGAAGGCCGGTATCCTGCGATGGCTGGGTGACGCCCAAAATCGGCCAGACCACAAGCATTGGGGGGGTACAGGTCGTATTCTAGGCGTCGGCGGGCCCGTTGGCCTAAACTTTTGTTAAAGCCAAGAGACGATTTCGGTTGCTTGCAGAGATTGCGATAGAACGAGGTATGCTTGCGAGGAGTGAAGCAAGTTTCTCAGAAGCTCCGATAAACCTCAGCGGCGCGCGTGGAGTCGAAGAATTTGAGGTCGCTACGGTCGCAGTCCGCGAGCTTTTCGATGAGTACCAGCGCGCCAGCATCACCATTGCCGTGGCGGAAAGTCAGGCTGTTGATGGCCCTTGTCATCATATTGCGCCCGGCCTGGTCGTTCGCAAAGCGCGCCTGGAGCAGGCGAACGGCGTCGACATGGTCTTGGGATGGAGTCCCGTAATTCATTGTGCGGCGACCTTTGCTTTGGCTCGCTCGACGGTCGGCGAGCTCTGGTGGAGACTGAAGAAGTTGCAACTGGGCGATTCAAGCATCCAGCGACTGACTTCGCGAACGCCTGCTTCGTAGTCCCTTTCCAGCCGGTCACGCTGCTCTGTTGAGGCTCTTGCGATCAGGGCGAGGATCTCATCGTTTATCCGGACGCTCTCTGCATAAGCTCCGGCAAGAAGTTGGGCGCGTGCCGATACATTTGCGCGGCCATCCTCGTCCTGCAAGAGATGCTGCTTGCCAGGGCCTGCGACCTCAATGAGGCACTGTTCCGATATGCCGCCATTGGCCCAGCCGGCTCCCCGATTATAGGCGGTCACCATAGGGTCAGTTGGGGCGGCAGACTGAGCCAGCAAAGAAACGATCGCGGCTGAGATCAAGTGCGTGAACATGACAGCTCCTAAAGTTCAGGGGCTTGGTAGGCTGGAAGAGTTACGGATTACGAAAGAGGATCTTCATGGAGAGGTGAAGCAGGCCTCGAGCTCGGGGATCTTTTCGCTCATCTTGTTCCGCAGACCATAGTTCTTGCAGAAATAGGCGTAGTGAGCGTCCCAGCCTTGGCCCTCAAGAGCCTGGTACGCAGCGGTGTGGTTGCCGTTGAGCACATAGAACTTTTGCATCTGGCCCCAGACCAGTGCGGTGGTCTCGCAACCGTAGATCCGCCAGTCACGGGAGTTGTAGCTGACGTAGAATTCGTCAGCCTCGGAAGTGATCTGGTTCGGGGTCGGGGGCATGTGAATTGCGTTCTGCATGTTGGGATCCAAGGGCAGAGAGAAGATGGGGATGATCAGCGCGGCTGGACGCCAGCGGCCAGTTTCCAACGGACGCCCTCAACGGGGCTGTCGATGAAGCAGCATGGATGTGCGCCATGGCCGAATCCTGGGCCGGCATCGATCATGACTAGGCCATGCTCTTCGGTGAGCATGAAGTCGATCGACGCACCAATTTGGGCGTCGGGTTCGCCATGACTAGGCAACCAAGGGATGAGGCCCAGCTCTTGCCGCTTGGCATACATCGCAGCGCCAAGGTCGCGGGCCTTGAGGGCGGTGGCCTGGAGGTCAGGGGTGACGTCGAAAGGGCCGGATTGCGGGTAGTAGAACGATACGGCGCCGTCCTCGTCTGCAGCGCCGCCGAAGAAGACGCGGAATTCGACGGGCCAGCCGTTTACGCGAACCGGGGTGAGGGTAGGCCGCGCGAGGATGGAGACGCTGGGCATCCCGTAGTGAATGTCCATGATCCGGGGATCGTCGAGGCTGAAATCGGTATCAGGGGCGAAGCTGCCAGTCTCGGAGATCTGGGCCTTGAGCCAGCCGTGAGCGCACAGGTCGGTGCGCCAGAAGCCGCCAGTCTTGGCGTATTCGATGGCGGCGATGACGGGCGCGTGGCGCTTGGCGTCGAGGGGAGAAGATACGCTGTCCCAGTGGAAGAGTCCTTCGTCGAGGATCGACATGGATATCTCGGCGATGAGGTTTGCCTCGACCGTGGGAACTCCCGCGCGGCTGGCAACCTCGTTCCAGATTTGAAGCGATGCGGCATGGACCGGCCCGACCTGTTCGCCGATTTGGGAGACGGGTACGGTTTCCTCGGTGTATCTTTTGGCGATCGCTTGACGAGCTTCTTCGGCCGCAGCCATTGAAGCCTCAAGGTTGCGGCCGATCATGGAGATGTCGGGGAAGACTTGGTTCATCAGATTTCCTTCCGGAATTGGGTCACATCTTCTTCCCAGAAGAGACCCACACAGCGCGCTGGGCTGATTACGGCGCTGCCATCAGGTCGCGAAGCGGCTGGGGGAGGTCCCGCCCGGCTGGCGGGCGATGCAGATTGGTGATGTCTCCGATGTCGCCGTAAGGGACGAAGCCGAAGGATCGATAGTATTCTGCGAGACGGGGCTCGTCGCTCATGTGCTCCAGCTCGACTACCAGCCGATGTTGTTCGGCCAAGGCTATCACGGCATCGAGGACGAGCTTCCCGTTACCCTTGGTCGACGGGTTGCTGGTGTCTCGCCCGATGTCGGGGACGTGAAGTAGGTCCGCGCACCCATCGATGTCGATGGAGATAGAAACACCGAGGGTGGATGCCCAAGCGATGATCTGATCCACCTCAGAGGTGAGGTTGGCGAGCGATTCGGGAGAGAGGGTCATGCGTCTTCAGGCGCCATAACGAATTCGGTATCACTGGGTTCTTCCACCTGATGCCAGCCGAAGGTGCAGCAGGTCCACCATGTGACGTTCCTACCATCATCGAGGCGGATCAGGTCGAGCTTCATGATGGAAGCGCCGCCATCCGGGGTCTGATGGTCGTCCTCGACATTCTGGAAGCGGAGATAGGTGAGGGCGAGAGCCTCTTCGGGATCTGCGGCATCCACGCTGACCGTCTGTCGTTCGTCGTATTCCGCGGCTGGCCCGACACGGTAGTTGGTCGCGCTGGGGAAAAGGATGTCGGCGTTGGCCAGCATGCCACGGCGATTTTGCGTGAAGGGCGTTGTTTCGAACTTCATGAGAATTTTCTGCTTTCGAGTAGGCTATATCCTGCCTCAAGCCAGATCGGCTTAGTTGGCGCTTTCCTTGGCGGCCGGTGCATCGAAGGGCGGCGTTGTGTCGGCGTCTTCGTCGCTCCCGAATGCCTCGGGCTCAGCGGCTTCCTCGATAGCCGGGAAGATTGGCATCGCGCGCCCGCCGGCGTTGATGGCATCTGGAAATTTTGAGATCTCTTCCTCGGAGAGATGCTCAAGTCCGGTGACGAGGATAATCCGCGGCCCTTTGCGATTGAGCAGTTCCAGCTGCTCGGCGGAAAGGGCGTCTCCCTCGATATCGAGGACGATGAAGCGGGCTCCGAGTTCACTCGAAAACATCCGGAGGGATTTCGCGAGCTCGTACCGATCGGTGGCTTTCACGATCAAGGCATGCGCGATTGAGAAAGGCTTTCCCCAGGCGGCTTTGACGATCTGTCGCAGCTGGTTCTCATTCTCGTAGCGAGATATGGGCATGTAATGCTCCTTGGGTCGAGAACCGGGGATGCGCAGGTTGCGCATTTTCATTCCTCCCCAGACTCCCACATCCTACTGGCGGATTTTTTCATAGGCAAAGCCTGCGACTTCTAGACTCCGCGCCGAAGTGCCGGAACAAAACAGCGGATTGCTTGATTTTTACGCTACGGGCCCCATTGAAGAGATTAACTTTCCCGTTAAGGACAGACGGCGAATGGACATAACAGATCGGTCCAATAAGGCGGCTGTTATGAATTGGAGTTTCGGAGGTCGCTTTGGATTCAAGCTTAGTGCATATAGTCGATGACGATGAGCAGATCAGGAACTCCCTGCAGTTTCTGTTCATGACGCACAAGATGAATTCACGACAATTCGCGGGCGGTCGCGATTTCGTGGGGGCCTTGCCATCACTCGATTCTGGATGCGTCCTCCTCGATGTTCGGATGCCCGATCTCGATGGGCTCCAGGTGATGAAGATGATGCGTCCGTACATCGAGCGGTTCGCAGTGATTGTCATGACCGGCCATGGTGATGTGGCGACTGCGGTGGAGGCGATGAAGCTTGGGGCCTATGATTTCATCGAGAAGCCGTTCGACGAGGAATCGCTCATCAAAGCCATCAAGCAGTGCCAGACACGCCTAGGCGAGCAGATGGACAGCCTCGATGCGAAGCGTGATGCGGAGGAGCGACTGCAGGCCCTTACGCCTCGAGCGCTTGAGGTGCTGGGCCACTTGATGGGTGGGCACAGCAACAAGGTGGTGGCTCAGCGAATGGACGTGAGCCCGCGAACGGTGGAAATGCACCGCTCGAACCTCTTCCAGAAGCTGGGTGTGAAAACTCTGTCTGAGGCAGTTCGGCTGGCGTGCACGGCCGGCTTCGTGCCCCAGACAGAAGAAACCACTTTGTGATTTAGCGAGCGAAGCGGCGGCTGCGCTGCCCGATTATATTGCGGAAGGTGATGTTCACTCGCCCTCCGCAAGGATCCTTCAGCTTCTCGATGCCATGCAGCCAATTTTGCTGTGTCTCGCCGGCCATCACGAGCAAGCTGCCCGAGGCAAGGGGCAGGCGAGTGATCTGCCCGGGCCGCCCGCGCTTCGGCTTCAGCACGAATTCTCGGGTCTCCCCGAAGCTGAGCGAAGCGATGGTCGGGTTGCGGCCGAGTTCAGGTTCATCGTCTGAATGCAGACCGAGACTGTGGCGATGTTCGAGGTAAGCATTGAGGAGCGCGCTGTTGAAGGTTTCGCCGGTCGCGGCCTCAACCGCTCTCTTGAGATCGAGCAGCAACGGCGTCCAAGGGGAGGGGGAATTGTTGATCCCGGAGTAGGAATAGGTCGCTCCTGGATCTCCGTACCAAGCGGTCAAGCGCGGCTGCTTGAAGGTCCGCCCCCGGATGGTGATGTCCTCGTGCTTCCAGGCGATCTGGCCCATGAGGTCGTCGAAGATCTCTTCGGGAGGGCGTCCGAAATCGAGGTGCTCCTGGTAGCGGATGTCCGCGCCCGGCAGGTTGAGCGTGACCAGTTCCTCGGAAGTGAAAAGCGATTGCATCGTGAATTCCTTGTCTCGCAGAGACCTCCACCTTGAAGGCCTACATAGCGATAAAAGAAAGATCAGTGGACGATGCGCGGCGAGAAGCCTTTCGAGACGATGGCGCCATCCCGGTAGACGAACGGGCTGGCATCCATCGCGTCGCTCACTGCTTGCACAGCTGCCATCGTGCGCATGTCATCATGGGTGACCGAGTTTGGCTGGATGTGCGCCAATTCGCTGATCACGAAATCACGGGCTTCAGCAAATTTCTGAGGCGTGCGGATGGCTGGAACGCTGAATTGCGGGCCCCGATCAGCAGGCAGCTTGAATGCAAGCACGGTCATGATTTTCTTCCCCGATTGTGGTTCGAAGAACTCAGGTCTGATCATTCCACTTTCCCTCAAGCAGCAATTGCGATGGGCTCTGCAGGGAAGTCTGAAAGAGACAGTATTGCTCGCACGCTCGAGCTGGACGGATCGATTGAGCCCCGGATGGCGCTCGCGCCGTGCCGCGGATGGAAGATCGTACGCCAGCGCCGGCCGTCTGAGCCGATGCCGCTTATGAGAAGGAGCTCGATCTGGTCTCGATCGAGGCGGGTGAGCAGGTCCTTCTGGTCGGATAGGGGGTAGGGACGGCTTTCAACGCCGTTCGCAGAGCGAGTATAGGCAATCGCATATCCGTGGCGGCTGGTCGCCCCCTTGATCCGCTGCTTCAGGAGGTTTCGGCCTCGACCGGTCGACTCCCACGCGAGCGGTGCGCTGAGGGCATCGTATTCGTCTTCGCTAGGCAGGGTCTCGATCGCGTTCCTGGGGAGGAAGCGGGGGTCGAGAGCGGTTGCGCGAGCGCATACGCTGCAGCGGAAGGCTGGAGCGTTGCGAGAGCCGCCGTGGGGACCGGGTACGCGGGTCGTGAAGAGGTCTTGGACGCCGACACGTTGTTGGTGCCGGCAAGCCGAATTGTCGCAGTTTCGAGGGGTCGATGCAGTCTGGATGTTCGGCACTTTTTCCTCCGGCTTAGGATCTTGCTGGGAATTTTCGCACGGCATCCTCAGGAAGAAAAACGCTTTTCTGAAAAAATATCCTGTTCATGGATTGTGCGGCCCAAGAACCTTGCTAATTTGAATGCACAGACCGGCTGGAAACTCCCCTGGTGAACAGCCGTGCGCCGATGTCGACACTGCCCCCGTTTGACATCTGGCAGCTTGAGGCCCGTCGGTGGTGGTGAGAGTGAGCCACCGGCGGGCCTCTTAATTTGCAAATCAGCCGAAAGCGTCCTTCTGGCCGCAGTCGATGCAATCGTCTGTCCCGTCCTGGTCGGTGTTTCCGCAGTTTTCGCATGCGGAGATTTCCAGTTCCCCAGCCGCCTTCTTCGTTGTGTAGATCGGCTTGAGCATTCGATCCCCTTGTTGGTGGATGTGACCGGGGAAGCGGGCGATTTCGGTCGCGCTTTCCCAATCGGAGGCTGGGCCTCCCCATTCCTTCATGGCCTGCTGGACGGCGAGGTCGAATGCGTCATCGTCGGGACCGGCTTCGATATGCTGGATGTAGGTTTCGACGCTATCAACGTCGGTGAAGAAGACCACGGTGAACTTTTCTGGAGCAGCAGGGGCCTCGATGCTGTCGAGCTGAAATCCGGTGACTGTGAGGGCAGCGTCTTCTGCCGATCCGTCTAGGCGCTGAACGTGCTTGACGAGGCTGTCGTCCACGAGCTCGCGTGGCTCGCCCTCGCATACGCTGAGGTGAAGCTGGACAGTGGCAATCATTCTTGGGTCGGACACGGGCTGCTCCTTGAGGGTCGCGCATAGCGAGAACGGAGCGGACTTTCATCCACCCCGTTCCATCGGTGATATTGTCACCGCAAATAGCTGAGCTTCCGACCGATCGGCCGGTGGGATGCCGGAAGGCTAGCGCACGGCGGCTGAGTTTCCAGGTGCTTCGGTCAGAGCCGCGCCGATCGCGTCGTCGGGAAGGGTATCGGCCGCGAGGAGGGCTGCATGGGGATCGTCCTCCTTGGGGTCGACGAGAACTTGACCGCCATCCATGGTCATCTCGTCTTCGACGGATTCATCCATCGTGAAATAGTCCCCGTAGGGCTCATAGTCCTCTGGCCCCACGATATCTTCCTCAGTTTCGCCGCAGGCGGCGAGGGCAAACGGGGCTAGGAGAGCAAGGACGTGAAGTTTCATCGACTGGATTCCTGAATGAGGTGGCCAGGCCCAGCCGCCAAAGAATTTTGGTGGCTTCGACCCGTTCGAAGGATAGCAGCCGGGGAACAGGGAGAAAACGGGAATCTCCCTGATTTATGCAGCGCTGCTTTCAGTGCGGGCTGCTTTCTCTTGGGAAATTGCCGCTTCGAGATCCGCGAGAGCTTTCTCGTCGCGCTCATCCTCGGGGAATTGTCCGGGTTTGGATGTCTGTCGAGCACGAACCTCAACGGCGGCCGCTTCGAGGGCAGCGTTGCTGAGAAGCGAGAGGTTGCCGTCGGTGACGATGGTGCGAAACTTGTCTAGGCGGAATGCGGTCATGGTCTGCTTTCGAGAGAATTACCGGGTGAAGATCTTATCGATATAGGCGTTGCGGTTTGCAACCGCTGCGTCATCGAGGAAAAGGAACTCGACGTAGTACTCGTCTGATTTCTCCATGGACGCCGACCCGGGCGTCGGGGGCTTGAGGTCGAGGGTCTCGGGGTCGATCGCGCGCACTTCGTGCAAGCCTTGCCGAGATTCGACTGCCTGGCGAACAGCATTGCAGGTGAGGTCTAGAATTGCCTCGGAGGGAATCTTGCCCTCGGCGGTCAGGTCGCCGAACTCCTCAGCACCTTTGGCGCGCAAATCGGCAAAGATGCTCGTGATGTCGGGATGGTCGCTTTCATCGGCCGACACCGTGTGTGGAGCGAATCCGCTCTGCCCGATTTTGACGATGAACAGCATGTCTCACTCCGAATTTCTTCACCTCGAAGGCTTTGCCATTCGAAATGATGCAACCACACTGGATGTGCGCCAAGTGAAAACAGAACTGCTGTGTGTACGGCGCGACCCAATACAGGGGGCGGCCTATGGTCGCCTTCAAGTTGCATTGCAATATCAAGATCGGTGAGTTGAGCGAGATGAAGGGTGCAAGTAGGTGAGGGCCGGTAGCGTACCCCTATGCTACCGGCCCTCGAGAGCAGCCGCGAGCGTTGCTCGAGCGGCTGCGATTGGTCCAGGGATGCCCCCATCGCTGGACCAATTGGGAGCGAGAGGAGGGCGTCTCGGCAAATCTGCCAACGTGGCTCTACGCTCTTCGAAACTCAGATCCTGGAGCGGGCAGCGGGGGTCGAACCCGCGGCCGCGTGTTTGGAAAACACGTGCTCTTCCGCTGAGCTATACCCGCCTTCAGGAACTGTCGCCGTAGCGACCTAAGGGAGCGAATTCAGGCTCTTTCATTTTCGAACCTTCGTTCGCCTCTCCCCTTCGTAGCTTACCGCCAGAAGCCGCCTTTCGGCTCTGGCGTCTTACCGTTGAACGGGCGGCCGGCGTCGAGCTGGACGTAATCGATGCGGACCGGCACTGGAGCCCCGTCGTAGCCAGGATGGAATTCGCCAGCAGCGTTGGCGGGCCACATATCGATGATGGTGCAGTCGCCGGGATCTTGGTCAGTCGGGACAACCGCGTGGTCGAACCCGACTCCGTAGTCGTCATCCCAGGTTTCCGAATGCTCTGATTTGAGCGGATAGATGAAACCGGGCTGAAAGCGGAGATTTGGGTTCGACATCGTCATTTCCTTTGCAGAGTTCACTCGCCTGCACCCGACTGAAGGTCGAGCAGAGCATCGCGATACTTCTCGTTGCGGGAGATGACCTCGTTGACGCGTTTGATCGCGGTTGAGAGGTTCTGTTCCATGATCGCCATCGAGAGGTGAGGGTACTCCTTCACGACGCTGGTGAGCGCGCGATCGCTCCACGTGTTGATGCTGCCGGTGCGCGAAAGGACGCGAAGCGGAGACTTGTCTGCGAAGCTGAGGGCGTGGAGTTTCTCGCGGCACTCTTCGGCGGTGTACTTGGCCTTGAGCTCCTCGACCCGGTCACGGACTTTGGCGAGAGCGATGTGGAAGCCCGCGTCCCAGCGATTTTCGCGGCTGAGATCCGAGGCTTTTACGACTGCAACTTGGGCCATGAGGTCACTCCAGGGTTCAGGCCAGGGCCTTAAATGAGAAGGCCGATAAACGCACGATCAACCGCCGCCCGTCAAGCGGCGGCATCGATCGGCAGAAGGTATCGGCGATTGTGAGTCAATTTCCTAAGTCTCTCATCATCCAGTTGGGAGGGACGAGAGATACTCCCGACCGAAGGCACTGAGGTCGCGTGCCGCTCCGAAGAAGAGGAATTCATCATCGCCTGTAGGGATGCATCCAGCAGGCGCATCAGGTCCATAGACGGGCGATCTTGGATCGCTCATGAGGCGCTCAGCGACCTCTTCGGGAGTCTCGCCTTCATTCGGAAGGAAAATTCGGAAGCCGAATTTGTGGCCGAGGCCAGTGGGCGGGTATGCGAGCATATCAGCCCGGCATCCCTCAAGGTATGCCCAGCCAGCGTCGGCCCCCTTGGAGCGGGTCAAGAACTTCGTTTCGGACACGACTTTGTTTCCTGTAGTGGTAGGGCGGTGTCAGCGCCCAGGGCAATGTTGCGTTTCAGATTGTGTTCCAGCCCAGAGCCGAGCTGGCGGCGGGTGGTTGCCTAGCTGAGAAGGGTCGAAGTTTTGTCCGACATTTCCACGGCTTCTGGCTTCGGAGGCTGTGCGGAGAAAATCTCGATATCTACGCGTTGCCAGTAGGCGAAAAGATGGGGCGGCAGCTGCAATGGGGAGCATCGCTCCACGGCATCGATAGCAGCCTGTTCATATGGGTCCGGCTCTGAGACGGTGATGTAGGTCTCATCGACCAGCCGGGAGATCTGTGGGGTTCCCACGAGCGCGCCAGCTTCATCGAAGGTGGCGGACATTGTGATAGCGAGGGTATCTGGAACCCCGCTGGTGGGCGCGTCCCAACAAGTGCGGATGCGGGTGGCCACGGAGACGCCAATCGCCGCGGCAAGATCGCCGTCGATCGCTCCAACATCGCCGCGCACTTTGGCGCCTAGGGCGAGGGTGCCAGTGCCGGCCGCAAACTCGGATACGTCCGGCGCCTGCTCGCCTGAAGCTTCGGGTGAGGCCTCTTCAATGACCTTCTCCTCGTCGGGGATCGGGCTTTCCTCGATAGGCGTGACCTCGCTTTCGGATGGTTCCGGAGAGGAGGTCTCGACCTTGGTCTGCGCGGCCGCCTCAGGCTGCGACTGGAGGGCCGCCCCCTGACCGTCCGGGTCTCCTTGAGGCGGCAGGGCCCCGAGGTCGAAATAGGAGATCTGGGTGCCTTGAACTGGCGGGTCGAAAGGTTCGGCTTTCGTCAATTCGTATAGCACTGATCCAACGAATGCAGCGTGACAAACGACGGCGAGCGCGAGCGACGCCTTGCGCTGACCAGGCGATGTCGAGCTGTATGCCCCGCGCGAATACCCTGCCGGAGCCGCGTGAGGGCTACGGGTGAGCGTGCGCGACGCCCGTCCTTTATCGGACGAAAGGATGCTGGTCTGGATATTCATTGGTATTGCCTTCGCGACCCTAACCAAATTTTCCTCAGACTGCACGAGGAAAATTCTGGCGATCTCAGGATATTTGCAGGGCAGCAGTAGAGCTTCCTGAATTTCCCTGCTATCATAGGTCGCACTGGGCTTCAGCCCGACCATTTGGGGAATATCATGCGTTTGTTCATCGGCCTTGCGCTTCTCGGCGCTACCACTGGTTCTGTCGCGTATGCGCAAAGCTACATCGAGGATGGGGCAATCGCAGCACGAGCCAAGGATCGGCCCGCGGAAGTCGACTATGGGCTGCTGGTCTCGGACGAGATCGCCGCCGAAGCATCGCGTGAGCCAGAGGCCTTCGCAATGGAGAGCGCACTGCGCGATGCCGACAACGCGCTCGCGAGCACGGAGCGGCTTCAGCGCTTCCGGGAGTTGGTCTCGCACGTGAGTGGGCTTGTGCCGGCTGAGAAGGCAATAAAGGAGACGATCGACGATGCAGTGGCCGCCTCGGTTCGCTCTTCTATCCCCCAGCCGCTGGAAAGGGTAGAGCTTCCTGCATCGTCGGTTGCTCAGATCGAGCCGGCGATCGCGCCTTCATACGAGGCGGATATTGCCGCTCTTCTGGAAGGGTACGAAGAGGACGGCTACGGCGAATAAAGCCGCGCCTGCTTAGGGCAGGTCGTCTTCGTCGATCGCGTTGTATTCGGCGTGCGTCATCTGATCGATGGGCTGACCAGGCTCGAAGGGCCCATAGAGCGTAATCGTGGGGTTCTTCGTCACGGGATCGCCGTGCCCGGGAAACTCGAAATCCACGCTGGCAGTCGAGATGATCTCGAGAAGCTCCTGACGTATTTCGTCGGGCGTCTTGGTGTGGCCTTCCACGATCTCTGGATAATAGACCGAGGAGTGGAAGTCATCATCGCCATCGGTGACGGTGTAGAAATAGAACTGGCCGACGTGCATGGGAAGTCTCGCGATTTGGTGATGCAGGGGAGGTGCTAGCAGGCGCCAAAGCGCCTGCCGGCTAAATTCTGGGTGAGGGGGTCACCATTCGAAGGCGCGAAGTCCTTCGACAGTCTCAGCATCGCAGTCGAAGAGAATCCACAGCGCACCATCCTTTCGAGCGAAGTCGAAGCAATCGCGCAGGCATTGGGGGATTTCTTCGTAGTCGGCATCGTCGACGTAATCTGTCGGGATGTGAACGAACCAGCCATGATCGCGCGACATGTAGACGAGACGTTCGACCCACTTGTCTGCTTCCGACGGGTTCGTGAGCGCGTCGGCTGTCGGAAAGTCGAGGTGACCGGTCGAGAGATCCGCATAGCGATAGATATGGCTCGGAGGGCAAGTATCGCCGGGGAGGTCGGAAGGAGCCGTTGTTTCCGAGCCGGGAGCGATGTGGTCGGGGAGGGCCGGGATCTCGACGAGATAGGCCTGCTCACCGTCGCCGAATTCATAGATTGGAAGCGGAGCGCCCGACTGGACCTTTGCGCGAAGCCCGCTGGCGAGGTCCATGATGAGGCCCTCGGTGCTGTCCGGCTGGTCTTCGTCCCATTCAGGGTCTTTGGCGCCGCTTTCTTCGTAAGCGGTCAGGCGGGCTTCCTTCCAGCCCTCGATCGCCGCGTCCTTGGTCGTGGCGGCCGGGCCCATCTCGATGCCGGGGCAGTTGATGTCGTCCGAGGGGATGTGAGAGACGATTGCGTACATAGCTGGGTATCCTTGTAGGGGTATTTAGGGGATGGGAGCAGTCAGCGCGCGGCCGGAGCCTGGCGGATGTCGAGCGAGACGATCTGGATGATTTCGAAGTGGACGAAAGCGGTGCCGGCCTCGGAATTGTATCCGGCGAGGAAGTGCTCACTGAAGTTGAACAGCTCGAAAGCGCGGCGGACATCGTTCTCGCCAGCCGTTTCATCGGCCGCGTCGAGCGTCACCTCGAGGTTGAGATTGAGCGTCACCTCGGTGATGCCCTCAGCCTCTTCGACTTTGGGCTCGAGGCCGTTCACGGCAGAAGCGATGTTTTTGATCGCCGTGCCGGCCGCTTCGTTGAAGCCGGCGAGCTCGGCATCGCTGACCTGGTAGTCAGTGAGCAGCTTCGCGGCGCGTTCACCGGCATCGGGCAGGTCTGCACCTTCTTCCGAGGTAGTGACGATGAGCCAGCAACGGGCGAGGAAACGCTTGTGCATTACGCGGCCTCCAGCTCGAGGCGTTGGGCCGAGAATCCGTTGACGCAGAAGTCATAGCGGTCGGAGAGCGCGTCAGCGAAGTCGAAGTCTTCTTCCTCAGGATCGATGGACACGACGATGCTTGTGGGGAGATCGGGTTCACCCGCTTCGTCATCGCCGGAAGTGTCCCAGTCGATGTTGGCAATCTCGTAGAGGATGCGGTCGGTGACCATGAGATCATTACCGAGAACGGTGACAGGGCCTTTGCGCTGGCGCAGATACCTGATCTCCTCGGAGGAGATGTTCGACACCTCGTGGAGAACAACTTTGTTTTCCGGCCACTCGTCTCCGTCTTCATCGACATAGATCGTCTGGCCGTCCTTGATGACGGTCTCCTGGTCGTTGTAGAAATGTTCGGTGCCTCCGCTATTGTCGAAGGTGAGGCCATCCTCACCTTGGGCAAAGCTGTCTTCAGCGATCCGAGCCATACCGGGGGTGTTTTCGAGCGTGCCCCTGATTGGCGTTCCGTCGATAGCGAAAGCGTACATGATCAAATCTCCGAGGTGAGGTGTTCGCGCGCGGCGATGAAGATGTGGGTGGGGTCGAAGACGATCCAGCTGAGGCCGCCCTCTTCAGTGCGATTTTCGTAGATGATGCTGTCGAAGCCTGAGAGGCCAAGGACGTGCCCCACAAACGGTAGGTCGATGAGCGCGTCTTCATCGTCGAAATCGTCGGAAAGAACGCCGGCCTCCTGGAGGGCGCTGGTCACGGCGCGAGGGTTCCAGTCCCCGAGATCAGGAAGCTCGAGAGGCTTCACAACATCGAGCCGGGCGACAATCAGTCGCTCGTCGGGACCGGCGGCGCTGCCATCGCGCACCTGAAGCGCGCGCGCCATCGCGGTTTCGCGGGTGCCGAAGTGGAAGCCAATGTCATTCGTATGCGCGAAGGCGTCGAAATCGCCCATGTCGGTCCAATGGTAGACGGGCTGGGGCGCAGCGATGGCTGCGGCGGTAGCCTGAGCGCCGGAATTGCTCATTTCTTCCTTCCAAGTGGTTGCCCTCTCAATGCCTCAGCAGAGCAGGGCTTTCTTGCGGCTGGGACCGGAACGGACAGCCGCGCGTTCAATCAGCAATACCGGACGGGGAGAGCGCGAACGGAGATTGAACGTGGGATATGTTTGGATGGCTGCAGGACTGGTTTGCATAGGGGCGTGCCCGCTCGCAGCGCAAAACCTGGAGCCCTCATCGGACAATGTGGAGAGCGCGGCGACAGCGCGCTCAGGATATGATTACCAAGATCAGCAGACGCGGCGCGAGAAACGCAATCGCAGAAATGGGCCGTTTGTGATCTTTGGTGGCCCGGTGACCGTCGGGGCCGGAAGTCTTGAGCCGAGAGACCCGAACTCGACGTACTGGTTAAACCGCGAGCGTCCTCGATGGGAAGATAGCGATGCCTACGTGTGCGCGGCGGGCGATGCGGGCCCGGCCAGGGCTTCCACCGCGATCGCGCGCGCCGCGCACGCAGATGGCATCGAGAGATGCTAGATTAGCTCGAGCAGGCGAAGCATAGCTGTTTGTGCGTCGGCGTCCTGAATGTCGGCGCTGACCTCGACATCTTGGCCCAGGAGGAAGGAGCGATAGACGCAGTAGCGGTCTTCGTCCTTGGCGAGGATGATCATCGCCCCCATGCGATCGACGTAGCGGCTGGCGACAATCTCGCGGTCGGCGATCCAGCGTTTGAGCGGGGCCATGAGAGCGCGCTCGAAGGTGTGGACGCCCTCGTCGAGCTCTTCGACAAGTTCGGGCAGATCCTTCTCGCAATCCCACAGCGGGACCGGGTCTTTCGTGTCCCAGATGTCGACCGGGGGATGATATTCCTCGGCGGTGAGTGAGTGAGGATTGGGAAGGATATGCAGGACCGCCCGGCGGAATGTCGAGTACGTCGTATCGCCGTGCTCATCGTCTCGCACGGTAAAGGTCTTCGGACGCTCGCCGTCTATCGGCTCGCCATAGGTGAGGTAGATGGGCAGGGGATCGTCGCCATTCGGCTTCCACATCCCGTCATAGTCACCCGCTTCTTCGCGGCTGGCGAGAGCAGGTGCCTTCTGGATGAAGTCTTCCCAGCCCATGTTGACGGTGCCGATCATGCCCTTTTGGATCTTCGAGGGCAGGTCTGCCCAGCGAATGAAGCGTTCCTTGCCCTCAAGGACGCGCTCCTTGATCGAGCCGAGAACATCGACTTTCGGCGCGGATCCATCGCCCCACATGCCGACGCCCTGGGGTGAGTAGGGGTCCATGCTTGCGTTGAAATAGTCGCCGTCAGAGAAGACGATGGTGAAGCGATCCGCAGTGGCGCCGCCATTGTCGGTGATGCAGAAAACGAACGGCTTCATGTCGTCCAGGGTTTCGAAAAGTGGCATCAACGATTTCCTCTTCTAAAGCTGCTTACGCTTGAAGAATTCAGGAACTTTAGGAACTGAGAAAAGAAATCCTGCTCATGTATTGCGGATGATCCCCGCGTCCTCCTAAAATATCCCGACAAATGAGATGTTTTCCCTCGAATCATCTCGGCCGGGAGTTTCGCAAATGGGTCGTCTGGATATTGCCAAGGTTTCTGATGAGGATCGGGAGGTGGCTTACGAGGCGATGACGAGGGACGCCTCGCGCCAAGATCCCGAAACTCAGCTTGACGGTGGGCTTCGCATCGCTGGGAATTGGACAGCGAAGAACCATTCCTTGAATATGGTCGAAGAGCGCCGGCTGGAACTCGCATACGCGCGCATTGTCGC
Source organism: uncultured Mycobacterium sp. (assembly GCA_964562545.1). Lineage (GTDB taxonomy): Bacteria > Actinomycetota > Actinomycetes > Mycobacteriales > Mycobacteriaceae > Mycobacterium. The sequence goes on along the minus strand of CAZLTV010000036.1, from coordinate 7,762 downwards.
GCGCGAGAGGGAAGGAGAGACGGATCCGGTCATCCTGTCCAGCAAAGACTACGGCCGCATGCTGTTGGTCGACGCCTCATTGCAACGTGAAGCTGAAGAGGGGCTCAAGCTCGACCTTCTCGACCGCCAGGATCGCTTTAGTTGGGTGAACCCCGAGATGAACGATGTGCCGTGGGTGAGGGCAGACACCTCCCCGACGGTCATAAACGACTTCGCGGAAGATGATCTCAAAGCCTTGGCTTCAGGAAGCTTCGAAGACATCTCGAGAGCCCAGCGAGGCAATGTCGAAATCATGCTGCTGCGCGCGGCGAGCCCACGCTCGCCCGATCTCGAGGCTGAACTTGAGGCGGCAGCCCAGCGCGAAGACAGCTTGATGTTTCTGGGAGCGAAGAAGGGTCAGAGAGGTCTGACGCCAGAGGAATTCGGGGGCGTGGTTGACCGGCTGGCCATGATCGCTCCTGGGCAGCGCCCGGCCTACGACGCGCGGCCGCAATACAACCCGTTCAGCCTGGACGAAAGAAAGAGTGGGCTTGAGACCGCCACGGTCAATGCGGTGGTGAGTGGCAGGGTCAAGAATCCGCTGGAGAGAGCGACGCGGGTAGCGTTGGAATTTCAGCAGGAACGCGGCATCCGGGTGACGGCGGAAGCCAAGCAACACATGGAAGGGGCGGTTGCTAGGTTCGTATCGTCTGGTGAGCGCGGAGTGACGTCGCTTGAGGTCGCCAAAGCCCTCATCGTCGATACGGCGATGCAGCGAACGGCGCGCGAAAAGCTCGAAAGCCGCGAGCCAAGCGAACGCCAGAGCGCCTCTGCGAAGATACTCGACGACATCGTGGGGAAAGGCGGATATCCGATTTTCACGAAGCTCGAGGCTGAAAAGCGGGACACGATGGCGGTGGCGCAAGGGCGTTTCTCTGATCTCACGGACGAGCGCGGCATCGGCTCGTCCGTCTACCTCGCCATTCACCGCTCTGGCCGCGATGTGCGTGGCAACACCGGAGAGCAGCTCGATCGCCTGCTGAAGGCCAATCCAGTCGGGAAAGAGCCTGACAAGTCGTGGGTGAAGAGCGGGCCGAAAAATCGGGATGCCGCAAGGGAAGCGCTGAAGAAACTCGCGCGGGGCCCGGCAGAACAGCCGGCGCTTTTCAATGATAAGGGGCGCGGCTTGTAACGCGCTGTATCGGAAAGATATTTCCGGCTTTTCATTGACCTTCTTCGAGGGAGCCGTAAGAGGGGCCTGTCTCGACTAGAGAACACCGCCAACTGTTCGCCGGTGGGGGCGTTCAGCCAGCGGTTGTCAGCCGGGATTCGAGGGGCCTGTGAGCGTTCTTGTTTTCAAGGTTGGGCAGCCCCCGCTGATCGGAAGATTGGCGGGGGCTGTTTCTTATCGATCAGGCCCAACTGCGCTGATGAGGATGTCCGTAGTAAGGATTTGGGGCAGTTCGCGGGGTCGTTCGCCGGGGAGGTAGACGAGATAGTAGGGGATGCTGTTGCGTCCGTGTTCCGCGAGAAATTCAGTGATCGCGGGGTCGCCATTCGTCCAATCGCCGACCAGCGTGACAACACCTGCCTGTTCGAAGGCTTTCTGAACGGCGGGGTCGCTGATTGCCATGGTCTCGTTGACCTTGCAGGTCAGGCACCAATCTGCGGTGAAGTCCACGAAGACTGGGGTGCCCGAGCGGCGAAGCTTTGCGAGACGCTCCGATGAGAAGGCTTGGACATTGTCTTCTTGATAGTCAGCCCCGCTGGCGCGGGCGATTGGGGCCGGCAGGTTCAGGAAGACGATCGCTGCGACTAGGGCAGTCGACACGAGAGGTCGAAGCCCGCTGGCGAAGGACTGCTGGCGGATGCCGAGCCAGGCCAATCCGATTGCGACGACTGATGCGATGCTGAGCCCCATAGTGAGGCCTCCAGGTCCAACTTGGCGGCTGAGGACCCAGATCAAGGCTGCGGCCGTCACGAACATCGGGATGGCAAGAAGACGTCGCAGGGTCACCATCCAGTTGCCAGGTCGAGGCAGAATGCGTCGCAATGGGGGCAGGAAGCCAATAGCAAGGAAGGGAAGGGCGATACCAAGGCCAAGGCCGGCAAAGACGCTGAGGGCGGCCCAGGGGGACATGAATAGGGCGGCTCCAAGAGCAACGCCCATGAAAGGGCCGCTGCAGGGTGTGGCGACAAAGGCGGCAAGACAGCCAGTTCCAAACGCACTGCTGGTAGGGGCACCGCCGGTTAGTCGGCCGGCAAGGCCCAGGCCGCGGATCTCGAAGAGGCCGAGTAAATTTGCCCCTATCGCGGTCATGAGGCCGATGAGCAGAAGAACGACGTAGGGGTTCTGTAGCTGGAAGGCCCAGCCGATTTCTGCGCCGAGCTGGCGAAGGCCGATGAGAAGGGCACCGAGCCCGGCAGTCGATATGATCGCACCAGCCGAGTATGCGAGGGCTTCGTGACGAGCAACATCTTCAGATGCAGCCGATCGCGCGAGGCTCAACGCCTTCAAGCTGAGGATGGGGAACACGCATGGCATGAGGTTCAGGAGCAGGCCGCCAAGGATCGCCCCGAGAAAGGCAGCGAGCCAGCCTGTCTGAGCGGCTTGGGCAAGAACAGGGGAAGAGAGCGTGTCGGGACTGGGGACGGAGAGGGGATCTACGACATCAGCCCGTTGAGCCTCATCGTTGGCCAAAGTCTCCTCGGCAGGAGTATTTCGGACAGTGGCGCTAGTCTGAGGATCTGATTGCTGCTCCTCAAATCCGGGAGAAGATGGAGGTGCGATCTCTTCGGCGGCTGAAGCGACGGGCGCTGCCTTGGCAGTGATGAGATACGCTTTGGTTCCCGGCCCGGTATCGATGACAGCCCGAAGTAGCTTTGCGCCGACCGATCTGCTCGTGACCTGAAATTTCGTCGTGTCCCCGCTTTGCGTGACCGAGGTAGGCTGCGATACCTGCGAGGACATCGGGAAGAAGCGAATAGCGCTCGAGTTGATTGCTGGCGGGGTTTTGAGCTTGATCGTGATCTGATCGCCATCTCGAGTGAAACTGCCCTCGGGGGAGAAGGGAGAAGGCAGTGCAGCCCTGTAGCTCTGGAAGGCGGAGTCCCGGACGGTGGTCTCACGGCCTGAATTGATCTCGATCTGAGTGCGGATGGTTGTGCTTTCAGGAACGCAAAGATCAACAGAGCAGGCCAACCAGCTGAGTTCGCCTTCGATGGGGATGACCGTACCTGGAGCGAGGGTGGAGGGCAGCTTGATCGAGGTTAGCAGCGCAAATGGGCCATCGAAGACGTAGCTCTTGAAGCCCGCCATGGTCTTCGCAGTCGGAACAGGATGGAGCAGGGGGGATGCTGTGAGATCTCCGGGCAGTGTCCAGGCAACCTTCGGGGGCATGCCGCTGTCGCCCGGGTTCTGCCAATATCCATGCCAGCCGGGAGCCGGGGTCATCCGGATAGCAAGCTGCAGGGTATCGCCGGGCGCCGGACGGGTCTGCTCAGGGGTCAGGCTCGCGGAGATCCGATTTAGCTTGGCCGAGGCTGGGTTTGCCATGGCCATGATGAGCCCGATGAGCGCTATGATCCCGAAACGGATATAGTCGCTTGGCGAGAACGAGCGCATGTTTCATCCTTGAGAGGCAGGGTTTTAGAGATAGCGCATGGCCCCGGCCATCACTGGATCACCGAGGAAGAATATCGAGCGGCTGGAATTCTTTCAAGAAGTTCCAGAGCCGCAGGATTTCTCAGGCCGCCTTGGCCGAGACTTCCTCAGTGTTGATGACGACCATCCGCCGCTGGCCATAGCGATCGTGATTGAGGTCGCTGCCGGTAGCGCTCTGCAGGGCCTTGTCCTCGGCCTGGTCCTGATCTCGGCCCATGCAGGTGTAGGTTTCCTCGCCGTAGATGCCGGCTTCATTCTTGAAGCCGACGGTCACGCGATATGATTGGTATGCGAAAGACATTCTGGTCCTTTTTGATGCGAGGCGGGGGAGCGCCTTCGGTGGGAGGATGGAACGATTGTGTCAGGCTGCGGCACGAGCAGACCCCGGGTTGGGAAGGTTCGTCGTGAATTTGAGTAAGAAAGCGAGAGCGCCGGTGTTGAAGGCACCGATGAAATCGTTCAAATCTTCGCGCATGGCCTTTTCGCGGGCGGCAAAGCCCACTGAGAGTGCTGCGAGAACGGCGGAGTTCTTCGCGATGAGTGAAATAGCGCGGTCGGCGTTCCCCTCGAGGTCGCCGAGCATTTCGCGCGCCTTGGTCTCGTAATCGATCTGCTCCTGCACGGGAGCGCGATCGAATGAGAAGCGCTCGGCCTTCACATCAAGCGATGCGATCTTCTCGTCGTAGAGGGCAGTAGCCAGCAGGCGAACGATGTTCGGCGTGGCATCGCGCGCTGCAAGGTCGGCCTTTAGGTTGAGCACCTCCCGGTCAAGCTCGGCGATGCGGGCTTCCTGGCTGAAGGCGGGAGCGAAGTCATCGGCTTCATCTTCATGGATAGCGATGATCCCTTCGGCAGGGTTTCCGCGCGAAGCAGGGAAACGGCCGGCTTCTTTCTTGTGCCCGGTGTAGCCGGCACTTTTGGGTCGGAAGTAGAGGCCGCGCTTCATGAGGAGGTAGGTTTCTGGCTCAGACATTGGCAGGCTCCCGGCTGGCAGCGATTTCGGCATCGTGTTGTGCGTCGTATTGGGCGGCGTCTGCGCAGGCGCAAACATCCTTCGGGAGTTCGCACTCATTGCAGTAGTAGTGCTGGCAGGACTCCTTGTGACCGATGTCACGATCCTGATTGCAGCACCCGAGTATATGCTCGGGATACTGGGTGAGCTTCTTGGCAGCAGGTTTCTTGGTCATTGGGTTCCCTCCGGTTGGGCCTTGCGGCTGAAGTCGACCGTGAGGTCGGGAATCTGAACCCCGAGGGGATAGGTCGAGTATTGGATGACATCCTGCTTCAGCAGGTTTGTGACGCAGCGCTCGGCTTCCTCGAGATCCTCGCTGACGTACCAGTCCCATTCGAGAGATTGCTCGCCGGTCTTACGCCAGAGGGTGATGTATCGTCCCCCCATGCGCTTGCCCTCGAGAACGGCACGAGCAATGCGGCGAGCTTCGTCGAGCCGGTTCAGCTGGTCGCTTGCCTTATCGACATCGACCATGCTGAGGTATGTCGCATCGGACCGGACAGCGGCCAAGCCTTCGTTCGCGGCTTCAAGCCCGTCGAGAGCGCGAACGAGCGAGGCATCGAAGGGGAGACCCTGCGATTTGTGAGCAGTGACAGAGGTCGAAGCTTTCTGGGAGACAAGAGCCGCGCGGCCAGCATCGGTTAGACGCGCGGTCGAGGCGTCCATGTCGGGGTCATGGGACACAGTGATGTAGCCAGCGTCCGCAGCGCGGTTGAAGGTGTCGGATGCGTCTCCCTCAAGGTCATCGCAGAAAGCACTGATCCAGCCGTCATTATCGCTGGCGTCACTGCTCCCGCCCATGGCTTCGATGATGCTCAGCATCCAGAAGGTGCGATCATCGAGAGGGGCACCGGCATTCATCGATGCGAGGCGCTCGGCAATGAGGGTCGCCAGAGGGATGGAGGCCATCTCTCGGTCGTTGTTGGCGAGGACGGAAGCGATAGCCTCGATCTGTTCGATGGACACACGGGGTGCCTCAAGCATCGTCGGCCTCCAGCTTGTCCTGGAGTTCAGCCATGCGCTGTTTGACGATGGCGACGGCCCACGGCTGGCCGGCGGCCGCGCAGACATGGAGGAAACTCATCTTCATGCGGTGTCTCCCTTGGTTTCCAGAAGGCGATCGACGAAGGCGGTAACTGCAAAGCGGAAGTGCTTGCGGCTGGCTTCGTTGGCCTTGATGAGGTCGTCGTCGAAGCGAGTCATATCGTAGGACGACCAGAATTCGGCGCCGAAGTGGATCCAGTTGTTGGGGTCCAATGGCTCCCCAGTATCGCGGTCGAGGGTGCTGCCAAGCATGCGGACACGTCCACCTTCGAGCAGGGCACGCCAGCGCTTGGCGTCGAGCTCATCCGCATCGCGGGAGCGCAGTGCAGTTGCAGCGCGCTCCATCAGGCGAGCTTCGGGTCCGTAAATGTTGGGCTCCTGGGCGCGCAGGTAGCGCGCCCGGCCATCGAGGTTGTCCGCCAGTTCGGCAGGCGAGGTTGTAGCCTGCTGGATCAGGTTCGCGATTTCGATGAGGCGATGGTTCGGCGAATCGTCGGCCGGAACTCCGTTCCATGCGAACCAGAGGAGATACTCCGAGGCTTCGATGATCTCGTCAGCGAAGCTTTCGTTTTGATGGTCACCGGTTGACGACAAGAGAGCTTGATGATCACCGGTGATCGCCGAGACCAGCCGATCGCGGAGGTCTTCGGTGATAACGATCTGCTCGGGCGAATTGGGACCGCGGAGTTGGGCATGGTTGACGTCCGGGCAGGCCTGAATGTGCTCGATGAGGTCTGCCTTGTCGGCTTCGTCATTCGCGGCTCGGATGGCCGTGAGGACACGCAAGCGGAGCGGCTCTTCCATGAGGTAATGGTTGGGGCCGCCGACGGGGCGAAGCGCGGCATCCTTGATGTTCGGGCACAGAGCAAGCTCCGTCCAAAGCAGGAAGCGCGGATCCATGGGCGGCAGGCTTTCGCTCGCCGCGTCGGGGGCGGCAGCGAAGACGGGCCGCGCTGACCAGCCGGCGTTCACATCGGCAGCCTCGATCGGGATGCTCCAAGGGTTGCTGACATTCGCAGGTTGGTACTCCTCGCGTCCGGTCGAGGGGTCTTTGCAAAGCCAGCCGACGGGCGGCTGCGCATCACGAGGCGCGGGAAAAGAACTGGCAGGAGCCATGACTGGTAATCCTCGAAATCTGGTGTGGTGATATTGTAGGAGAAAAGCAGCTCAGGCGGCGAGCGGGAGTGGCTTTTCTGCTTCGGGGAATGAGCCTTCCGGGGCCTTCAGGAAGGATACCGGGACGGCGACGTCATCGAGAGCCTGGGACAGGTTCGTCTCCGACGCGAAATGGACTGCGATGAGCGTGTTTTCGGGAAGAGCGTGACAGCCGTCGAAGACGAGATCGAGAAGGACCTCTTCAAGCTCTCCGCTGACAGCCTCGGCATTTTCAATGACGAGGAGGTGGTGCGCGCGTGAACGAAGGTTCCAGAGACGATGGCCTTCGCCGAAGCCTGCAATGTTGCTGGCTTCGAGACTGGAGAGCTGGAAGCCCCATTCGACCGCGCGCGAATAGAGCGCATCACGCATCTCGTCTCCGACGAGTGCGATAGCCTGAGTGCCTGCGAGGGCTTCTGCGAGGTGATCACCGATCATCATGGAATTTCCTCTTCTTCGATGCTTCGAAGAGGATTTCTCAAGTAATCCTAACCGCGCGGCTCCTTCGCCGGGCGGACTTTCACTCACTCATTTCTGGGGCCAAGTCTAGGCGGGTTCGAGGATGGGAAGGTCTTCGATAGGGCCGGGCTGGATGTGTCCGCAAATGCGATTTCGCCCGGTGCGCTTGGCTTCATACAGGGCCTTGTCTGCAGTGCGGATCGCCGTATGGATTGGCCGAAATCGGTTGAACGGAGCAACGCCAAAGCTGGCACTGATGGCCGCATCTTCCCCCATGGAGTGGTGCCTGGACTGGTAGAACTCAGCGCGAATTTCTTCTGCGATAATGGCGGCATCTTCGATGGGAGTGTCGACAAGGATCAAGGCAAACTCTTCTCCGCCCAGCCGGCCTGCATAGTCGCTATGGTGCGTCAGGATGCAGGCGAAGGTCTGAATGACATCGTCACCGA
>CAZLTV010000035.1:26383-27939 GCA_964562545.1 uncultured Mycobacterium sp. | reverse complement strand
GCAGGAAGAGTTGATGACGCCCGGGCAGCTCGATGCCGCGGGCCGCCCGCACATAACCGGGGTGAGAGAACAGCAACTGGGGAGGCAAGGTCCCACTGGTCAACGACCGGCGCTCACCGTAGATGTCGGTCAACACCGCATCCAGCAGCCTGGAGCGCTGAACCAGGCCGGCCTCCAGGGTGTCCCAGTCGGCCGCCGAGATCACCAACGGCAGCGCATCGAGTTGCCAGGGCCCCGGCACCGCGGCACCGTCACCGTTGGTGATCGCCTCGCCGCGGTGATCGGTTTGGATATAGGTGATGCCATCGTTGTCGACCAGGCCACGCACCGCGGACCGCAACCGGTCCAGCCCGCCTCGGCCCCGTTCACGGACGCAGTCGGCCAGTTCCTGCCAGGCCGGTCTGACGTTGCCATCCTCGTCGACGAATTCGTCATATCCGGTGGCGCTGGCACCGGCCGCCGACTCCAGGTCGAACAGTGCCTGCTGAGACCGCATGGTGCCGTAAGGCGTCAGCGGGTTGTCGGAGTCTGTCGCCCCGACATCCCCAAATGATGTCGGACGCCGTGCCGGAAATGCCATTACTGCAGTACGGTACGCACTCGTCGCAAATCCAGGATCCCCGGCGCGCCTACATCGGTCGATTGGCGAGCTTGCTTTTCCCTCAGCTCGGCCAGGTCGACCTTACCCGGGGTGAAACCGGTCGCCTCGAATCGGCGACCGCGCCGCGACTCTGCCTCGACGGCATTGACCGGCGGCGTGTCATATGCGCGTCCGCCCGGGTGCGACACGTGGTAGGTGCACCCGCCGCGAGACATGCCGGAGGCGGAGTCAACGAGTTCGAACCGCAACGGGCCGTCCACGGTGATCGTCGGGTGCAGCGCGCTGGGGGGCTGCCAGGCCCGGTAGCGCACACCGCCGACCTGGACATCGGGATTGTCTGTGGCCAACAACGGAATCGGGTGGCCGTTGGCAGTCACGATGTAGCGGTGCCGGTCGGCCCCGATGAGGCGGACCTGCAGCCGCTCCACCGAGGAGTCCACGTAGCGCGCGGTACCACCGGCGGTGGACTCCTCGCCCAACACGTTCCACGGCTCGATCGCCCCACGTAATTCGATCTCCACACCGTCGAACACGGCCGTGCCGATTCGGGGAAAGCGGAACTCGGTGAACGGGTCGAGCCAGCTGGTGTCAAAACCAATCCCGTAGGCCCGCAGGTCAGCGGCCACCTCGGCGATGTCGTGAATCAGGTAGTGCGGCAACAAATACCGGCCGTGCAGGTTGGCGCCGTGCCGGATCAGCGGGGCGCGCAGCGGCTTGTCCCAAAACCAGGCCACCAACGAGCGGACCAGCAGGGACTGCACCATCGCCATCTGATAGTGCGGCGGCATCTCGAACCCGCGAAGCTCGAGCAACCCGAGCCGGCCGCGGGCGCTGTCCGGGCTGTAGAGCTTGTCGATGCAGAACTCGGCGCGATGGGTATTGCCGGTGATGTCGGTGAGCAGATGACGGAGAGCGCGGTCGGTGACCCACGGAGCGAAGCTTGCGGAGCGACCAT
>CAZLTV010000035.1:0-26283 GCA_964562545.1 uncultured Mycobacterium sp. | reverse complement strand
AGATGACGGAGAGCGCGGTCGGTGACCCACGGAGCGAAGCTTGCGGAGCGACCATCGTCGGGCTTGTGCCCGCCTGCGCGGTCGGACAGCCGAGCGATCTCGGCGAAGGCGATCTCGAGCTCATAGATCGACTCCGGTCGCCCCTCGTCGACCCGGGGCGCCTGAGACGTGGTGCCGATGAACCGCCCGGCGAACAGGTAGGACAGCGACGGATGCCGCTGCCAATAAGTCAGCAGCGACACCAGTAGGTCCGGCCTGCGCAGCAGGGGTGAATCGGCCGGGGTGATACCACCCAACGTGATGTGATTGCCGCCGCCGGTGCCACCGTGGGTGCCGTCGTAGTCGAACGCCTCGGTCGATAGGCGTGCAAGCCGGGCCTCGGCGTAGAGCGTCTTGAGCTGTTCCCGCTGCTCGGCGAAGCTCGCGGTCGGGGCCACGTTGACCTCGATGACGCCGGGATCGGGCGTGATCGTCGTCGACGCCAGCCGCGGGTCGCTCGGCGGACCGTAGCCCTCGATCACCAGCGGGCAGTCGATCGTGGCCGCCGCCGCCTCGATTCGGCCGATCAGGTCGACGAAGTGTTCGAGCTCCTCGGTGGGCGGCAGGAAGACGTAGAGAATCCCGTCACGGATCTCGGCGACCAGCGCTGTCGTGGGCGTCCACTCGTCGTCGTCCTCAATGCCCTCGACGACGGCGTCGGCTTCGGTGGCAGGGGGTGGTGGTGTGGCTGCGCCCGGGCGCAGCGCGGGCCGCGGCCTGATCGGGTCGGCGTCGAACGAAGGCCGTGGCGGGTTCCAGCTGATCGAGTTCAGTGGCAGGCGCAGGCCCGCCGGCGAATCGCCGTCCAACAGCACGATGCGGCCACGCCGCAGTTTCCAGTCAGCGCTGGCCCAGCCTGCGTCGTCGTCACGACGGTGCAGTGGCAACACGAATGCGGCGGGCTCGTCGACCGAACTGTCGAGGCGCTCGAGCAACTCGGCGCGCGCCTGCGGACTGTCCGTTTCGAGGTCGTCCGGGGCTCCGACCGGTAGCCCCGCGGGTTGGCGGACCGCGGCGGCGAGCCTGCTCAGCGGGTCCTCATAAGCCGGACGGACCTGGCCGGCCGGCAAGCCGAACCCGGCGGCGACCGCACCGAGCAGGTCACGGCCGGCGTCGGGTGCCAAGGCACGGGTGTTCGGCTCTTCGGCCCAGGGGTCGGCCAGCAGGGCGCCGTCGTTCCACAACGGTTGGCCATCGGTGCGCCAATGCAGCCCGATCTGCCAGCGCGGCAGCGGCTCACCGGGGTACCACTTGCCCTGGTTCCGCTGGACCAGCCCAGTCGGCGCCCACACGTTCTTCAGACGGGCGGCCAGGGCCGAGGCGCGCTGTCTCTTGTGCGGCCCGTCGGCTTCGGTGGTCCACTCCGGATCGACCTGGTTGTCGATGGAGACGAAGGTGGGCTCGCCGCCGACGGTCAGCCGGACGTCTGCGGCGCTGAGCTGCTCGTCAACCCGCTCACCGAGCACGTTGATCGCAGCCCAGGACTCCTCGGTGTAGGGCAGTGTGACCCGCGGATCCTCGTGCACTCGGGTGACGACATTGCTGAACTCCAGCGAGGTTTCTGCCTTGCCGGTCGCGCCGGTGATGGGTGCCGCCGATTCGGGGTGCGGCGTGGCGGCCAGCGGGATGTGGCCCTCGCCGGCGAACAAACCCGAGGTGGGGTCCAGACCGATCCAGCCGGCGCCGGGGATGTACACCTCGGTCCAGGCGTGCAGGTCGGTGAAATCGGCAGCCGGCCCCGAAGGCCCATCGAGGGCCTCCACATCTGAGGTCAGTTGCACGAGGTATCCGGAGACGAACCGGGCCGCCAGACCCATCTGTCGCAGGATCGACACCAGTAACCAGGCCGAATCACGGCAGGAGCCGATACCACTGCGCAGCGTGAAATCAGGAGTCTGGACACCGGCTTCCATCCGGACGCTGTAGCCGACGTCGGCATTGACGGCCTGGTTGAGAGCCACCAGGAAATCGATGGTGCGGGTGCCGGGCGCTACCGAGAAGTTCTTCGCCCAGGCCGATGCGAGGTCCCCGGGACCGGAGCCCTCCGCGAACTCGTCGACCGGCTTCAGGTAGGGCTTGAGGTCGCTGGCCAGCGCCTTGGGGTATTCGAATCCGATCTCTTCGGCGTACTCCTCGATGAAGAAGTCGAAAGGGTTGATCACCTTCAGATCGGCGATCAGGCCGACGGTGATGGTGAGGGCGCGGGCCCGGGTCGGGAACACCAACCGCGCCAGGAAGTTGCCGAACGCGTCCTGCTGCCAGTTGACAAAGTGGTCGGCGGGCTCGACCTCCATCGAATATGCCTCGATCGGCGTGCGTGAATGCGGCGCCGGACGCAGCCGAACCACGTGCGGATAGATCTCGACCAGGCGGTCGAACGTGTAACTGGTGCGGTGCTCCAGCGCCACCTTGATACCCATAGCGCTAAATCCCATCACACCGGCGTCGCCGACGCAGATCACATCACCCGTGGCGGGCCACCTGGACTCCAAGTTCGTCGGCCGGCACCCGGTGCCCACGGGCGCAGACCACGTCGACATCGGCGTCGGCACCGCAACCCAAGTGGGTCAGCCGTAACGGCGTGTCGCCCAGATGTTTGCGCCCCCACTCGAACATCGCCCACACCACGGGCATCAGTTCGGCGCCCGCCTCGGTCAGCACATACTCGTCGCGGGCACGCTGCCCGGGCTCACGATAGGGCCGCTTCACCAAGAGTCCGGCGGCGACAAGTTCGGACAACCGCGCCGAGGTGGCGGCTTTGGTGATGCCGACGCGGTGCGAGAAGTCATCGAAGCGGGTGGTGCCGTAGTAGGCCTCGCGCATGATCAGCATTGCCGACTTGGTACCCAAGAGCGCCATCGTCTTCTCGATCGGACACCCGCCGACCGCGGACCAGGCCTCACGGTCCCGCAGCGCACCCTGCAGCACGTTGACATGCTCTACGCCCTGGGAGGTGGCGGGTTCGGCAGCGTTGGGGTGCTCGCGGGCTGAGTCGTGCCTCATCGTCGCGCACCGCGCTCGCGCCGGGCGGGCCTGCCGGGACTGCGCCGCTCACCGGCCGGGACGGCCCGCCGACCTCGGCGTACTTGTGGGCACATCCGTGGACCATCTGACATGACGGGCACCTCCACTGCCGGATCGGTAACGGCCAACCGTGCGCCCGGCGCGCATCGTGGGCGAGCGGGCCGTTGCCGCGAACCGGCGCCACATCTCGCGTACGACGGTAGCGCCAACCGTTGACCCGACTGGGGCGCACACCCGGGAAGTTTGTAAGGCACATCACTCCAAAGCTGGGTTGTTTGTACTAAACCTAGATGTTACTTCTGAGTATATAGGACAATACCCAGATCGGGTTTCAGGAGGATCCAATGGCCGAGTATTCAGATCGTGACGCGGTGATCGTCGAGGCGGTCCGCACCCCTGTGGGCAAAGGCAAGCCCACCGGCTCGCTGCACGCGGTGCTACCCGCCGACCTGCTCGCCCACAGCCTGCGCGAGCTGGTGCACCGAACCGGCATCGACCCGGCCGAGGTCGACGACGTCATCGCCGGCGCAGTCACCCAGGTCGGCGACCAGGCCGTGAACATCGCCCGCAACGCACTGCTCGGCGCAGGGTTTCCCGAGACCGTGCCGGGCACGACCGTGGACCGGCAGTGCGGCAGCAGCCAGCAGGCAATCAGCTTCGCCGCCCAGGGCGTCCTGGCCGGCGCCTACGAAGTCGTCATCGCGGCCGGGGTGGAGTCGATGAGCCGGGTCCCGATGGGCTCATCCGTGCTGCCCGGAAGCGATCCTTTCGGCGCCGCCGTCGCCGCCCGCTACCCCGACGGACTGGTCGCCCAGGGCATCAGCGCCGAACTGATCGCGGCGAAATGGACGCTGTCACGCAACGACCTCGACGAGTTCTCGGCAGGGAGTCATCAGAAGGCTGCGCTGGCGACCAAGAATGGGCTGTTCGCCAACGAGTTGGCTCCGATCGCGGAGCTGAGTTCCGACGAAATCATCCGGCCCAACACCACCGTCGAGACGTTGGCCGGCCTGCAACCCGCCTTTTACAACGAAGCCCTGGGAGTACGGTTTCCCCAGATCGACTGGCGGATCACCCCGGGCAACAGCTCCCCACTCTCCGACGGAAGCGCCGCGGTGATGATCACCAGTGGGGCTGCGGCGCGGCGGCTCGGCCTACGTCCGCTGGCGCGCATTCACACCACCGTGGTGGTGGGCTCCGACCCGCTCTACATGCTAACCGGGGTTATTCCGGCCACCGAGAAGGTCCTCTCGCGGGCCGGGTTGTCACTTCCAGACATCGACCTGTTCGAGGTCAACGAGGCGTTTGCGCCGGTGGTGTTGGCCTGGGCCAGCGAGATTGGCGGACGATCCTCCTCAGAGGTGTTGGCGAGGACCAACGTCAACGGCGGTGCGATCGCCATCGGGCATCCGCTGGGCGCCAGCGGAGCCCGCATCATGACCACGCTGGTCAACGCGTTACACCAGCGAGACGGCCGCTACGGGCTGCAGACAATGTGCGAGGGCGGTGGAATGGCCAACGCCACGATCGTCGAACGCCTCTGAGCACCCGCCGCAGGCGAGGTCAGATGCGGGTCAGCTCAAACAACGGGATGGCCCTCTCAGTGCTGGCCTGATAGTCGGCGAACCGCGGGGCCAACTCCGTGATCTTGGGGTAGGTGGCGGCCCGTTCGTCGTCGGGCAGCTCCCGCACGGCGACGTCATAGGCCTCGGCGCCGACCTCAATACGCGCACGAGGGTTCGCCCGCAGGTTGTGCACCCAAGCCGGATGCTTCGGGGCCCCGGCGTAAGACCCGACGATCAGCATCTTGCCGTCGACGCTCAGGTACGCCAGCGGCGAAACCCGCGGCTCACCCGACTTGGCGCCCACGGTGTGCAGCAACAGCAGCGTGGCGCCGGCGAATCGGCCGGCCACGACACCTCCGTTGGCGCGGAACTCGTCGACAATGGCCGCGTTGAAGTCATTCACCGACGAACCGTCCGACGCGGTCACGGCTTCTGCACCGGCTCGGGCTTGGCATCGATGCCCGACTCCTTGCGCTGCTGCGCGGTGATCGGTGCCGGCGCGTCGGTCAGCGGATCGACCCCGCCACCGGACTTGGGGAAGGCGATCACCTCACGGATCGAGTCCAGCCCAGCCAGCAGCGCGACGATGCGGTCCCAGCCGAACGCCAGCCCGCCGTGCGGCGGCGCACCGAAGGCGAACGCATCCAGCAGGAACCCGAACTTCTCCTGGGCTTCGGCATGGTCGATGCCCATCATCGCGAACACGCGCTCCTGGACGTCACGGCGATGGATACGGATCGAGCCACCACCGATCTCGTTGCCGTTGCACACCACGTCGTAGGCGTTGGCGAGCGCCGGGCCGGGATCGGTGTCGAACGTCGCCTCCGACTCGGGTTTGGGTGCGGTGAACGCGTGGTGCACAGCGGTCCACGCACCGGATCCGACGGTGACGTCCCCGGCGGCGCTCGCCTCGTCGGCGGCCTCGAACAGCGGCCAGTCCACCACCCAGGTGAACGCCCACGCCGTCGGATCGATCAGGTCCAGGCGCTTGGCGATCTCGATGCGGGTGGCGCCCAACAGGGCCCGCGCGCTCTTCGCCGGCCCAGCCGCGAAGAACACGCAGTCGCCGGGGTTCGCCCCGACGTGGGCGGCGAGACCGGCGCGTTCGGTCTCGGACAGATTCTTGGCCACCGGGCCGCCGAGCTCACCGTCCTCGCCGATCAACACGTAAGCCAGGCCCTTGTGCCCGCGCTGTTTGGCGAACTCCTGCCAGCCGTCGAGAGTACGGCGCGGCTGCGAGGCCCCGCCCGGCATGACGACCGCGCCGACGTAGGCGGCCTGGAACACCCGGAACTGAGTGTCGGAGAAGAACTCGGTGCACTCCACCAGCTCGACCCCGAAGCGCAGGTCGGGCTTGTCGGAGCCGAACCGGCGCATCGCCTCGGCGTAGCCGATCCGCGGCAGCGGCAGTGGCAGGTCGTATCCGATCAGCGCCCACAACGCCTGCAGCACCTCTTCTGCGACCGCGATGACGTCGTCGGCCTCGACGAAACTCATCTCGAGGTCCAGCTGAGTGAATTCGGGCTGACGGTCTGCGCGGAAATCCTCGTCGCGGTAACAGCGCGCGATCTGGTAGTAGCGCTCCATCCCGGCCACCATGAGCAGCTGTTTGAACAGCTGCGGACTCTGCGGCAGCGCATAGAACGAGCCGGGCTGCAGCCGGGCGGGCACCAGGAAGTCGCGGGCCCCTTCGGGGGTGGAGCGAGTCAACGTCGGCGTCTCGATCTCGACGAAGTCGTGCTCGGCGAGCACTGTGCGGGCGGCGGCGTTCACCTTCGATCGCAGCCGGATCGCGTTGCCCGGCCCCTCCCGGCGCAGGTCGAGGTAGCGGTACTTCAGCCGGGCTTCCTCGCCGGCGGTCTCGTCGAGCTGGAACGGAAGCGGCGCACACTCCCCCAGCACCGTCAACGACGTCGCGTTGACCTCGATATCGCCGGTGGCGATCTCGGGGTTGGCATTGCCTTCCGGACGGATCTCGACGACACCGGTGACGGCGACGCAAAATTCTGAGCGCAAGCGATGTGCGGCCGCCAGCACGTCATCCTCGCGGAACACCACCTGCGCCACCCCCGTGGAGTCGCGCAGATCGATGAAGATGACGCCGCCGTGGTCACGACGGCGAGCCACCCAGCCGGCCAACGTGACCGTCTGGCCGGCGTCGGCGGTCCGCAGCGAGCCGGCGGTGCGGGTGCGCAGCACGAAGTACTCCTCGAAGTCGGGTGTGTAAACGACTGCTCAGTCTAAGGGGCGCGCCGAAGGCCTCCGACCAGCCACCGCGCGACCCAGTACGGCTAGTAGACCGCCGACCAGGCCGAGCGGCGGGGGCCGTCGGGGTCAGAGGCCATCACGTCGCGTGTCGAGGTGATCAGCCGGGTCAGGCGTTCGCCGGTCTCGTAGACCGGCCAGTGCGCGTCGTCGACGCTTTCGGTGTCGTGGGCGAAGTCCAGCCAGGCGCGCTGCATCCGTCGGCCGACCGCCGGTTGGTAGCGACGCCCGAGCGGGTGCAGCTTGCGTCCGATGAACGACGCATAGCTGTGCTGGACGTGCACGATCTCGCTGCCGTGGGTGGCGCCGAGCCCCAACATCCGCAGACTCAAGCCGAAGTGGTCGAAGCGGTACACCCTGGTCGGCGCGTGTGCACTGTAGGCATCGGCGAACGCCCAGGTCGGGCCCCCGAACATGACGTCGGACCCGATCGCCACCAACGCGCTGCGCCGTGGAAACCGCGGATAGGCTTGCAGTATCGTCTCTTTCGCCGTCGGCGCGACCCGCGCGAAGTAGGCGTCCACCGATGCCCGGGTGGTCGGCAACATCGGTGGTTTGGTCCACGCAAACATCGAGGCCTCGTGACTGTTGGTCCCGATGATGAGCGGCACCGGCGCAATTTCGCCGGCGCGCGCGGCCTCGAGCGGGTGCCGAGGTAGCAGCTCGGTGCCGTAGGTCAGCCCGTAAGCCAGGGTGGGCGTGCTGGCTGCGCTCTGGAGTTGAATCCGGCCGGCCGCCCGCCGTAACTGCCGCTGAGGCAGCGCTTTGACGTCGTCGACGCCGACGCCAAGGTTTGCGACGAAGTCATGGGCGCGGGCCGCCCGCAGCTCGCGGTCGGCGATCAACGGCAACGCCGGGCTTTGCGCGATCGCGCGGTGGATAAGCCCGCGCGCCTCCGGGCTGGCCAACAGCGCCAGCACCGAGGTGCCGCCTGCCGACTCGCCGAAAACCGTCACCCGGTCGGGGTCGCCGCCGAAGGCCGAGATGTTGTCGCGGACCCAGCGCAGCGCGCCGATCTGGTCACGTAGCGCGAGGTTGTCGTCGAACCCGTCGCCGAGACCGCCGAGTTCGAACCCGCCGAACACCCCGATGCGGTAGGTGATGTTCACCACCACGACTTTTCCGTTGGCCGCCAGCCGGGACCCGTTGTACAGCTGGAACTGCCCGGCCCCGTAGACGAATGCGCCGCCTGGGATCCACACCATCACCGGCAGCGACGCGGTGGTGTCGGGTGACCAGACCGTCAGGGTCAGACAGGCCTCGTCGCGCACCTTCGGATCGTCTCGTCCTCCGCCGACGAACGACTTCGTCTGCGGTGGTAGCGGACCATGCTCGACGGCGTCTCGGATCCCCGTCCAGGGCGCCACCGGCGCCGGCGCGAGAAAGCGGCGCGGTCCGACGGGTTGTTCGGCGTAGGGCACCCCGCGCCACACCCCGACACCGCCTTCGGTGTCACCGCGCAGATCGCCCGACGGGGTGGAAACGACTGTGGGATGTCCGGCGACGACAGGCACAAACCGAATCGTAGTGTGCAAAGCTGAACTGGCCTGGTGAGCCAGGCCAGTGGTGCGGCCGCGCAGAGGCGGGCCCGGGTGGCGAAACGGAGTCAAGCGGTGACCTTCAACGAGGGCATGCGGATCGACACCAGCACCACCTCGACCAGTGGCGGCGGACGCGGACCCGGCCGCGGAATCGCGATCGGGGGCGGCCTGGGTGGGTTGCTGATCGTGGTCGTGGCGCTGTTCCTCGGTGTCGACCCCAGCTCGGTGGTACCGCAGCAGACCCAGATCGAGCCCCCGGGCGTGGATGCGCCGGGGTTCGACCTGAGTCAATGCCAGACCGGTGAGGACGCCAACAGCATCGTGCAATGCCGAGTGGTGGCCACAGGAAATTCGGTCGACGAGGTGTGGGAGCAGCTGCTTCCCGGCTATACCCGGCCCAACATCCGACTGTTCAGCGGCTCGGTGAACACCGGTTGCGGGCCGGCCACCAGCGAGGTCGGCCCGTTCTATTGCCCTCTCGACCAGACCGCCTACTTCGACACCGACTTCTTCGACGTCCTAGTGGACCAATTCGGCTCGAGCGGAGGACCGCTCGCGCAGGAGTATGTGGTGGCCCACGAGTTCGGCCACCATGTTCAGAATCTGCGGGGCGTGCTCGGGCGAGCGCAACAGGATCCCAAGGGGGCCAGCGGCGCGGGCGTGCGCACGGAACTGCAGGCCGACTGCTACGCCGGGGTGTGGGCTCACCACGCGGCGGTAACCAGACAGGAGAGCACCGGAGTGCCATTCTTGGAACCGCTGAGCGACAAGGACATCGCCGATGCGCTATCGGCCGCGTCTTCGGTCGGCGACGACCGCATCCAGCAGGCGGCCACCGGCCGGGTCAACCCCGAATCGTGGACCCACGGCTCGTCCGAGCAGCGTCAGAAGTGGTTCACCATCGGCTATCAGACCGGCGACCCGGCACGCTGCGACACGTTCGCCACGAACAGCCTTGGCTAGGGCCAGCACGGCGGTCGACGCTGCAGCCGACCGCTACCTCGAGACCACGGCTGCCCTGGACCCCTGCGCAGCAACCGAATCGGGCATCTCGGGCCACGACGACCAGATCACCGACTACTCCCCCGACGGGGTGGCGGCCCGCGCCGAGGCGGCCCGCGCCGCACTACGCGAGCTCGACTCCACCGATCCCGTCGACGCGACCGATGCCGTCACGATGGCCGCGATGCGGGAACGACTCGGCGTCCTGCTCGATATGCACGACGCCGGCCTGGACCTGGGCGAACTGAATGTCATCGCCTCCCCGCTGCAGACGATGCGCGACGTGTTCGACCTGATGCCCACTGACACCGACGACGACTGGGTCACCATCAGCCGCAGGCTTTCTCAGATCCCGCAGCGGGCGGCCGGTTACGCCGACGCGTTGCGTGCCGCGGTGTCGACGGGCCGGCCCCCGGCGGCTCGCCAGGTGCGCAGGGGGATCGAGCAGGCCGGCCAGATCCAGCACCTGTTCACCCAGATGGTGGCCAACGCGGCGCCGGGCAACGTGGCGCTGCGCGAAGAACTGCGCCGACACGCCGAGGATGCGGCCAACGCCTACGCCGGGCTGGTCGGGGTGTTCCGCGAGGACGTCGGGCCCTACGCCCGTGACAGCGACGGCTGTGGCCGCGAGGCCTACCAGGTGCTGTCACGCAGTTTCCTGGGGTCGGCCGTCGACCTCGACGAATCCTACGAGTGGGGGCTGGACCTACTCGCGCGCATCGTGGCCGAGCAGGACGCGATCGCCGAGCGCCTCTACCCCGGTGCCACCGCTGCCGAGGCGCTGCGGCGGCTCGACAGCGAGGCCCGCTACGTCGTCCACGGCACCGACGCGTTGGCGAACTGGATGCAGGATCTGTCCGACCGCGCCGTGCAATCGTTGGCCGGCAATCATTTCGACATCGCCGAGCCGCTGCGTCGGCTGGAGTGCCGCATCGCGCCCACTCATACCGGTGGCATCTACTACACCGGTCCGTCGGAGGATCTGTCCCGCCCGGGCCGGATGTGGTGGTCGGTGCCACTGGGCGTGGACACCTTCCACACCTGGCAGGAAACCACGACGGTGTTCCACGAGGGCGTACCCGGGCACCATCTGCAAATCGGTCGTGCGGTGGTGCTGGCCGACCAGCTCAACAGGTGGCGCCGAATGGGCTGCTGGGTGTCCGGGCACGGTGAGGGCTGGGCGCTTTACGCCGAACGGTTGATGGCCGAGCTGGGCTGGCTCGACGATGCCGGCGATCGGATGGGAATGCTTGATGCCCAACGGTTCCGGGCGGCTCGGGTGGTCATCGACATAGGAGTGCACTGCGGGCTGACTGCGCCCGACGGTGGAATCTGGGACGCCGAACGGGCGTGGACGTTCCTGCAGTCGCACAGCGCGATGGCCGAGGAGAACCTGAGCTTCGAGCTCGACCGCTATCTCGGCTGGCCCGGGCAGGCGCCCTCCTATGCGATCGGTCAGCGGATCTGGCAACAGCTGCGCGATGACATGCTTGCGCGGGGGCTCTCACTCAAGGAGTTCCACAGCCGGGCACTGGATCTGGGCGGGCTGCCCCTCGACGTGCTGCGTTCGGCGCTGCTCACACAGCTCTAAAGGCGCGACTGTTCCTTGATCGTGGTGTCGGTGGTGCGCAGCGGGCGGATCAGGGCATCCTGGGTGAACGAGGCGATGAGCTCACCCGCCTCGGTGTGCACGGTCCCACGGACATAGGACATTCCGGCGCCGACCTGGGTGCTCTCGTGGGTGTACAGCAACCAGCCGTCCCACCGCACCGGCTCGTGGAAGCTCACCGACACCGTCATCGGGGCGGTCGACACGGTCAGGTGCGCCTGGCTGGTGCCGATGCCCTCGTGGGCCCGCATGGTCGTCGAAATGCCCAGGTGGCCGGTGAAGTACGCGATCAGGGCCTTGGCCAGGTCATCGCGGGTGGGGATCGGGTCGTAGTGCAACCAGGCGAACAGTTCGGGCGGGCCCACCTCGTCGGGGCTGTTGACGTCGAGCACGTCGACCAGCCGCAGTTCACGCCCGACCATCGGCATGGGCGACGCGTTGGCGTCGGCGGGCGCAGCGACCTCGGGTTTGGGCAGGTGGTGACGGATCACATCGGCGGTCGGCACGTCGGCCAGGATCGTCGTGGTGATGCAGGGTTTTCCGTTCTGCTTGGCTGTCACGATGGCACTGGCTGTCGACCGACCTTCGCTGACGACGTCGACGTCGAGCTCGATCGGTCCGGCCCCGACCAGGACGGCGCGGGCAAACACCGAGTAGGCCGACCGGATCGATTTCTCCGGAAAACGCTTGGCAGCGGCCACGATCGACGCTGCCAGGACCTGGGTTCCCTCGACCACCTGCCGTTCGTCGTCAGCGGCCAGGCCGGTCTGGGCAGTGTAGGTATCGGGCCCGCTGGGCTCCGCGTCGAACAGGTCGAGCAGTCCCTGCACCGTCCACTGCGTGTCTGCCGAATCCGTTGCCATGCGCCTTCGCCTCCCGTTCGGTGTTCGTCGAGACGGAACCATAACCGAGGTTCGCCCGTAGCGGTAACGTCATTACCAATTGATTGTCCCGATTCCCCAAGTTGACAAGGATGGCGTATCGATGGCCACACGTGGCACGAAGGCACAGTCGAGCCAGCCCGCTGGCGCAGAGCCCGACTCTCGGGCGAACCGCTTCATGCGTTCAGCTCTGGCCATCCTGGGCGAGACCGGGCGCACCGACTTCACCGTTCTGGAGGTCGTCGAACGCTCCAAGACCTCGCTGCGCGCTTTCTATCAGCACTTCGCCACCAAGGACGAACTGCTACTGGGCCTGGTTGAGCGGATCATGGCTGATGCCAGCGAGCGGTGGCGAAACGAGACCGAACCCCTGACCAGCGACGAGGCGCTGCGCACACTGATCCTGCGGATCAGCGCCCCTGCCGAGTCCAGCACCCAGGACAGCATCAACCGGGGCCTGACTTACTACAACGATCACCTGCTCGAGACGCGCCCTAAGGAGTTCGCGAAGGTCCTGGCACCGCTGCACAGTCTGATCGGCGACATCCTGCGACGCGGCATCTCCGAGGGCACCTTCAGAGCCGACCTGAATGTCGACACCGACGCCACGATCCTGATGCAAACCGTGTTGGGTGCGCTGCGGTTGCGCAATCTCGGCAGCGAACTCAACGGAGTGCCCGTCGAGGGTGACGACCTCTACACGTTCTGCGTACGCGGCCTCGCCCGTTGACTTCGAAAATAGCCCTGATCAGCACGAATCCTGCTCCATTCACCCCTGGCGGCGTTACACCATAGCGTGGTAATGTCGTTACCACTGACGCGGTAATGCCATTACCACCAGCCACGCAATATGTCAGGAGCCCACAACATGCCCTCACGCGATCTCAGCTATCCGGTTTTCGACGCTGACAACCACTTCTACGAGCCCAAGGAAGCGCTCACGCAGTTCCTCCCGGAGAACCGCAAGGGCGTCATCGACTACATCGACGTCAAGGGCCGCACCAAGATCGTGGTGCGCAACCACATCAGCGACTACATCCCCAACCCGACCTTCGAGGTGGTGGCCCGGCCCGGCGCCCAGGAGGAATACTTCCGCCACGGCAGCGGCGGCAAGAGCTACCGCGAGGTCATGGGCAAACCCATGAAGGCCATCCCGGCGTTCCGCAATCCGCAAGCCCGCCTCGAGGTTCTCGACGGGCTCGGACTGGACTACACGATCATGTTCCCGACGCTGGCCAGCCTCGTCGAGGAACGGTTGAAGGACGATCCGGATCTGATCCTCGACATCATCCATGCACTCAACCAGTGGATGTACGAAACCTGGCAGTTCAACTACGCAGACCGGATCTTCTCCACCCCGGTCATCAACCTCGGCGTCGTGGACCGCTCCCTCGAGGAACTGGAATGGTGCCTGGAACGCGGCGCCAAGACTGTGCTGGTCCGCCCCGCCCCGGTCCCCGGTTACCGCGGCAGCCGCTCACTCGGCCTGCCCGAGTTCGACCCGTTCTGGGACGCTTGTGTCAAGGCCGGCATCCCGGTCTGCATGCACGCCTCAGACAGCGGCTACGCCCAGTACCTCAACGACTGGGAACCCGCCGACGAGTTCCTGCCGTTCAAGCCGACGTCATTCCGCATGGTCGCGATGGGCAAGCGCCCCATCGAGGACACCATGGCGGCGTTGGTCTGCCACGGCGCCCTGACCCGTAACCCGGACCTGCGCATCCTGTCGATCGAGAACGGCGCATCCTGGGTGCCTTACCTGTTCTACCAGTTCAAGGACGTGTACTCGAAGATGCCTCAGGAGTTCCCGGAGGACCCGATCGAGGCCTTCAAGCGCTGCGTCTACGTGGCGCCGTTCTGGGAAGACGACTTCAAGAAGATGTCCGAACTGTGCGGTATTGACCGGATCATCTTCGGCTCGGACTGGCCGCACCCCGAGGGGCTGGCCGACCCGATCAACCTGGTCGGCGACCTGGAGGCACAGGGCCTCGACGAAGCGGGCATCCGGAAGGTTATGGGCGGCAACCTGGTCGATCTGTTCAAGGTTCCGAACAAGAAGGTCTTCAAGCCAGACGTGCCCGCTCTGGTCATCGCCTGATCACACTGCCGTCGGTCAGCCGCGGCCGCGCCGGCACCTGCCGGCACGGCCGCGGCTGATCGGATTCCCACCCCGAGAGGCTTTCGCGCACCCATGACCGAGACCGCCAACCCGGAACAGATGCTGTTCGTTTCGACGACGCAGACATTCCTCGAGAAGCAGGCATCCCTGAGCCACGTCCGTGAGCTATATGCCAACGAAGCCTCCTTCGAACCCGATTGGTGGCAGCGGGCGGCCGAACTGGGGTGGGCAAGCCTGCTGGTCCCCGAGGAGCTCGGCGGCGGCAGCGTGTCCGGAAACGGACTGGCCGATCTGGCGTTGGTTGCCGAACAGATCGGGCACACCGTCGCACCCGGACCGCTACATCCGGTGAGCGTGGTCCTGGCCGGCCTCGTGGAAGCGCCGCACGGCCACGAAGAGACGATCGAGGCGCTAGTGTCCGGCGAGCTGGTCGCGTCCTGGGCGGCTTACGAGCCACAGTTGCCCTTCACGCCGTCGCAGACCGGCATCGCCGCCGCTGCGACCCGCACCGACTCCGGCTACCGCATCGACGGCGTCAAGGACCGCGTCGAGGCCGGAGCCGAAAGCGGTGTCGTCCTGGTGATCGCCGAGTGTGACGGCAACATCCGCCAGTTCCTGGTCCCGACCGATGCGCCCGGGGTCACAGTGACCACGCAGGCCTCGGTCGACATGGTTAAGCGTTATGCCCGAATCGAGTTCGGCGGCGTGGAGATCCCCGAAAGCGCCGCACTCGGCACCGCCGAGCAGACCGCCGCGATCATCGGGCGTCAACACCAGGTAGCGCTGGTGCTGCAGTGCGCCGAACTCGTCGGAATTCTCGACACCGTGCTCGCGATGACCAATCAGTGGCTGTTCGACCGGCACAGCTTCGGCCGTCCGCTGGCGTCATATCAGGAAATCAAGCATCGCGCCGCGGACATGAAGATGTGGTTCGAAGCGTGCCGGGGCACAACCGCGGCCGCCGTCGACGCAGTGTCGGACCGATCACCTGAGGCCGCCAAAGTCGCCAGCGTCGCAAAAGCCTACGTGGCCGATAGAGCCCCGGTAATCGTGCAGGACTGCGTCCAGTTGCATGGCGGCATCGGGGTGACCTGGGAGCACGACCTTCACCTCTATCTGCGCCGGGTAGCCCTCTACCGCGCCATGTACGGCTCACCGGAAGACCATCACCGCGCCGTGTACGCGCTGAGCAGGAAGTCGCAGGCATGACCGACACCGTGACCTCATCCGAGACCACCGAGACCGTCGAGGAGTTCGCCGCGCGAGCGCGAACATGGCTGGCCGAGAACATGCCGCCGATCGACCCCGACGACCCGCCGATGTCGGTGCGCGCCGAAGCCGAATCCTGGGACCGCGCCAAGGAACTTCAGAAAAAGCTCTACGAGGGCGGCTTCGCCGGTATTTGTTTTCCCCGCGAATACGGTGGCCTGGGCCTGGATTTCGCCTACCAGAAGGCGTTCAACGCGGAGTCTCGCTATTACGAAATGCCGCTGATCCTCAATACCCCGTCCTTCACGATCTGCTCTGCGACCCTGCTCGACATGGGCAGCGAAGAGCAGAAGCGCGAGCGCATCTCCGCTGCGATACGTGGCGATGAAATCCTCGTGCAGCTACTCAGCGAGCCCAACGGAGGATCCGATCTGGCCGGGGTCATCACCCGTGCGGATCGTCAGGCAGACAAGTGGATCATCAACGGCGCCAAGACGTGGAGCACCAGCGCCTTTGCCGGTGACTACGGTTTGATGCTGGCGCGCACCGACTGGAACCGGCCCAAGCACGAGGGCCTGACCATGTTCCTCGTCCCGCTGAGCGCGCCGGGCATCACGATGCGCCGCATCAAGGAAGTCAACGGTAACGAGGAGTTCTGCGAGGAATTCTTCGACGGTCTCGAGCTCGGCGACGACGCGGTCGTCGGCGAAGTCAACGACGGTTGGACAGTGGCTTCGCGCCAACTGTTCCATGAGCGACGCGCCGTCGGCGGTGGGTCGGAATACGCCAGCGGCACAGGCGCCGAGAACAACAACGAGATGCCGCCCAACCATGTCGCGCTGGCCGAGGCCACCGGGCAGGGCGACGATCCCCGGATCCAGGAGCTCGCTGGACGCGCGTTGGTGCGTCGCATGGTCAAAGAGCACCTGATCGACCACGTCTACCGAGGGGTGACCGACGGTTCGCTGCCACCCACCGCGGGCACCTTGATCAGGTTGTTCTACGCCGAGACCACGGAGCTGGAGCTGGACACGGCTCTGGCCATCTCCGGCACCGCCGGAGTAGTCGACGAAGGCACTGGCCTGCTCGATATCGGTGTGCGCTACCTCTCCCGCCAGACCGGTTCGCTGGGCGGCGGCACGACGGAGATGGCACGCAACGTCATCGGCGAGCGAATCCTGGGCTTCCCTCGCGAGTTCGCCGCCGACCGTGGTGTCCCGTTCAACCAGGTCAAACGCAACAAGAGCTGAGCCCCCGAGCTCAGAACAGCGCGGGTTGGTACGCCGCGACCGGCTGCGGTGGCGGCGCCACCTCCCGGAACGCGCTGCTGTCACCGGCCAGCCGATGCTTGGCCACCAGCGGTGCCACCCTGCCCTGCAGCATCGCCCGGTATTCGGCGGGCAGATAGGCGCCACGGCGGTACAGGCTGCGGTATGGCCCGACAAGATCCGGGCGGGTGCGGGCCAGCCAGTCCATGAACCATCCCCGCGTGGTGCCCCGCAAATGCAGCCCGAACACCGTCGCGCTGGTGGCGCCGGCCGCCGCGATTCCTCCGAGGAGCGCATCTAAGTGCTCCTCGGAGTCGGTCAAGTGCGGCAGCACCGGGGCCACCATGACGTGGCAGTCGAGTCCGGCCGCGCGCACCGCCGAGATCAGAGCCAGCCTGGCCTGGGGTGTCGGCGTGCCAGGTTCGACCTCGGCGTGTAAATCCGGGTCGGCGACAGCCAGCGAGACCGCCACACCGACCCGAACCCGTTGCGCGGTGTCGACAAGCAACGGCAGATCGCGGCGCAGCAAGGTGCCCTTGGTCAAAATCGACAACGGCGTTCGAGAGTCGCGCAGCGCCGCGATAATCCCCGGCATCAGTGCATAGCGCCCCTCGGCACGCTGATAAGGATCAGTATTCGTGCCCAGCGCAACGGTTTCCCGTGTCCACGACGGCCTGCGCAGTTCGCGCCGAAGCACTTCGGCGACGTTCGTCTTGACCACAATCTGCGTATCGAAGTCGCGACCGCAGTCGAACTCCAGGTATTCGTGGGTCGGTCTGGCAAAGCAGTACCGGCAGGCATGGGAACACCCGCGATATGCGTTCACGGTGTATTGGAAAGGCAACCCGGCGGCCGACTTGGGCACTTTGTTCAGGGCCGATTTGCACATGACCTCATGGAAGGTGATGCCTTCGAACTTCGGGGTACGCACGCTGCGGATCAGGCCGATGCGTGCCAAACCGGGAAGTGCGCCATCGTCGACGCCGACACCTTGACCCGCCCACCGCATACTCTATGCGAACATATGTTCGATAGAGTGTCAAGGGTGCTCTTGCCCGGCCTGTTTTCAGCCTATCCTGGCCAGGTGGGCTTGCGGCAAGACCGGGGTGATGCCGCAGAATCGCACCCTCACCTCCATAACCCTAAGGGGCCCATGTCGACTGCGAATCACGATGACGAACTGCGCGCCGAGCGGGCCTACGTGGCCGGTCTCTACGAGCGCCTGGACGCCGAACGAACACGGCTGCACACCAGATACGCCGCTGCACTACGCGGGCATGGCGAGACGTTGCTGGACCGCGACGTCGAAGTCCGGGCGCTGGCACAACAGATGCACCGGTGGAACGTGGCCGACCACGGACTGTGCTTCGGCCGGCTGGACAGCCGCTCAGGCGAGTGCACCTACATCGGGCGCATCGGGCTGTTCGACGCCCACGACGACAGCGACCCGTTACTGGTCGACTGGCGGGCCCCCGCGGCGCGACCGTTCTACGTCGCCACCGGGGCGAACCCGGAGAATGTCCACAGGCGGCGACAGTTCCACAGCCTGGGCCGTCGCCTCATTGACTTCACCGATGAGGTGTTCGGCGGGCCGGATGAGGACCAGCCGGACGGGTCCAGCGACGCGGCGCTGTTGGCAGCGGTCAACGCGCCGCGCGGCGAGGGCATGCGCGACATCGTGGCCACCATTCAGGCCGAACAGGATGAGATCATCCGCTCGGACCATCCGGGGGTGCTGGTCATTGAAGGCGGGCCGGGCACCGGCAAGACCGTCGTCGCGCTGCACCGCGTCGCCTACCTGCTTTACACAAAGCGCAAACGCATGGAAACCCAGGGCGTGCTCGTCGTGGGGCCGAACGCGGCCTTCCTGAACCACATCGGCCGGGTGCTGCCGTCGCTGGGCGAGACGAACGTGGTGTTCACCACCACCGGCGAGTTGGTTCCAGGCCTGCACGTAACCACCGAGGACACCCCGGAAGCCGCGACCGCCAAAGGCTCGTTAGGAATTCTGGACGTCCTCGCTGCGGCGGTGGCCGACCGGCAGCGCACCCCGACGGATCCCATTCCGATCAACCTGTCCGACGTCTCGGTGCGCATCGACGCCGAGACGGCCGAGTGGGCTATCCAGGAAGCCCGTGCCAGCGAGCAGCCGCACAATGAAGCCCGCGCGGTGTTCATCGACGTGATCACCTGGGTGCTGACCGAACGCGCTATCGCCAAGATCGGACGCGGATGGCTGACTCGCGACGACCGTGCAGCCTGGGAGCATCTGCGCGCGGATCTCGTCGACGAACTCGACGACCATGCCGGGTTTGCCGCGGCACTGGCCGAGCTCTGGCCGGTTCTCACTCCGGAAACCGTTCTCGCAGAGTTATATTCCTCGCCGGAGCGGTTGGCTACCGCGGGCGCCGATCCGGCGTTGTGGCGAGCTGACGGGCGCGCCTGGACCGTTTCTGACGTGCCGTTGCTCGATGAACTGGTCGACCTGCTAGGCCGGGACCGCTCCGGCGACGAGGCCGCCGAACGGGAGCGTCAGGAGGAGGCCGCCTACGCGGCAGGGGTGCTGGACCTCATGATCGGCCGCGAGGACCTGATGGACGACGAGGACCAACTACTCGCCAAGGACATCATCGACGCCGAGAACCTCGCGGAGCGCTTCCTCGAACGCGACGGCCGCGACCTGGCCGAACGTGCTGCGGCCGACCGGGATTGGACCTACGGCCACGTCGTGGTCGACGAAGCCCAGGAACTGTCCGAGATGGACTGGCGAGTGTTGATGCGGCGCTGCCCGAGCCGCTCCTTCACCATCGTCGGCGATCTTGCGCAACGGCGCTCGGCGGCGGGGACCCGCTCATGGGAGACGGCACTGCAGCCCTACGTCCCCGGCCGTTGGGTTTATCGCTCGCTATCGGTGAATTATCGCACCCCGGCGGAGATCATGACCGTCGCCGCCGCGCTGTTGGCGGAGTTCGCTCCGGGTGTCCGACCCCCCGAATCGGTGCGCGCGACAGGCGTCCAGCCCTGGTCCGAGCAGGTCGACGAGGACGAACTGCAGTCCGCCATAGAACGATTCGTTCGGGACGAGGATGGCCGCGCCGGAACCAGCGTGGTCATTGGCCCGCCGGGCATGGCCGGGGTGTCAGCGCCGTCGGCCACCAAGGGACTGGAGTTCGACGCTGTGCTCGTGGTGGAGCCGGCTCAGATCCTTGCCGACGGCCCCAATGGGGCCGCAGACCTGTACGTCGCGCTGACGCGGGCCACTCAGCGGCTGGGCATCCTGCACCGAGGGCCGCTCCCGGCACCGTTGGCCGGCCTGACCAGGCACTCAGACCGGACGGCTCACCACTGACCCAGCTGGCAGCGCACGTTGTAGGGGTCGTCGTGCTGCACCACGATCTGGCCGTCGACAGCGATGTCACAGTGTGCGTTCGGCGCCGCCTGCCCACCCCGCGTGGTGGAGCTGACCTGCATGATCGCCCACTGTGGATCGTCCATGGTCGTTTCGAACACCCACGGCGCCCCGGGCGCCAGGCTGACCTTTTCCCGGGTGGCGTAGGCGTAGGCGTCGGCGTTGAACGCCTCCATGCTGGGGGGCTGGCTCGCCAGATAGAAGATGTCGAACTCGTAGGCGCCCGCCGAGACCAGGGTGTACCGGACCTGGTGAGCCTCCTGAGCGTGTGCCGTCACAGGACTTAGCGCAACCGACGCTGCTGCCGCCACCAGAGACACCCCGACTGCCGCACTTACCTTGGCTGTAGCTGTTCGCATGTTGGTCACATCGCCGGACGGTACCGGATCGTTACCCACAACACGGTTTCGAATCGTTTCTACCGGCGCAATAGAATACCAGCAAACCAATCTTGACGCCGAGTCGGCGTTAATTCAAATGTCACATACAGACACTTCTTAGAAACACGAGCGCTTTAGCGTGCCCAAGCAGCACCTGCACTGTGACATCAGCGACAATTTTCAAACCACTCTTCGTTTCCACCACATGGCGTCTCATCTGCGGATGAGCGCTGTTTCCCTGCAGAAAGGCTGTGTATGCACCACCCCCGTCGCCACTCCCCCAATCGGTCCGCCCTGGCGGCCGGAAGCATCCTGGCAGCCACCGCCCTCCTACTGGCGGGCTGCGGCAGCCGCGCGGGCGAGGAGAGTTCAGCAAACGCGGAGTCCTGCGTAGACACCTCAGGCGACAGCATCAAAGTCGGAGCCTTGAACTCACTGTCGGGCACAATGGCAATTTCCGAGGTCACCGTCCGCAACGCCATTGATCTCGCCGTCGAACAGATCAACGCCGACGGCGGCGTCTTGGGCAAGCAAATCGAGCTGGTCGCCGAGGACGGCGCCTCCGAACCCGCGGTGTTCGCCGAGAAAGCCCAGAAGCTGATCAGCAGCGACTGCGTGGCGGCCGTGTTCGGCGGCTGGACCTCATCAAGCCGCAAGGCCATGCTGCCGGTCTTCGAGGACAACAACGCCCTGCTCTACTACCCGGTGCAGTACGAGGGCCTCGAATCCTCCCCCAACATCTTCTACACCGGGGCCACCACCAACCAGCAGATCGTGCCTGCACTCGATTACCTCAAGGAACAGGGCACCACCTCGCTGTACCTGGTCGGAAGCGACTATGTGTTCCCGCAAACCGCCAACCGCATCATCAAGGCCTACGCGGCAGCCAACGACATCGAAATCCTCGGTGAGGACTACACACCGCTGGGCTCGACCTATTTCTCGACAATCGTCAACAAGGTCCGCGCCTCGGGCGCCGACGCGGTGTTCAACACGCTCAACGGCGACTCCAACGTGGCCTTCTTCCGTGAGTACAAGAACGTGGGCCTGACCCCGCAGGAAATGCCGGTGGTGTCGGTGTCCATTGCCGAAGAAGAGGTCGGCGGGATCGGTGTCCAGAACATCGAGGGCCAGCTGACGGCATGGGATTACTACCAAACGATCGACAGCCCGGTGAACAACGAGTTCGTCGCGGCGTACAAGGAGAAGTTCGGCGCCGACAAGCCCACCTCCGATCCGATGGAGGCCGCCTACGTTTCGGTCTACCTGTGGAAGAACACCGTGGAGAAGGCCGACTCGTTCGCCGTGGCCGATGTTCAGGAAGCCGCAGGTGGCGTGCAGTTCGACGCCCCCGAGGGACTGGTCCAGATCGACGGCGACAACAACCACATCACCAAGACCGCACGGATCGGCGAGATCCGCTCCGATGGCCTGATCTACACCATCTGGGAATCCCCCGGGCCGATCGAGCCCGACCCCTACCTCGAGGGATACCCATGGGCCGAGGGCCTTTCGGGCTAACGCGCACATGGATGTCCTGATTGGGCAGCTGGCAACAGGATTGAGCCTCGGCTCAATCCTGTTGCTTGCGGCACTGGGTCTCTCGCTGACGTTCGGCCAGATGGGCGTCATCAACATGGCGCACGGCGAATTCATCATGGCCGGCTGCTATACCGCCTACGTGGTGCAGCAGGTCATCTCCAACGCCGGCGTCTCGTTGCTGGTCTCCTTGGTAGTCGGATTCGTCGTCGGCGGCGCCATGGGCGCGCTGCTGGAGGTCACGCTGATCAACCGGATGTACCACCGCCCGCTGGACACCCTGCTGGTGACCTTCGGTGTCGGTCTGGTGCTCCAGCAGCTGGCGCGCGACATTTTCGGCGCACCCGCCAAGAATGTGTTCGCTCCGCCATGGCTATCCGGCGGAGTGGAGATCTTCGGCGCCGTGGTGCCCAAGACCCGATTGTTCATACTGGTCTTGGCCATCGTGTGTGTCACCGCTCTTGCCGTTGCGCTCAAAGCCAGTCCGATGGGTCGGCGTATCCGGGCGGTGGTGCAAAACCGCGATCTCGCCGAGACGAGCGGGATCTCGTCACGCAAGACCGACATCACCACGTTCTTCATCGGCTCCGGCCTGGCCGGAGTAGCCGGGGTGGCGCTGACCCTGATCGGTTCGACGAGCCCCACCATCGGTCAGAGCTATCTGATCGACGCCTTCCTGGTGGTCGTCGTTGGTGGATTGGGCCAGATCAAGGGAACGGTGATCGCCGCGTTCGCGCTGGGCTTCCTTAACTCGTTCATCGAATACAACACCACGGCATCGCTGGCCAAGGTGATTGTCTTCGTGATCATCGTGATCTTCCTGCAGGTCCGCCCGCAGGGTCTGTTCACTGTGCGGACAAGGAGTCTGGCATGAGGGAACCGCGCACGCGAGGAGCGAATTCGGCACCGCGCACGCGAGGAGCGAATTCGGCACCGCGCACGCGAGGAGCGAATTCGGCACCGCGCACGCGAGGAGCGATATCGGCACTGATCGGACGCTGGCAGACCTGGGCCGGGTTCGGTGTTGCCGCCGTGGTGCTGTTCGGGATCGCCCCGGCGGTGCTCTCGAGCTTCCGGCTCAGCCTGCTGGCGCAGTTCTTGTGTTATGCAATCGTCGCCGTCGGAATCGGTCTGGCATGGGGTCGCGGCGGCATGTTGGTGCTGGGTCAGGGGGTCTTCTTCGGCCTCGGCGGCTACATGATGGGCATGCATCTCAAGATCGCCGACGCCGAGCTCGCCGAAAACGCGGTACCGGATTTCATGCAGATCGCCGGCGTGTCAGAACTTCCCGCGCTATGGGTGCCGTTCGCGTCGCCGTTGGTGACGCTGGTGGCGATCCTTGTCATCCCGGCGGGCATCGCGGCCCTTCTCGGGCTTGGCGTGTTCAAACGCAGAGTCAAGGGCGCCTACTTCGCGATCCTGTCGCAGGCACTTGCTGCCGCCATGGCGATCCTGCTGATCGGTCAGGCCGAGCTGTTTGGTGGGTCCAACGGGCTCAACGGTTTCCGGAATTTCTTCGGTTTCCGGCTCGCTGATCCGGTCAACCAGCAGATGCTGTATTTCATCGCCGCCGCCGTCCTACTGGTGGTTGTCGCGGTGGTGCGCCAGCTGATGCAGAGCCGCTACGGCGAGTTGCTCGTCGCGGTACGCGACGGCGAAGAGCGGGTCCGGTTCCTCGGCTACGACCCTGCGAACACCAAAGTCGTCGCCTATACGGTTGCGGCGCTGTTCGCCAGCGTCGCCGGCGCTCTGTTCGCTCCGATCGTCGGCTTCATCACTCCCTCGCAGGTCGGCATCCTGCCCTCCATCGCGTTCCTCATCGGTGTCGCGATCGGCGGTAGGACCACCCTGCTCGGGCCGGTGTTGGGCGCTATCGGCGTCGCGTGGGCGCAGACACTGTTCTCCGAGCAGTACCCCTCGGGGTGGATCTACGCCCAAGGTGCGCTGTTCATCGTGGTGGTCGGCTTCTTCCCGGCCGGCCTGGCAGGCCTGGGCATGCTGTGGGCCCGGCGGCGCCGAAAGACGACCGAGCCGACGGCCGAACCCGACCCGGAACCAGAGACCGCGAAAGTGGGTGCACAGCCGTGACC
This sequence comes from uncultured Mycobacterium sp., assembly GCA_964562545.1. Classification (GTDB taxonomy): domain Bacteria; phylum Actinomycetota; class Actinomycetes; order Mycobacteriales; family Mycobacteriaceae; genus Mycobacterium. The sequence goes on along the minus strand of CAZLTV010000035.1, from coordinate 2,343 downwards.
GACCCAGACGTCGAGACGGGCATCGATGCAGGAAAGGAACCGGTGCCCGGCGGTAACGTCGGCATGGGCACCCAGTACCTCGAAGTCCGCGACCTGACAGTCGATTTCGACGGTTTTAAAGCAGTGAGCGGGGTCGACCTCACCCTGTTCCAGGGCGACCTGCGGTTCCTGATCGGCCCGAACGGGGCCGGCAAGACCACCGTGATCGATGCGATCACCGGCCTGGTGTCGGCGACGGGATCGATCAACAAATCCGGTGTGGAGTTGCTTGGCAAGAAGGTTCACCAGATCGCCCGCCGCGGCGTCGGGCGTACCTTCCAAACCGCCAGCGTGTTCGAGGAGCTGACTGTGCTGCAGAACCTCGACATCGCGGCGGGCGCCGGGCGCTCACCGTGGACGATGCTGCGCCGACGCCACGGTGTCCTGCCCGCGATCGAGGAAGCACTCGATGTGACCGGCCTGACCGCACTGATGGACAAGCCGGCCGGGATTCTCGCCCACGGCCAAAAGCAGTGGCTTGAGATCGGCATGCTTTTGGTGCAGAACGCCGACGTGCTGCTGCTCGACGAACCCGTCGCGGGAATGAGCCACGAAGAGCGCGAGGAGACCGGGAATCTGCTGCGCCGCATCGGAGGTGAGCGAACCGTCGTGGTTGTCGAACACGACATGGATTTCATGCGCGCCTTCGCGACATCGGTCACGGTGCTCGCCCGCGGACAGGTGATCGCCGAGGGTTCGGTGGCCGAGGTGCAAGCCAACCCCAAAGTCCAGGAGGTGTATCTCGGCACCGCGGCGGCCGGGGCTTCCGACGACGAGCAAGACTCCGCTGAGCTGATCGAGGAGAAGTCCTAATGCTCGAGTTGGTCGACGTCTACTGCGGTTACAGCCGGACGGAGGTGATTCACGGCGTCAGCATCGAGGTGCCCTCCGACGGGGTCGCGGCGGTGATGGGACACAACGGTGCAGGCAAGACGACGCTGCTTCGTGCTGCCGTGGGATTGCTGAAGTGCTCGAAGGGCAAGGTGCTGTTCGACGGCGACGACATCACCAAGTTGCGGCCCAGCGCCCGGGTGGCCCGCGGGCTGGCGTACGTGCCGCAAGGCCAGCAGTCATTCGGGCAGCTGACCACGGCGGAGAACCTTCAGGTCGTCGCCGACGGGCGAAAGAACGGCAAACAGCTCATCGACGAACAGCTCGATCTGTTCCCCGCGCTCAAGGAGTTGCTCACCCGCCGCGCCGGCCTGCTGTCGGGCGGTCAGCGCCAGCAGCTGGCCATCGCACGCGCACTGATCACCACGCCCAAATGCTTGATCCTCGACGAGCCGACCGAGGGTATCCAGCCGTCGGTTGTCGCCGAGATCGAGCAGGCCATCACCGCGCTGACCAACCGCGGCAACCTCGGCGTGCTGCTCGTCGAGCAGCACATCGGTTTCGCGCTGGAGTCCTCGCAGCGCTACTACGTCATCGAGTCGGGCCGGATCACGTCCAGCGGCGTCGGCGGGTCCTCATCGGAGGCCGAGGTGCGCGCGGCGATGACGATCTAGCGCAAGCGGCACCTCCGCGAGCGTGCGTGGACTCCGGCTGCTGCACGGCGTGTCGCCCGCAGACACGCACGCTCGCACCTAGGCCGGTCGGCCGGCAGTTATCGGCCGAGGCGCGACAGCACATCGGCGACGACGGCGTCCACTCCGACGTCGACCTGCTCTCCGGTGGACAAGCTCTTGACCCCGACAGTGCCGGCCTCCAGGTCGCGGTCACCGGCCACCAACGCGATCGCGGCACCGGATCGGTCGGCGCCCTTCATCGCGGCCTTGAGGCTGCGATCCCCATACGCCATGTCCACCCGCGCTCCCATGGCCCGCAGCCTGGAAGCCAACACCGCCAGCGCAACCTTCGCCTCCGCGCCCAGCGGGACGGCGTACACATCGACGCGGGCACCATCGGTGACGGTCTTGCCCTCGGCACGCAGCGCGAGCAACGTGCGGTCGATGCCGAGCCCGAACCCGATACCGGACAGATCCTGCCCGCCGAGCTGACGCATCAACCCGTCGTAGCGTCCGCCGCCACCGATCCCCGACTGAGCGCCCAGACCGTCGTGCACGAACTCGAACGTCGTCTTCGTGTAGTAATCCAGCCCGCGCACCATGCGCGGATTGATCACATACGGCACGCCGAGGGCGTCCAGGTGCGCCAGCACCGTATCGAAGTGCTGCTTGGCCGCATCGGACAGGTGATCGAGCATCACCGGCGCGGCCGCAGTCATCTCCCGCACGTGCGGGCGCTTGTCGTCGAGCACACGCAGCGGATTGAGCTGCACCCGACGGCGGGTTTCTTCGTCGAGGT
>CAZLTV010000034.1:0-28010 GCA_964562545.1 uncultured Mycobacterium sp. | reverse complement strand
CTGGCATAACATACCGCGTGTCTGGCAAGATGACGCAGTATCTGTTCGCCAGACACAGTGTCTAGCGAAACGGCTCGAGACGAGGAGCGCAACCGAGGTGTCAGACACCACTGAATCCCTGGGCCCGAAGCCGCCGACGTACGACCCGACATGGGTGCGTGCCAAGTACAACTTGGAACGTGACAAGCGAATCCGACCCGAAGCGGTGGAGCAGTTCGTGGAGGTCACCGCGGACTTCTCCCACTACGCCGACGACCCGTACGTCGAGCGCGTCGAACGTGATCCCGTCAACGACCACGTCCAGGTGTTGATCATCGGCGGCGGGCTGGGCAGTCTGGTCGCTGCGGTGCGTCTGCAAGAAATCGGTGTCGACGACATCAGGATCGTCGACACCGCCGGCGACTTTGGTGGCACCTGGTATTGGAACCGCTACCCGGGTATTCAGTGCGACATCGAGTCCTACATCTACATGCCGCTGCTCGAGGAACTGAACTACATCCCTACCGAGCGCTATGCCCACGGCAAAGAGATCCGCGAGCATCTGCAAGCCGCCGCGCGACACTACGGGCTGTACCGCAACGCGTTGCTGCAGACCACGATCACCGGAATGACCTGGGACGACAATGCCAATCTGTGGCAGCTGAGCACCGATCGTGGCGACCGGTTCACCGCGAACCTGGTGGCCGTGTCACCGGGTTCACTGACCCGGCCCAAACTCCCCGGCATTCCCGGCATCAACGAATTCCGCGGCCACACCTTCCATACCAGCAGGTGGGACTACGACTACACCGGTGGAGACGAGGACGGCGGACTGACCCGACTCGCCGACAAGACGGTCGGCATCATCGGAACCGGCGCGACCAGCCTGCAGTGCGTACCGCACCTCGGGCGCTGGGCAAAAAAGCTCTACGTCTTCCAACGCACCCCCAGCACCGTCGGCGAACGCGGCAACCGCCCCACCGACCCGACGTGGGCCGCGAGCCTGCAACCCGGATGGCAGCGCGAACGGATGGAGAACTTCACCCGAGTGACCGCCGGCGTCGAAACCGAACTCGACCTCGTCGACGATGGATGGACCCACAACGCCCTGGCGCTCAACGATCCTGCCGTCGCCCGCGAAACCGCACGTCGGGGACGTGAGATGACGCCCACCGAGATCGCCGACTTCCTCTACGAGACCGACTATGAGGTGATGGAGCGGCTGCGTGGGCGCATCGACGACACCGTCAAGGATCCCAAGACCGCGGAGTCGCTGAAACCCTGGTACCGGCTGAACTGCAAACGGACCGGTTTTCACGACGAGTACCTGGAGGCCTTCAATCGCAACAACGTCGAACTCGTCGACACCGACGGCCGCGGCGTCGAGCGATTCACCGAGAACGGGGCCGTGGTCAACGGCGTGAATTACGAGCTGGACGCGCTGATTTTCGCCACCGGATTCGAAGTCGGTACCGCGTTCACCCGGCGCCTCGGATTCGAAATCGTCGGCAGAGACGGTGTGCGCTTGAGCGATAAATGGGACAAGGGCATGCGGACTCTGCACGGGCTGCAGACTCACGGATTCCCGAACTGCTTCTTCCTCGGTTATACCCAGTCCGGTGTGTCACCGAACTACACCCATACCGCCGAAGAACGGGCACGGCATCTGGCCTATCTGATCGGAAAGTGGGTTGAGCGCAACGCCACCACCATCGAGGCCACCCAGGAGGCCGAAGAAGAGTGGTTGCAGACGATGAACGAATCGTCGGTCAACGCCAAGGCCTTCTACGCCGACTGCACGCCCAGCTACCTGAGCTCCGAGGGCGACCGTGACAACCCGCACGGCATGCTCTCGACCAACTTCGGTGGCAAGCCCGTCGAGTTCTTCGACATGTTGAGTAAGTGGCGGGCCGACGACCAACTCGACGGGGTTGTGCTGACCTAAATGGCCGAGACCGCTCCGAAACTTACGATGCGGGACCGGCACCGCATCCTCACCCGTGAGCACATCTTGGAGGCGTCACTGGAGGTGTTCGCCGAGCGCGGCTACGTTGCGGTGACCATCGACGACATCGCACGCCGGGCCGGGATCGGTAGGGCCACCTTCTACCTGCATTTCGACAGCAAGGTCGCTGTACTTCGCGAGCTCCGCAACACCCGGATGATGGTGTGGTCCGAACAGGACGCACCGCGCGGCGGCGCACAGGGGCGGCCCTCGATCCGGGGCTTTTTCGAAAAGGTGGTCGCCTTCTACACCTCCGCGCCCGAGCTTTACAAGGTGCTGCACCAGGCGCGCGCGGTCGATCCGGAGTTCGCTGCCGCACATCGGGAGACGATGGAAGCCGACCTCGAGGAATGGGGGCGCCGTGGCGTCATGCCTGGCGCCACGGAAAGTGAACTCCGCCTTGCTATCGCGATGATGTACACGATGGTCGATTCGTTCATGCATCTGTGGTTGGTCGACGGCTGGCCCCTCGAGCATGACGCCGCGATAGATGCGATGACCGACGCGCTGCATGCCACCATGCGCTGACGGCGCGCCCCATCGATAAGGAGAGCAGATGCCCGAGAAACGGTTCTTGCATCTGAACCTGGTTGCCAACGACATCAACCTGCACCAGGGTGCGCGCGGGTACGAACAGGCGCACGGCATCGCTGAACGCGGCGCATTCGAGCGGCTACTGGAGTATGGCAGGTTCGGCGACGAGGGCTTGTTCACCGCCCTGTTCATCGGTGATATCCCTGGCATGCAGAACTCACCGGCCTTCGACGGCGGCCCCGCCGAACCCATCACGGCGTTGGCCTCGATAGCTCAGCACACCACCCACGTCGGGCTCATTGCGACAGCGTCGACCACCTTCTACGACCCCTACAATCTGGCGCGCCTGCTGGCCTCGCTGGACCAGGTCAGCGATGGGCGCGCCGGATTCAACGCGGTCACCTCGGTGGGCGACAAATTCGCACTCAACTACAGCTTCGAACAACACCTCGACCGAGAGACGCGCTATCGGCGCGCCGACGAATTCCTCGAAGTCGTTCGCGCGCTCTGGGAGAACCGCGAGTTGCGGCGAGATCCCGACGGCCTGACCCGGTTTTATGCGGAGCCGATCGACCACCGCGGCGCCCTTTTCCAGGTCAGCGGGCCGCTGAACGTCGCACCCAGCCGACAAGGCCGCCCGTTTCTTGCCCAGGCGGGCGGATCCGGGCCGGGGATCAAACTCGCCGCGAAATATGCCGAGATGGTGTTCACCAACAGCTCAACCCGCGAGGGCGCTGCCGACTATCGCGACACGTTGGACAAGGCTCTGGTGCAAGCCGGACGCGCGCCGGGCTCGGTTCCGCCGATACCTGGCCTGATTCCCTACCTCGGGCGCACGGCCAAAGAAGCAGAAGAACGGATGCACGATCTGGACAACTACGTCAAGTGGGACCTCATCGCCCCATTTGCGTTGGGCCAGTTCGGTATCGATGTCCCCTACGACGACATCAACGATCCGTTCCCCCACGACCTTATTCCCCGGCCCGAAGACGTCGAAGCGACCATCGCCAGCGCGTTCGCGAACTACGTCAGCCTCTACACCTGGATTCAGCAGCATCCGGGTGCCACGATGCGCGATGTCGTCGCCCAAGCGGTTGGCCGCGGCGGTGCGACCCACCGCAAGTTCATCGGCTCCTACGACGACATCGTCGACGACTTCGCCGCCTGGTTCCAGGACGGTAACGTCGGCGGCTTCAACCTGATGTTCTCCGCGGGGGCCACGTCCATCCGGGAGTTCATCGACGAGGTCGTTCCCCGGCTGATCGACCGCGGGATCTACCGCGGCACGGTCGACGACCGTCCACTGCGAGAACGCTTCTGAGGAATCCCGGGCTGCCGCAGCGGCGATACTAGGCCGCGGCACAGGCCCGTGTCGCACTTGACCGGTGCCTGGCGCCACTCTTACGGGTAGGTCTGGACCTCGCCGCCGTCGGCGAAAAGCTCGCTGCCGGTGACGAAACTGGACTGATCGGTGGCCAGAAACAGCACCGCGGCGGCGATCTCGTCGGGGTTCGCCACCCGCGCCAGCGTGGTGCTCCCGGCCATCTGCTCGAGAAGCGCAGGCACCGAAGCCTCGTCGGTCGCGATGCCGCGTAGCCCCGGGGTGTCGGCCGGACCTGGGACGATGGTGTTGACCCTGATCCCCCGCGGTGCCAACTCGGCTGCCCACACCCGGACGAACTGACGCAGCGCGGCCTTCGACGCGGAGTACACCCCGAAGCCGGGATTTCCGCGGTGAGCCGACGTCGATCCGGTCACCACGACCGCTGCACCGGGATTGAGTAGCGGCAGCGCCTTCTGCACGGTGAATACCGTTCCCCGCACGTTGATCCCGAACGTACGGTCGAACCCCTCCGGCGTGAGCTCGTCCAGGGTGGCTAGATCGCCGCCCCCGGCGTTCGCGAACACCACGTCCAAGCCGGTGCCTCCGGCGGCCACCGCCTCGAAAAGCCGATCCAGATCCTGCGGGTCGGAGACGTCGCTGCGCACCGGGACCGCTGCCGGGCCCAGCTCGCGTGCGGCGGCATCCAGCTCGGCCTGACGGCGTCCGGTGAGGTACACCCGGGCCCCTTCGGCGATGAAACGCCGCGCGGAGGCCAGTCCGATGCCCGTGCTCGCGCCGGTGATCAGCGCCGTTTTTCCGTCAAGTTGTCCCATGGTCTTCTCCTCGTACCGGTTATAGTCTAATCAGTCTAAAATTAGTTATACACCATTCGGTCTAAAACCGGTATCCTGACGGTATGGCGCGACCGAGAACCTTCGACGAGGCCACGGTGATCAGGGCTGCCCGCGACCAGTTCCGCAGGTGCGGATACTCGGGCACCAGCCTCGACGACCTGGTCAAGACGACCGGACTGGCCAAGGCCAGCATCTACAACGCTTTCGGCGACAAACACGCGCTCTACATCCGCGCGTTCGACAGCTACTGCACAGAGGCAGTCGAGGCGCTGGGCGCCGAACTCGACGGCCCCGACGAAACAGCCGGAGTGCGCCTGCGACACCTCATACTGCACATGGCCGACACGGCCGGCACGGCCTCGGAGCCACCCTTATCGTGCTTTCTGTCGAAGGCCACGGCCGAACTCGCCGCGCGTGACCCGGAAGTGGCAGGCATCGCCCAACGGGCCTTCCGCCAGATCGAGGACGTTCTGTCGTCAGCGCTGTCCGCCGCCCAGCGCGCGGACGTCGTGCCGCCCTCACGGGATTGCCGCTCGACGGCCCGTCATATCCTCGTCGGCCTGCGCGGACTGGAGGCTCTGGCGGCCGCGGGGGTCGACCGGGCCGTCCTCGCCGACGCGGCCGGAAGTCTCGCGCAGTCGACGCTGGGCCCCCAACCGTGATCTGATGACCGCGACCCCTGGAGAGCAGCCGTAACTTCGGCAGTGTCGCAGGAGGGTTCGTGCCACTGGCTTCGAGAACGCGTCTGAGAGGCGCTGCGCCCGGTGCGAATGTTCTTCTTCCGCGTCTCGACACGGACAGGGGCGCGGGGCAGACTAGCCGCATGCCGGCACGCCAAACCGCACCTGTTGCGTTGAACGGACTCTCGGACGCACGCGCGTTCTTTCACACCAACACAGTTCCGCTGTACTTCATCTCGCCAACTCCGTTCAACCTGCTCGGAACCGACCATTGGGTCCGAAACTTCTTCTACCTGAACTACTTTGACTCCTTCGAGGGTGCGCACCCGCGCGTGTTCGTGCCCCGACGGCGCGACCAACGTGATTTCGGGTCGATGAAGGACGTGTGCAACCACCTGCTGTGCGATCCCGAGACACTGGAGTTCGTCGCCGACCGGGGCCCCGGCGGCAGGGCCTGCTTTGTGATGCTCGACGAGCAGACCCACGCCCTTGCTGAGCAAGCCGGCCTCGACGTCATGCACCCGCCTCCGGAGCTGCTGCGCCGGCTGGATTCCAAGACCGTCATGACGCGCCTCGCCGACGAAGCCGGGGTGCCCAGCGTGCCCCACGTGATGGGGCGGGCCGGCTCCTACGACGAACTGTTAGCCCTGGCCCACAGCGCCGACCTGGGTGACGACCTGGTCATTCAGGACGCCTACGGCGACGCCGGCAGCGGAACGTTCTTCGTCCGGGGCCCGCGCGACTGGGAGCGCTGCGCCGCCGACTTGACCGCCCAACAGGAGGTCAAGGTGATGAAGCGCATCCGCAACGTCGAAGTGTGCATCGAAGGCGTCGTAACCCGGCACGGCACCATCATCGGCCCCGCGATGACCAGTCTGGTCGGCTACCCCGAGCTGACCCCAGGCAAAGGCAGCTGGTGCGGCAACGACATCTGGCGTGAGGTACTGCCGCCGGCCCAGACGCACGGCGCACGCGAGATGGTCCGAAAACTGGGCGACATCATGGGACGCGAGGGATACCGCGGCTACTTCGAGGTGGACCTGCTGCACGACCTGGACTCCGACGAGCTCTACCTCGGTGAGGTGAATCCGCGGCTCAGCGGTGCCAGCCCGATGACGAACCTGACCACCGAGGCCTACGCCGACATGCCGCTGTTCCTGTTCCACCTGCTGGAGTTCATGGACGTCGACTACGACCTCGATATCGCGGGAATCAACGCGCGCTGGGAACGCGGCTACGGCGAGGACGAGGTCTGGGGACAGGTGATCATGAGTGAGACCTCGCCCGATATCGAACTGTTCACCGCAACACCCGAAACCGGGGTGTGGCGCCTCGACGAGAGCGGCCATGTCTGCTTTGCGCGCCACGCCCAGGATTGGTCCTCGGTCGCCGACGAGTCCGAGGCATTTTTCATGCGTGTCGCCGCTCCTGGCGACCTACGTTGTGAGGGCGCCCAACTCGGCGTGCTCGTTACCCGCGGTCACCTGCAGACCCCCGACTACCAACTCACCGAACACTGCCGGCGCTGGGTCAACGGAATCAAGTCGAAGTTCGCCTCGACACCGCTAACCCCGGCCGCGCCGATCGTCTCGCGGCTCGTCGCGCGAGCGTGAGCACCGGCGAACCCATTCACGTTCCGCCCGGTATTTCGCTGGGCAACTGGATGTCGGTGCCGTACGCACACTGGTCGTTTCAACACGTCGACGACTTTGTGCCGACCGAGGTGATCTCGCGCGGGACCGGCCCGCTCGCCGCTCTGCCAACCGCCGCCGCCCCGGTGGCCGAGATCGCAGTGACCGACACCACCGGCATGCCCACCACCGTCGCTTCGGTGATGACCGCGACCGCCACCGACGGTTGGGCCGTTGCCCACCATGGCTCACTGATCGCCGAGCAGTACTACGACGGGATGGGCGAGCGAACCAGGCACCTACTGTTCTCGGTTAGCAAATCGCTGGTCGGGGCTGTCGTCGGCGCGCTGAGCGGGGCCGGCGCGATCGCACTCGACGCGCCCGTCACCGCGTACGTCCCTGCTTTGGCCGACTGCGGATACGCCGGTGCCACGGTGCGTCACCTGCTGGACATGCGCTCGGGCATCGCCTTCTCCGATGACTACGGCAACCCGACCGCCGAGATCCACACCCTCGACCAAGCAATGGGGTGGGCGCCCAGGAGCAGTCCGGACGTTCCCGCCACGCTGCAGGACTTCCTGCTCACCTTGCCGCAGAAGACAGCTCACGGCGGCCCGTTCCAGTACCGCTCGTGCGAAACCGACGTCCTCGGCTGGATCTGCGAGGTTGCCGGCGGCCAACGAATGCCGGGCCTGATGTCAGAACTGCTGTGGAGCCGCCTCGGAGCTCACTGCGACGCCACCCTCGGCGTCGACGCGGTCGGCACCGGGATGTTCAACGGCGGCATCAGCGCCTGCCTTACCGACATGATCAGGTTCGGATCGCTGTTCCTGCACTCAGGTGTCTCACTGACCGGGCAGCAAGTAGTACCCGAATCGTGGATCTCCGACACCCTCGACGGTGGGCCCGACTCGCGTCAGGCGTTCGCCACCAGCCCCGACGATGCCGGAATGCCCGGCGGCATGTACCGCAACCAGGTGTGGTTCCCCTACCCGGGCAACAACGTGCTGCTGTGCCAGGGCATGTCGGGTCAGATGATCTACATCAACCGTAGCGCTGACGTGGTCGCCGCCAAACTGTCCACCCAGCCACACCTCGAGGGCCCACACATCCTGTCGGACACGCTGCGCGCATTCGATGCCGTGGCACGTCAACTGAGCACAAGCACCAGCTAGCACCGGATACGTCGAACGCCACCGCGGGGCGTGGATCACCAACTCACGCCGACACCGCCGGCGTCGCTCAGAAACGGTGTGACGCGCCTGTAGCGTGGCGAGCGTGAATCTGTCTCGTCTGCCTTCTTCTCTTGCCCTCGTAGCCTGCGCCGCATCGCTGCTCACCGCTCTCGTCGCGTGCAGTTCCGAGCCCGACAGCACGTCGGCGAGCACGCCGTCGGCTACCGACGTCGTCACGCCCTCCCCCATCACCGCAACGGCCTCACCCGCCGGTAGCACCTGCCCGATGGCGGCACCGGCCGACACCGGCGAGGCACCGGAGTGGACATTGCCGGGCCTCACCGGCAGCGTCGCGGTCACCGGATCGACCGATGACGCCGCACCTCTGGTGGCGGTCGAGACGCCATTCAGCGTGGACCAGACGCAGGTGCAGACATTGCAGGCCGGCGAAGGGCCGGTCGTTGCCGAGACGGCCACCGTTTCGGTGTGCTACATGGGCGTCAACGGGCGCGACGGATCGGTGTTCGACAGCAGCTACCAGCGCGGTACCCCGGCCGAATTCCCACTCGACGGAGTGGTCCCCGGCTTCCAGAAGGCCATCGCAGGACAAAATGTCGGCTCGACGGTCGCAGTCGCCATGACCTCCGCCGACGGCTACCCGAACGGGCAGCCCAGCGCCGGAATCCAGCCGGGCGACACACTCGTCTTCGCGATCAAGATCCTCGACGCGTCAGCCTGAGCAGGCGGTGCTGACACCCTCGTGCACAGCGGGGGTGTCGCACTGATGCCGGCAGGAGCGTCGTGGCCTTTTGTAGGCTCGTGAACATGCCGTATGCAAACGGCCAGATTTTCGCTGGTTACACCATCGAGCGGCTGCTCGGGGCCGGTGGAATGGGCGAGGTCTATCTGGCCCGCCATCCTCGGCTTCCTCGGTTGGATGCGCTGAAGATCCTGGCCCTGGACGCCACCGGCGACGAGAGTTTCCGCGCCCGCTTCATCCGCGAGGCCGACCTCGCCGCCACGCTCTGGAACCCCCACATCGTGGGGGTACACGACCGGGGCGAGTTCGACGGTCGGCTGTGGATCTCGATGGACTACGTGGAGGGCACCGACGCCCGCCAGCTGCTGTTGCAGAAGTATCCGAACGGAATGCCCTACGACGACGTCGTGGAGATCGTGCAAGCCGTCGCCGAGGCCCTCGATTTCGCCCACGAGCGCCGCCTACTCCACCGTGACGTCAAGCCGGCCAACATCCTGGTCACCGATCCCACCGGCGGCGCCCGTCGCCGAGTGCTGCTCACCGACTTCGGCATCGGTCGCAAAGCCGACGACGTCGACGGTCTCACCGATGTCGACATCGCGCTGGGCACCGTCAGCTACGCCGCCCCCGAGCAACTGGTCAGCAACACCATCGACGGGCGGGTCGATCAGTATGCGCTGGCCGCCACCGCATACCACCTGTTCACCGGTGTCCCGCTGTTCGACCACTCCAACCGGGTAGTGGTGGTCGGAAACCACCTCAAAACACCGCCACCGAAACTGTCCGCGCGCCGGCCCGAACTCGCCCACCTGGACGCCGTCATGGCCAGAGCTCTCGACAAGGATCCCGACAAGCGCTACCCCACCTGCAGCGCGTTTGCCCAGGAACTGGCGGGCAACCTCGACAGCAAAGCCCCCAAACACCAAGCCTCGCCCACCATCGACGGGCGCAACGCCGCGCCGCAAGTGCGCACGGATGCGCAGTCGCCGCAACCGGCCGAGCCGATGATGAGCACGTCAGCCTTCGACGTTGCAGCAGACCTGCGCCGCGACCCGCTCAACCACACCATGCGCCTGACCCACATGTCTGCGCACGGCACCGCCGTCGACATCCACAAGCGGGCGGCGGAATCGGACGACGACCAGGAAGTCTGGCTGTTTCGGGTGCAGCGCCGCGGGCCGGAAAACGCACTCGAATCTATCCCGATCGAACTTCGCGGAACGTCGATTCTGGGGCAGTTGGCCGACGGTGACGTCGTCGAGGTGCACGGCATGTGGGACGGCGAAACCCTGCTCGGCGATTCGGTGATCAATCATTCGGCCAGATCATCCCGCCGCAGAAGCGCAGGAACGTTTGCCGTCCAAACCACGGACGACAAGCAGTCCCCGCGGACCCCGAAGCGACGTCGCGGGCGGGTCGCGGCCATCGCGGCGGTCGCGGCCGTGACCGTGGCCGTCGTGGTGGTCTCGGCGGTATTGACCCACGGGTTCGGGCTGTGGTCGCCCCAACGCGGACCAGGCCCGGTGGTGCAAGCGGTTCAGGCCACCGTCTTCTCCCCGGGTGGCTCACCCGATCACCCAAACGAAGCCGATCGTGCTATCGACGGTGACCCCAACACCGCCTGGCGCAGCGACACCTACGTCGACGCCGACCCGTTTCCGGTGTTCAAGCCGGGCGTCGGGCTGATCGTGGAGCTGGCCGAACCGACCGCCGTGGGTGCGGTAACCCTCGATGTGGCCAGCACCGGAACCGCGGTGCAGATCCGGGCCGCAAACAGCGCGAACCCGGCCAGCCTTGCCGACACAACGCCGCTCACCCCCGATGTGCCGCTGCAACCCGGCGAAAACCGGATCACGGTGGACAACGACACCCGGACCGGTGACGTCCTGGTGTGGATCTCCACCTTGGGCACCATCGACGGGCAAAGCCGCACCGCGATCTCCGACATCACCGTCGAGGCCAGGGGCTAAGGCCGAGATAGGGCCGGGCCAATGCCGGGGTGAGCTCTTCGGGGACCGACCCCACGGCATCATGGTGGTCATGGAGTCGACCAGGGTGGACCGCTGGCTGTGGGCGGTCCGGCTGACCAAGACCCGGCCGGACGCCGCATCCGCCTGCCGCGGCGGCCATGTGCGGATCAACGACAAACCGGCCAAGCCGTCGACCGCGGTCTCGCCCGGTGACACGGTGCGGGCCAGGGTCGGTGAACGTACCCGCATCGTCGAGGTGGTGCGGGTGATCCACAAACGCGTCGGCGCGGCCGATGCCGCAACCTGCTATCTCGATCGGACGCCGCCACCGCCACCGGTGTCGGAACCAGCGGTGGCAGTGCGGGATCGGGGCAGCGGTCGACCGACCAAGCGCGATCGGCGGGTCCTGGACAAATGGCGGGCCGGCCGGTTCTGATCACGACGCGGGAGCATCCCGCCGGGTGCACGGACTCAGGCCACCGCCCACATGGCCAGGGCGAGCGCAAACGCCGAAAGACCGAGTGTGGTCTCCATGACCGTCCAGGTCTTCAGCGTCGTCTTGACGTCCATCTCGAAGAAGCGGCTGACTAGCCAGAACCCCGAGTCGTTGACGTGCGAAAGCACGGTGGCCCCGGCGGCGATGGCGATCACCAGCAGCGAGATTTGGAAGTTGCCCAGACCGGCCTCGGCTACCGAGGCACTGATCAGGCCGGCTGTCGTGGTCAGCGCCACGGTGGCCGATCCCTGCGCCACCCGCAGCACGGTGGCGATGAGGAACGCCTGCAGGATCAGCGACATGCCGAGGTTCGACAGTGAGCCGCTCAGCGCGCTGCCGATACCGCTGAGGCGCAGAACGCCGCCGAACATGCCGCCGGCGCCGGTGATCAGGATGATCGCGCAGATCGGCCCGAGCGCCTTGTCGAGGATGGTGCTGATATCGGCCATCGAACGGTCTCGCAGACCCAACACCAGAGTTGCGACGATGACCGTGATCAACAGGGCCACACTGGTGTTCCCTAGCAGTTTGAGGTACTCGGCCCAGGTGGCGCCCTCGGACACCACTCCGGCGGCCATCAGTGTGTCCAGCACGGTGTTGAACGAGATCAGTACAAACGGCAGCAGCAGGATCCCGAGCACGGTCGCGAAGGACGGCGTGGTGCGGGTGTCGGCGGCCGTCCCGGCGACACGGCCTCCACCAGTCCCGGCGGTCTCGGGCTTGTCCTGACCCGGTTTGTCGCTCGGCTGGCTGCCGCCACCGCCGTTGATCTCGCCGAATAGCGCGGTGGGAACGTCGACCCACACCCGGCGCCCGATTATCTGGGAGACCAGGAAAGACCCGACGAACCAAGACAGCACGGCCACCGGGGCGCCGACGAGCAGGGCCAGTCCGATGTTGCCGCCCAACACCTCGGCGGCGGCCACCGGTCCTGGATGCGGCGGCACCAGTGCGTGCATCGCCGCGAACGCGCCCGCCGTCGGGAACGCATACAAGATCAGTGACCCGCCGAACCGGCGCGCGACGGTCAGAATGATCGGAAGAAAGACGACCAAGCCGGCGTCGAAGAAGATCGGGAAGCCGAACAGCAGCGCGGCCACCCCGATCGCCAGCGGTGCCCGCTTTTCCCCGAAACGGCCGATGAGGGTGTCGGCGAGCACCTGGGCGCCGCCGGTGAGCTCGAGGAGGCGTCCGATCATGACGCCGAAGCCGACCAGCAGCGCCACCGACCCGAGGGTGTTGGAAAATCCATATGACAACGCGGCGGGGACTTCAGCGACCGGGATGCCCGCGGCTAGCGCGGTCAGCAGGCTCACCAGCACCAGAGCCACGAAAGCGTGCAGCTTCACCTTGATGATGAGGAACAGCAGAAGCGCCACTGCCCCCGCGGCGATCAGGAGCAGGGCAGTGGCTCCATATGCCGGTTCGAATGCTTCCACGGTTCCTCCGTCGGTGTCAGCGTCCGGCTCGTGCTGGACGTCGGCTCACATATCGAGAGTCGTTGTGTCGAGGGCGATTATGCAGGTGATTGTGTAGGTGTAGGTGTCGTTCCATCACGGGTTGGCCTGGTCGGAGGCTGCGACGTAGTCGTCGATGATCGCGTCGATGTTCTGAGCGACGTCGATTGTGACTCCCCGCTCGTCGGTGTCCAGTGGCTCGAGAGTCTGGAACTGCGACGTCAGCAGAGAAGGCGGCATGAAGTGGCCGGGGCGGCTGGCCTGACGTCTGCCGATCACCTCGGGTGACCCGAACAGATGCAGGAACTCGACGTCGCCACAGTGTCGGCGAAGTTGGTCCCGGTATTTGCGTTTGAGTGCCGAGCAGCTCATCACGCCGCCGTTCGGGTGTGTGGACAGCCACTGGCCGATGGCTTCGAGCCAGGGGTAGCGATCGTCGTCGTCGAGGGGCTGCCCCGAACTCATCTTCGCCACGTTGGCGTCGGGATGGAAGTCGTCGGCGTCGGCGAACGGCACGCGCAGGCGCTGGGCCAGCGCGGCGCCCACAGTCGACTTTCCGGAACCCGATACACCCATGACGACGATTGGTGACGGCATCTTCTCCACCTACCCGGTTGTGGTTGGTATCACGCACTTGCGACAATAGTCATACTAATTGGCGCACGCAGAATCAAATAGGCGGGTTTTATTTGGGGATGCGAACCCTATGACAGGATCTGTGCATGTCCGACCAGCACGTCGCCGGTGCTCTGCACGGCAATCTGCTGACTGCACTGGGCACGGCGATCGTGTCCAGTCAATACCCGCCCGGCCAAGTGCTCACTCTTGACGGCGTCAGTGCCCGGCACCAAGTCTCGCGAAGCGTCGCGCGCGAAGCCATCCGCGTCCTGGAATCGATGGGCATGGTCGAATCTCGCCGACGGGTAGGTATCACCGTCCTCCCGGCCAGTGCCTGGAACGTGTTCGACCCCAGACTTATTCGCTGGCGACTCGCAGCCGGCGACCGGGCCGCTCAACTCGTCTCACTGTCCGAACTCCGGCGCGGCTTCGAACCCGCAGCGGCGGCACTGGCAGCCCGCCGAGCCAACCCGCACCAATGCCGCGCCATCGCCGCCGCAGCATCCGACATGGTCGTCCATGGCCGCTCCGGTGACCTCGCGGCCTACCTGACGGCAGACCGGATCTTTCACCGAACCGTGCTCGAAGCCAGCGGCAACGAGATGTTCCGCGCATTGAACGGCGTCGTGACCGAGGTGCTCACCGGTCGCACCCACCACGGCATGATGCCCGTCGCACCCAACCCGGCCGCGCTCGCCCTGCATGACGAGGTCGCGCGCGCCATCAGGACCGGTGACGAGGAGGCCGCCGAACGCGCGATGCGAGCGATCGTCGATGAGTCGACGTCCGCAATGACCGAATAGTGCTCCTGACCCTCTGCGGCCACCCCCGGTCAGCGCTGCCCGGGTGCGGGCCAGACCGCGCCCGCCGACGCACGTCCGGCCGCGGCGGTCCCACCCCGCGACAGCGGCACCCACTGCTCACTGGGCGAGGGCTGCTTCGACGACGGGAAATCGCGCAACGCGCCCGACGGGTTGGCATCCCAATCGCCGAACGTCAACGGCGTCTGAATCCACGCGTGCAACAGCTCATAGGTGGCCTCCAGCGAATCCAGATGAGTGCGCT
Organism: uncultured Mycobacterium sp.; assembly: GCA_964562545.1. GTDB lineage: Bacteria > Actinomycetota > Actinomycetes > Mycobacteriales > Mycobacteriaceae > Mycobacterium. The sequence continues at coordinate 13,462 of CAZLTV010000034.1, read as the reverse complement.
CCCAACCGTGGCTGCCGTCGACGCCGGGACCCACCAACGCCGCGCGCGTGCTTGCACCCGCCTCGATCGCCGCCGCGGCGTCCGAGCGGTAGAAGCGAAAGACGTCGCGCACGAAACGGATACCGCGCTCCTCGGCGAGCCGGCACAGCCGCCGGGACAGGTGATAGTCATACGGCCCGTGCAAATCAGCCATCAGCACCGTCACGGCGTCCTCGAGCGACTGCAGGCCAGGTGCGCAGACGGCGTTGTCCACCGTGATCATCTCGGCGATACCGTCCGGCAGACCGGTGCTGGCCCCATAACCGACTTCCTCGGCGATGGTGATCATGATCGCGGTGCGGTGCGGCAGCCGCACCTTGTTTTCCGCGACGTGCTTGACCAGGGCGAGCGCGACCGCCACCCCCGCCTGGTCGTCGAGGTGGCGCGAGACGATGAAGCCGTCATGGGTGAGTTCGGGTCCGGCCATCAGCGCGACGTAGTCACCGACCTGGATACCGAGGCGGGTCAGATCTTCGCGGGAGGACACCCTTCGGTCCACGCGGACCTCGATGTGGTCCCAATCGGTGGGCTGGGTGTCGACGGCGTCGCCGAACGCGTGCCCACTTGCCTTGAGCGGCAGAATGGTTCCGGTGACGAACTCCTCGGAGTCGTCGCAGAAGATCCGCACCCGGGCACCGGCAGCGAACCGCGCCGAAAACGTGCCGACCGAGATCAGCTCGAGGCGTCCGTTGTCCTTCAAGCCACTGACCATCGCGCCGATCGTGTCGGCATGAACCACCACCGCCCGGTCCAGGGTCTGCGACTCGCCGGGCAACTCGGCGATCAACGCCCCGCGCCGGGTCAACGAAAACGCCACACCCAACTCGTCGAAAACCTCACCGATCAACTGCATCACCGCGTCGGTGCGGCCGGTCGGACTCGGCGTCTGCAACAGGGACAGCAGCGTGTCGATCATCCACGAGCGCTCGGCCTCCGACATCGCGTCCGGCTTCGTCACCGTCTCTCCTTCTGGGTTTCGGTATGGAGCCCCTTCGAGGAAGCCTCGGTCGACTGCGAGTCGCCGCACCAAGGAGACCTACGCCGCGCCGGGTTGTGCGGGTCTCCGGAACATAAGGGACACGAACTGTGCCGATGTATCAGCTACCGCGCACCGCATCGAGCCAAGAGCAACCAATGGTCGGCGTGCCAACCCCGTCAAGCGGGCGGCGTCGGCGATGGCGTACCGCACGGGGGCACCATAACCGACCACCCGGCCCCGTTGGGGCAAACCGTGCGAGCCGATCAGCTTCGATCCCACTCGGTGGTCTGATTCACCGTGCGACGCTGGGACAGGACAGGCACTTCGGTGCGACTACGAGGCAGACCGATCCGAACGAGAACCTGAGGGTAGGCCGCGCCGTCGAACACCTCGCACGCCAGGGCCAACCGGCTTCGGTCGTCGTGCAGCGGCGCGGTCACCGTGCAACTTGCCAACCCCATCACGGTGGCGGACAACAACAGCTGGCTCAGCGCTTCACCGGCCTGCACCCGCGCGAAGGCGTCATCGCGTTCGGTGCCCAGCACGACCATCACCGCGCCGTCCGTCATCGCGGAGCCGTTCTCGGCACCGCCAGCTCCGGGAAAGCGCAGCGCCACCCCGTCACCGTCGCGGCGACCCCAACGAAACCGGGGAACGACACCGAAATCGACGCCCTGTCGTACCGCGCGGACGTCAAGCAGTTCCAGCGTGCCCGCCGGCAGGCGGGAGGCAACGAAATCACCGCGGTCAGATCGGCGCCTCCCGATCACCGAGGCCAGCTCGATCTGGCCCGGCGCCGGTGACACCTCAATGAGTTCGAACAACGCGACCGCGCCCGAGTCGAGCGGCCCGGGAAAACGGTGGACCCGCGGATACCAACCCGCCGCGGCCAGCGCGACCGCACAGTGATCCAGCACCGCGCCGCAGCTGAGCAGAACGTCGCGTCGGTCGGCCTCGGTATGACCGAGCCCACGGCTCCAATCGGCGTGCAGATGCAGGCCACGTCGGTCTACCCGCCAGTGCCACGGCTGCGAATTCTGCGGTGACGGCGCGCGCGCCGCCAGATCCAGCGCAGACTCCAGCACGGCGCGGTCGGGGAAAGCACCGGCCAAAGCCTCACCTCGTCCACGAAACGTCTATGCGAACCACCAACATTAATCGGTGTGGGATTCCGCCCGGATCGACTAGTCGACCAATCGCCACCCGAGCCTGCGGGATCAGCACCCTCGACGGGCGGCGCAGCCGAGTGTCTACAGCGCCCGCGGGGCAGTCACCTCGTACTCCGACACCGTCAGCAACGCAGCGGTGCGCTCTTCGGCAGGGCCACTGCCGCGGAACGCATCGACGGCCCGCCACGGCCGCGCGAGGCGACCTGCCGGGCTAGCCCTTAGGCCGCGCGCTCAGGGTGCGCCGTCCCCATCCGACCAGGTGTAACGCTGAACCGAACCGGTGTCGTCGCCGAGCATGAACGCCCGGTGATACCGGTTGTTGCGCGCGATGGTCGCCAGCCAGGTCGCCACAGTGCTGACCCGATTGCTGAGCCCGGACAGCACACCGATGTGGATGAACCCCCACGCCAGCCAGCCCAGGAAACCGGCGAGCTTGAGCGGCCCGATCTGAAGAACCGCATTTCCTCGGCTGATGTAGGCCGCTGACCCAAGGTCGCGGTAGCGGTACGGGCGGCGGGGCTTGCCCGACAGATCGCCACGGACGCAGGCGGCCACGTGAAGCCCACCCTGCATGGCATTCTCGGCGACCCCGGGAAGCGCCTCACGACCGGCGAGATCACCGATCACGAAGACCTCCGGATATCCGGGCACCGACAGATCAGCATCGACGGCGATGCGACCGCAGTGATCGGTGCGCGCACCCAGCACCGCAGCGGCGTGGCGCGCAAAGGGAACGGCCTCAACCCCTGCCGTCCACAGCACCGTGCGAGCCGGGTACTGCTCGGCGGGCCCGCCGGACTTCGGCGTGACGGTCACGCCCTCAGGCCCGACATCGGTGACGTGCACGCCGAGGTGCAGCGCCACACCGAGTTCGCGCAGTGTTTCTGCGGCTTTGGCCGACAACGTCGGGGCGAAGCTCTTGAGCACCCGGTCGCCTCCGTCGAAGAGCAGCACAGTTGCGGCTTCGGGATCGATGCTGTGGAATTCGTGGGCCAGCGTGTGGGTCGCCATCTCGCGGATCTGCCCGGCCAACTCCACACCCGTGGGTCCCCCACCGGCCACGGCGAACGTCAGCCAGGCATCACGCTCGGGCCCGGGAGGCAACGTTTCGGCGATTTCGAACGCGGTGAACAGACGTTGACGGATGCACAGGGCGTCGTCGAGGGTTTTCATACCCGGCGCCCACTGTGCAAAATGCTCGCTGCCGAAATATGACTGCCGCATTCCCGCCGCGACGACCAGGACGTCGTAGCCGAGGGTGAACGTCGTGCCGTCGGGACGTCGCGCAGTCAGTACGCGTGCTTGCGGATCCAGCTCGACCGCTTCACCGAGCAAGGGCGTCACGTTGCGGTGCCGGGTGAATTCCTCCCGAAGCGGACGGCTGATCTGGCCGATGCTCAGCATTCCGGTCGCGCATTGATACAGCAGAGGCTGAAAGAGATGCCCCGCCGTCTTGTCGAGCAAGGTCACCTCGACGTCGGCCCCGCCCAATCTGCGTGCGCAGAAAAGGCCACCGAACCCGCCGCCGATGATCAGCACCTGCATTCGCTTGTCGCCCACCTGACAGAGGCTAGCGGTCGGTGATGACGAACCGGATTACCCGATTTGCCGCACCGAACCGAAGCACACGCGTCAGCACTTACAGGCGGATGTCGCCGATGGGCACACGGTGCCCATCGGCGACACATCTGCTCCGGTCGCGGAGCGCGGAATCCTGGCCCCGGTCACGTCCCGGGTATCCGGGTGTGGATCAGTAGGTGGGGATGAACACCCCGTCCATCCACACACCCCAGTGCTGCCATCCCTCGTCCCACACCTGGGGGTTGCCCATCGCCCAGGCTGGCGGCACCGGCATCGGCGGCGCCCACGCGGGCGGGTTTCCGGTGTCGGGGCCCGGTGGCGGCAGCGGAGGCGGGGCCGGCTGGGCCGGCACCGACGGCCACCCGGCCGGTTCGGCAGACGCGGTCACGCCAGCACCCGCGACGCCCGCCGCGAGAGCGCCGAACACGGCGACGGAGGCGAGAACTCTGGTCTTCATCATGGTCAACAGCTCCAATCCTGAGCTTCGGTGACGCCCGCTGTCAGATGCTCACCCCGAACCTCTAGCCGCATTCGAGCGACGATAAACCTGGCTGTCGTGATCAGGAGATGGTCCCAGGCGGGCAGCTAGGCTCGGCGTCGTGTCCGACGATGATCGTCTCCGGTGGGATCGGCGTTACGCCGAACGACCGCCGGTAACCGACGACGACGTCGGACTTCCGGCCCTTTTCCGCCCCTACACCGACGAATTCCCCCTTCGCGGAAACGCATTGGACCTGGCATGCGGCCTCGGCGCCGCTGCGGTGTGGCTTGCGCTGCGCGGACTGTACGTTCACGGTGTCGACGTGTCCCCGGTCGCCATCGAGGCCGCTCGCGGCCTCGCACGGCACTGGCAGGTCGACAGGCACTGCCGTTTCGACGTCGCTGACCTCGACGCCGGGCTGCCGGCCGAACCACCAGCGGATGTGGTGATCTGCAATAAGTTTCGCGACCCAGGCCTGGACGCGGCCATCGTCGAACGTCTTGCGCCGGGGGGCCTGCTGGCGATCAGTGTGCTAAGCGAAGTCGGCGCCGTCGCTGCTCCCTTCCGTGCCCGGGCGGGTGAACTGCGCGAGGCATTCGAGGAGTCCGGCGCCCTCACCGTGATCGCATGTCACGAAGGTGACGGTCAGGCCTGGCTAATCGCCCGCCGCTGAGGCCGGCTGTCCGGTCGGCGTCGGGGAATCCCGCCGCCGAGCCGCCCCCCACACCCCTACGGCGACCCCGACGAGCGCGCCGCCGAGCCCGACGAGGTTCTGCAACGGTTTCCTCTGGGCGCGCACGCTCCATGCCCCGAGTAGATCCGAGGCGTCGGCGCCGCCGGAGACTAGAAACCAGCCTCGGGTGCTACCGCCCCGCACCGAAGCGGCGACCAGCATCGCGCCGATCAGCGCGTCGCGGTAGCCCATCGATCGCAACAACAGCTGAGTCGTGGGCGACGGATCCTCGCGTTCCCCCCACCACCGGTTGGCCCGCAGAGGATCGACCAGAAACGCCGCACCCGAGACCAGCCGGACCCCGCCGGCTGCCAGGCCCGCACCGTCCACCGCCATGCCAGGCACATTACGCCGCTGCGGCCCCCGCGACGCCGACACCCCGATCGGTGACCTACGCCTCACCATTGGGCAAAATCGACACGGTGCACCCCACACCGCTGACGGTTCCGAACCTGCTTGCCCGCGCTGTCCAGCAGTTCGGTGACCACACCTATCTGGTGACCCCGGCCGAGCGTCTCAGCTATCGGGACGCCGAACTGCGCTCTGCACAACAGGCGCGCTGGCTGCTGGCTCAAGGAGTCGGCAAAGGCACCCGGGTCGGGCTGTTTTTCGCCAACGGTGCCGACTGGGTCACCTGGTGGTTGGCCGCGTCACGGATCGGGGCCCTGGCGGTGCCGATGAGCACCATGTACCGGCCGGCCGAGATCGCCAAAGTGGTTCGGCTGGCCGACATCGGGTTGCTCGTGGCGCCTGCGCAGGTCGTGGGCATCGACGTATCCCAACGCCTCGAAGCGGCTTTTGCGGAGTTGGCCACCCAGCACGGCGAGCGGCTCGCGCTGCCGGGCGCACCTTTCCTGCGCCGGATCGTGATTACCGACGGCACTGCCGTCGGCTGGGCGCACCGATATCGCAAGGACGATCCCGACCGGGTTTCCCCAGAGTTGCTGGCGGCCGCGGAAACGGAGGTGTCGGCCGCCGACCTGGCCATCATGGTGCACACCTCGGGATCCACCGCCGACCCCAAAGGGGTGCTGCACACCCACGGGACGCTGGCCAGGCAGACCTCGACATGGCCGGCCGCGATCAGGGCCATGACCAAGTCGGATCGGCCGCCGGTGATCCTGTGCGCGATGCCGTTCTTCTGGATCGGCGGTGTGCTGGCCGTCACCGGGGCGTTGCACGAACCGGTCACACTGCTGACGATGCCCAGGCTCGACGCCGGAACCGCCCTGGACCTGGTCGAACAGGAACGTGCCACCGGAATCGTCGGCTGGCCCGCATTCACCCAGCGGATCCGTGAGCATCCGAGTTACGCCGAACGTGATCTGTCCTCGGCGCCGATGCTGCGCAACGGTCCGCTCGACATCGCGATGACCGACGTTCCAGACGGATTTCCCGTCCATCGCACAATGTCTGAGACCGCAGGCGGATTCGCCTACACCGACCTGGCCATCGTGGACGAGACCGGCGACGAGGTGCCCGATGGCACCGTTGGGGAACTGCTCGTCCGCGGTGTCGGCGTGATGGCCGGGTACAACAAGAAAGAGCGTGGCGAGACCTTCGACGCCAACGGCTGGTACCACACCGGTGACCGTGTCTACCGCCGCCCCGGTGACCCCCGCTTGTTCTACGTCGGACGCAGTACCGAACTCATCAAGACCTCGGGGGCCAATGTCTCGCCGCTGGAGGTTGAGGCGGTGATCGAAGGATTCGACGAGATCGCCCAGTGCGTGGTGGTCGGTATCGAACATCCAGACCGCGGCGAGGAAGTGTGCGCGGTTCTGGTTGCCGCCGACAGTGAATCCGCCGGTGCGCTCGATGTGGAATCGGTGGCCCGCCGCGCGCGCGAGGCAATGTCGTCCTACAAGGTTCCGACCAGGTGGATCACCGTCTCCAGTGCGCAGATACCCACCCTCGCCAGCGGAAAGCTGAACCGAAAAGCATTGCGGGACTGGGTTGTCGCATCGGGCGCAGCCGGGCGCTAGGCTGCGAGGCGCGCATCCGACAAAGCTGGCGGGCGCTCGGGCGTGAGCTGGATAGTCAGCGGTGCAAGTTGTTTCGGTCACAGGTGGCCCACACAGTGGAACCGGAGACGAGTGTTTGCCGCTACTCGGAGCCGGACAGTGACAGGATAGTGCGCGTGGCAGAGCGCATCATGTTCCCCAGCAGCAGCGGACCATCGCTGGCGGGTCTGATCGACCAGCCCGAGGGCGGGATCCGCGGATGGGGCGTGTTCGCGCACGGGTTCACCCTCGGTAAGGACAGCCCGGCGGCCAACCGCATCTGCAAGCAGTTGGCCAGCGAGGGCATTGGCATGCTGCGCTTCGATGCACTCGGGCTGGGGCAGTCGGCAGGAGATTGGGGCGACGGGTCCTTTTCGCACAAGGTTGCCGACACAGTGCGGGCCGTGCACTTCATGAACGACTCGGGGCGCGAAGTCCGCCTGCTCGTCGGACACTCGTTCGGAGGGTCGGCTGTGCTCGCGGCCGCCCACGACTGCCCGTCGGTCGCCGCGGTGGTCAGTGTCGCCGCGCCCTACGCGCCGAGCCACATCGAACACATCTACGACACCCTCATACACCGCGTCGAATCTCACGGAGAGGCTCAATTGCAGATCGGTGGCAAGGCCCTCACACTCAAACGCCACTTCATCGAGGACGTTCGCGCCGCCGATCTGCGTGAACGCATCGAAACCTTGCGCCGGCCTCTGCTTGTCATGCACTCGCCGACCGACAACACCGTCGGCATCGATAACGCCAGCGACATCTTCCTGACCGCTCGACACCCCCGCAGTTTCATCTCCCTGGAAGGGGCCGATCACCTACTCACCGGTCGCAATCAGGCTGCCCGGGCGGCCAGGATCATCAGCGCCTGGGCCGACCCGTACCTGTGAGCTGCCCGAACCCTCAACCGGCGGAGCTGTCCTCGGGTCTCGTCCGAGTGGGCGAGCAGGTGTGGGTAGCGGCTGACTGAGGATGGCGGCTTTCAGCCGCCGTCTCCGGTGTCGCCACCCACCTCGGCAGGCAACGGAGGTGGAAGCGGTGTCGTCGTGGCCGGTGTTGCGGGTGCCGTGGTCGCCGTCGTGGTTGTCGCAGTGGGTGCAGTGGTGGGTGTCGCAGTGGGTGAAGTCGTCGGTGTTGCAGTTGCAGTCGGTGTGCCAGCGGAGTGGAAATCGACCATCGGTTCCCTGCGGATCAACCCATCCCCTGCGCTGATCACCAGCGCACTGGCGCTCACCGTGTACTCGACCCCGTCGTTCTCAGCGGTGAACGTTCCATCTGCCGAACGCTGCGCGGGCAGGATGAGCCTCGCGCCGTCCCGGACCCGGACACCTCGGTACTGGTAGTCGCCATCGGAGTCCCGACAGATCGCCACCCGGGAAGCGGCTGTACTGCCGAAGACGACCACTGTGGCAGGTGCAGCACACCTGGCCGTCGAATCGACATAGCCCCGGCTGTCGGCTTGCGGCGCAGGGCTGGCTGTCGGCGCGGCGAGCATGAGCACAGACAGACAGGCCGTGGCGGCGAGTGCCACCCGGCCTGCGGCGGGCACGCGGTGCGAAGACATCATCTCTACCTGAGCATGTCTCGGCCCGAACGCGCGAACTCCAAGACGGCTCGATCTCGCATCGTTGACGCTTTGAGACCCGACCGTGACCGTCGGCGCAAACCTGTAATCGGCACCAATCCTGTAATAACTCGAACGGCCCCGGCGATGAAGGTAGCGATGAACCGAGTGATGCGAGCTAGCCGGACCCGCGCGGTGATCGCCGCCATCGTGCTCTTCGCGGCGCTTGTCGAGGGATTCTCGGTGGGCCGCGCAACCGCGGCGCCCCCGGCCGCGACCAAAGACTTCTCGAAACCGGCCGTGGTCATCTTGGGCTACGGACTCAACGACGACGGCACCATGCGCACGATTCTGCGCAGGAGGGTGCTCACTGGGCTGGCGGTGGCTCAGTTCTTCCCGCAGTCGCCGATCATCGTGACCGGCGGCAACCCGCGTAACGGCAAGACAGAAGCCGGGCAGATGCGAAAGATGTTGTTGCTGCTGGGCTTCCCTGACAGTCGAATCATCGTCGAAGACCGGTCCAACAGCACAGTGCAGAACGCAGCGTTCACCGTGCCGCTCGCCGAAGCCGCCGGGACCTCGGGAATCATCCTGGTGACCTCGTCGACCCACCAGGACCGCGCCGACGGCAACTTTGCCGATGCCGGTGCCAACATGCTGGCCACGGTCAGCTACCCCGACGGCGACCCCACGGTCAACGTCGCCCAGTTCACCCGCGATGTGATCAGCCCGTTCATCGCAATCAGCTAGTCAACTAGCCTCGGCTCAGTGGAACCACAACTGCGGGTGCGGCGGCACCGCTGGGGGCTGGGTGCTTTCCTGCTCGTCGAGCTCATCTATCTGATCTGCGCGCTCGGTATGGCGATCGCGGCGTCAGTGGCCCTGCGCGCAACCGAGTTGCATCCGGCGCTAATCGCGGTGCTTGCGACGCTGGTGCCAACCCTGCTGGCGGCCGCTGTCGCAGTGGCGATTACGGTCGTGCGCGGCAACGGGCCCGGACTTGACCTGAAGATGCAGTGGTCCTGGCGGGCGGCCGGTCTGGGAATTCTGATCGGCGGGGCCGGGCTGCTGGTCACGATTCCCGCGGCCATGCTGTGGATATGGGTCGTCGGCGAAGGAGCCAACTCGGCCGCCGGTGAAGTGTTCGGCGGCATCCAGGGCACTTGGGGCTGGGCCGTGGTGGTATTCGTTGCGGTGGTGGTCGTCGCCCCGGTCGGCGAGGAAATCCTCTACCGAGGTCTGCTGTGGGGTGCGGTGGAGCAGCGTTGGGGTCGGCTGGTGGCGCTGGTCGTCACCACGGTGGTCTTCGCCTTCGCTCACCTCGAATGGACCCGGATTCCGCTGTTGTTGGTGGTGGCGATCCCGATTGGGTTGGCACGTTTCTACACCGCGAACCTGACGGCTAGCATCGTCGCCCACCAGGTGACCAACCTGTTGCCGGGCCTGGCGCTGATGTTCGCGGTCGCGGGCGCTGCGCCCGGGTTGTGAGTCCGGCTAGTCGAACCCGCCGTCGAGATAGTCCGTCCGGCAGGCTCTTCGGGCGAGCTTGCCGCTGGTGGTGCGTGGAATCGACCCCGCGGCAACGATGCGAACATCGGCCACGCGAACTCCGTGCCGCTCCTGTACCGCCGAGGTCACCGCGTCGTGGGCCGGGGCCGGATCCGCGCGGGCGGTGCCGGTGGCGCGTTCGGCGATGATCACCAGTTCTTCGCCGTCGGCGCCGGTGACCGTGAACGCGGCTACGTAGCCGCGGCGGATCAGCGGTGATGCCGATGCCGCCGTGGCCTCGATGTCCTGGGGGTAGTGAGACTGGCCTTCGACGCCGACCATGTCGGCCAGCCGGCCGGTGACGAACAGTTCGCCATCCAGGTAGAAGCCGAGATCGCCGGTTCGCAGCCAGGTTCGGTCGAGGAGCAAGTCCTCGGCGTGGCTGCCGGTGGCCAGCGGTTGGGTCAGACGGGCGCCGAAAGTGCGCTCGGTGTCCTCAGGTCGGCCCCAATAACCGCGGCCGACGTTGTCACCGTGCAGCCAGATCTCGCCGACTCGGCCGTCGGGCAGCTCGCCTCCGGTAGCTGGATCCACGATCACACACGACAGGCTGCGCGCGACATGTCCGCACGACACGTGCGCCACGGCCTGCAGGTCATCGGCGGCAACACTGACGGCCCGCCCGGCAGCAAGCTGCGTACGATCGACATGAATGGCGCGCACCTCGGTGCCAGGGTCGATCGTCGAGACGAACAACGTAGCCTCGGCCAGGCCGTAGGACGGCTTGAATGCGGTGCGCGGCAGCCCAAATGGCGAAAACGCGGCGGTGAAGGCGCTAATCGCCGACATGCTGACAGGTTCGGAGCCGATGATCATCGCCACGTTGCCCAGGTCGACGTCGGCCCCGTCGCCGGGGACGCCGCGCTGCGCCGTCCACTCGTAGGCGAAGTTGGGTGCCGCGGTGACGACCCGTCCCACCCGGGACCCCGCGGAGAGAGCTTCGATCCAGCGCAGCGGGCGGCGGATGAACGCAGTGGGCGACATCAAGGTGGAGTGTCCACCGTAGACCGCGGGGAACCCGATCATCGACAAGCCCATGTCGTGGTAGAGCGGTAACCAGCTGACGCCGTGTGTGTTTCGGTCCAGCAGGTCTATCGACAGGATCATCTGCAACAAGTTGGTTCCCACCGCGCGATGGGTGATCTCCACGCCTACAGGTGGGCGAGTCGCGCCGCCGGTGTACTGCAGGTGCGAGACATCATCGGCGTCGATGACGGTCGGCCGGAAATCGGCGGCCGCCGAATCGGGGACCTCGTCGATCACGATGACCGCCGGCCTGCAGGCCAGTGCGATCCCGTCCAGTGCGGACTCGATGGCGGCGCGAGCCTTTGCCGTGGTCAATACCGCTGCCGGTTGCGCATCGCGCAGTGCGACGTCGAGGCGCTCGGCGTGCCCTGGCAACTCCGGGGCGAACAGTGGCACGGCGATGGTTGCGGCGTTGAGAGCAGCGAAGAAGCCGGCGATGTAGTCCAGCCCCTGGGGCGCCAAGACCGCTACCCGATCGCCGCGGTGGGCGACCCGCTGAATGTGCGCGCCAACGGCCTGCATCCGGACCCCGAGGCGCTGCCAGGTGATCTCGGCGGTGTGAGCACCCGAGGATCCGCTGAAGTCCAAGAACCGGTAGGCCACCGTGTCGCCGACGTTGGCGATGTTGCGTTCTACCAGTGAGATCAGCGTGACGCCGAGCGGCAGGGCGATGCCCCCCTCGGCGTCGAGGCAGTCCTCGATCCGAAGCAAGCCGTTGCCGACAACCGCATTCCGCTGCTCACCGCTGCTCATAACCGCAGTCTAAGTGGCTGCCCGGTGCTGACGGTGTGAGCCACGAATACCGCGGAAACCGGTTGTGCAGCAAAGTGTCCGAAAGAAAGTATCCGAAAGAATGTGTCCGGAAGAACGCATCCGAAAGAACCCAGCCGGAAGAACGCGGATACCTGGAGGAGCGCGCCCACCTTGAGGAACTCCGTCAGGCGATAATGCGCACTAGATAGGGCGTCATGTCGTCGGTGCGCACCGATGAGACCGCGACGCCACTGTCGGTGGTCTCGACCATCTCGCCATTGCCGATGAACAACGCCACGCTTTGGGTGCCTTCCGGACCGTAGAAGATCAGATCACCCGGCAGCGCCTGCTCGGGCGTCACCTTCTGGCCGACCTTGTACTGCTCCCCCGAGGACCGGGGCAGCTTGACCCCCACGCCGGCGTAGGCGTAGACCATAAGTCCCGACGAGTCGAAACCGACGACCTCGACGCGAGGAGCGGGCGTCGGAACCGCCGCGCTGGGTGCGGCCGGCAGGTTCAGGCCGGGCTCCATATCCAGGGCGGCGGCGTCGGTTTCCGCCTGATCGGCCTGCGGCGAGGATGCGGTGCCCTTGCTGGGACCCGACGCGCCACCGCCACCGTAGGCGAACGGCACGCCGCGCTGCGACACCGCGCGGGCGATGACGGTCTCGACCGCCTTCTGGTTGGTGGCCGACCGCTCGGCCATCGCCAGACCCGGGGTCGCCATCAGGAAGACCAGACCCATCACGAGCGCACACACGCGTCGCATCGCACTCCACCGCTTTCCGGACGTCGGCGCGGACGCCGAACTCACCAAATTGACAACTGTCACTATGACAACTTCTACACCACGCGTACCCGTGGGATTGCGTCGTGGCAGGACAGCCGATCAAGGAGATGCGAGACCGGAACCGAACGGTGATCTGGGGCCGTGCCGCACTGGTTCTGCTGACCGAGCGGTCAGCAGAACCAGAGCTCAGCTTCCGAGGGCTGCCAGAGCGGCGTCGTAGTCGGGCTCCTGGCCGATCTCGGGAACCAACTCGGTGTAGGCGACCTTGCCGTCGGCGCCGATTACTACGACTGCACGGGCGAGCAGACCAGCCATCGGGCCATCGGTGATCGTGACACCGAAGTCCTCACCGAAGCTATCCCGAAACGCCGATGCCGACTTCACGTTCTCGATGCCCTCGGCCCCACAGAAGCGATTCAAGGCAAACGGCAGATCTTTGGACACACACAGCACGGCAGCGCCACTGGCCGCCGCACGCTCGTTGAACGCCCGCACACTGGCTGCGCATACGGGAGTGTCGACGGACGGGAAAACATTCAGCAGCACACCCTTGTCGCTGAACTGCTCAGAGCTGACCGTCCCCAGATCCGTGCCGGTCAGGGCGAAACCGGGCGCCGGCGAGCCGACCGCGGGCAGTTCTCCGATGGTGTTGATCGGGTTTCCACGCAAGGTTATCTGTGCCATAGCGACAGTCTGCCAAGCGTCATGATCGGCGTCACGCTTGGGTCCGTCAGGCCGCGCAGCGAGCCAGCATCGATGCTCGCAGCCCGCTGAGCGAGCCGCCACCGACGACGGA
>CAZLTV010000033.1:0-28051 GCA_964562545.1 uncultured Mycobacterium sp. | reverse complement strand
GCCGGTTACCGCGGCTGTCGGATCGCCTAGGTGTGCTGACCCGGACGAACTCGGAATCGATCGTCGGCGCCGGGCGGCTCGAGGTGTCCCCGGACATGGACCTGACCCACGGTGTCGCGATCACCTCGTCAATCCACCCCACCCCCGATACCCACATCGAACCCGTCCGCTATGGCAAGGGGTCCAATGCCATGGGGTTGCTGCAGACCCTGATGACCGACGGCGCGGGCCCGCAGGGAACTGACGTTGCGAGGTGGAAACAGCTGTTCCGGATCGCTGCGAAAAATCCGAAAAGCATGCTGCGCATGCTCAATCCGCAGCGGTGGAGCGAACGCACCGTCATCGCTCTGGTGATGCAGCATCTCGACAACTCGATCACCACGTTCACCAGGCGTACGTGGCTGGGTTTCCGGCGGTATTCGAGTAAGCAGGGCCATGGTGAACCCAATCCGTCCTGGATCCCCGTCGGCAATGAGGTGACCCGGCGCATCGCCGCGAAGATCGACGGCGTCGCGGGCGGCACCTGGGGGGAGTTGTTCAACATCCCGCTGACCGCGCACTTCCTTGGTGGCGCGGCGATCGGCGACAGTTCCGAGCGAGGGGTCATCGACCCGTATCACCGGGTGTACGACTACCCGACGCTGTCGGTAATGGACGGGGCGGCGATATCGGCGAATCTCGGTGTAAACCCGTCGCTTTCGATCACCGCCCAGGCTGAGCGGGCGGCATCGCTGTGGCCGAATAAGGGAGAGCAGGATCTGCGCCCGGCCCAGGGGGAGGCCTACCGACGGTTGGCGCCGGTGGCTCCGGCGCACCCGGTCGTGCCGGTCGATGCTCCGGCCGCGCTGCGTCGGCTGCCGATCGAGCCGGTCGGCACGGCGGGATAGCCGGGCGCCGACGCCGGCCACAGCCGGCATGACTTGACGCTGAGGGGATCTCGGCAGCTGCTAACTTTCATGGCGTGACTCTGCCTCGAACAGGCCGCCAGAACTGGACATCGTGTGCTGTGGCGGTGTTGTTGGGACTCATCGCCGTCGGCGGTGCAGCCTGCAGCACCGACCACGCTCCGACAGCGTCGGTCCCCTCCCCAGCGTCCGCGGCTTCCGGCTACACCTGCCGTGGTGGCGACGGGACGGTGTCGCGGCCACACGTGGGTGTCGTCAAGGACAAGGCGGAGGAGGCGCCGGACTCGGACACCGAGGCTGAGGGCGGTCTCTACGGAGACCCGGATGGCGCCAGCCGTTACTGGGCGGAGCAGTCCGAGGGCGACTGCGGTTTGATGGCCACCCGGCTGGTCATCGCAGAGATCACCGGGCAGCCACCGACCGAACGGGAGATGATCGACTTGGCCGCCAACACGGCCAGCGAATGCTCACCGGGGGAACCGGTCTACGACGAGAGCATCGACCCCTCCGACGGCGGCGTCGGGCACGGCACCTGCTCGACCGACCTGTTGCTGCTGCTGGACCACTTCGGGATCGATGCCGAGTACACCAACGATGACGAAGCCGCCGACGGCGGGCTTGACACCGGTATCGATGCGCTGGCCGACTACCTGGGCGACGGCCGACAGGCCATGGTCTGCGTGAACTCACGCATCATCTGGGACACCGACGGGGACCGGGCCAACTGTGGCCACATGGTCACCGTCGCAGCGATCGACTTCGACAACGACATCGTCTACCTGGGCGACAGCGGCGGCGACGACACCCGCGGCGAGGAGATCGACATCGACGTCTTCGAGTCCGCCTGGGCAACCGGTGACCACGAACTGATCGTCACCGACCCCCGCTGATCACGGGATGCGCGGGGCGGCCCACTAAACTGTCCGGGTGGAGTCTGGAACCCCCCGCCCCGTATTGGTCGTCGACTTTGGCGCGCAGTATGCGCAGCTGATCGCCCGACGAGTTCGTGAGGCACGGGTGTATTCGGAGGTGATCCCACACACCGCCACCGTCGAGGAGATCAAGGCCAAGGATCCGCGCGCAGTTGTACTCTCAGGTGGGCCGGCCAGCGTCTATGCCGAGGGTGCGCCCCAGTTGGATCCCCAGCTGTTCGATCTCAACGTGCCGGTGTTCGGTATCTGCTATGGATTTCAGGCCATGGCACAGGCGCTGGGCGGCACTGTGGCACACACCGGGACCAGTGAGTACGGCCGTACCGATCTGATGGTGACCGGAGGCCAGCTGCATTCCGATCTCCCCGCTTCCCAGCCGGTTTGGATGAGTCACGGCGATGCGGTCACGGCGGCGCCGGCCGGGTTCGAAGTGGTGGCCACCAGCGCCGGCGCGCCGGTGGCGGCTTTCGAACACCGGGAGCGTCGTCTCGCCGGGGTGCAATACCACCCCGAGGTCATGCACAGCCCGCACGGGCAGCAGGTGTTGAGCCGGTTCCTGCACGAGTTCGCCGGCATCGACGCTACGTGGACCCCGGCTAACATCGCCGATGCGTTGGTCGAACAGATCCGCACACAGATCGGTGGCGGCTGGGCCATCTGTGGGCTGTCGGGTGGCGTCGACTCAGCTGTTGCGGCGGCGTTGGTGCAGCGGGCCATCGGTGAACGGTTGACTTGTGTGTTCGTCGATCACGGGCTGCTGCGCTTGGGGGAGCGGGCGCAGGTCCAACGCGATTTCGTCGCCGCGACCGGCGCCAATCTTGTCACGGTCGACGTGGCGGACCGGTTTCTTGATGCGCTGGCCGGAGTGACGAATCCCGAAGGTAAGCGCAAGATCATCGGTCGTGAGTTCATCCGGGCGTTCGAGGGTGCTGTGCGTGATGCGCTGGGCGCCGCCGACGGTGAGGTTGAGTTCCTGGTGCAGGGCACGCTCTATCCGGACGTGGTGGAATCCGGCGGTGGGGCGGGAACTGCCAACATCAAGAGCCACCACAATGTCGGAGGACTGCCTGCCGACCTCAAGTTCGCCCTCGTGGAGCCGCTGCGGCTGTTATTCAAAGACGAGGTGCGCGCGGTCGGCCGGGAGCTGGGGCTGCCGGAGGACATTGTTGCGCGCCAGCCGTTCCCGGGTCCCGGTCTCGGCATCCGTATTGTCGGTGAGGTCACGGCCGAGCGTCTGGACACGCTGCGCCGCGCGGATGCAATTGCCCGTGAGGAGCTGACCTCGGCCGGTCTGGACCACCAGATCTGGCAATGTCCGGTGGTGCTACTCGCCGACGTCCGGTCGGTAGGGGTGCAGGGTGACGGTCGTACCTACGGCCACCCGATCGTGCTGCGCCCAGTGTCCAGTGAGGACGCTATGACGGCGGACTGGACGCGGGTGCCTTACGAGGTGCTGGAACGTATTTCGACGCGGATTACCAATGAAGTTCCTGAGGTGAACCGGGTGGTGCTGGATATCACCAGCAAGCCGCCGGGCACCATTGAATGGGAGTGAGTCCCACCCTGTAGCGCATCCTGTGCGCCGCCGGTGACTGTCGGCGGCTGACTGCCGTATCCCCGGATCTGTGGCAGGTCTGGCAGGTTCGTCCGCGGTGCTCAAGGGTGATTTCCGGTGGCGTCATGCCGCGCCTTTCTGGTTGACGGTTGTCGGTGAGCAGGTGTTTACTAGCGCTATCGAACATATATTCGAACATAAGGGCCAGGTGGGTAGTTCGGATGATGGGAAAGGTGCTGTTGTGGCGACGGCGGGAAACCTGAATCGGTGCTCGGTTTCACGTGCTGAGCAGGTGGAACAGCTCCGCCGGCAGATTGCCTCGATGTCTGGGAAGGGGTCGGGGAAGGTTGGGGTCAGTCGCCGGACGGTCGCCTCTTCGGCTGGGTTAGCGACCGATCATGATTCTTTGCTGCCGATGCCGGAATCGCTGTCTGAACTGCTGCCCCGTTCGTTGCCTCGAGGAACTGTGGCGGTGCTCTCGGGCGCTAGGTCGCTAGAGGTGAGCTTGATCGCGGCGGTGACGGCCGGGGGCGGCCATGCTGCGATCATCGGCCAACCCGACCTCGGGCTGATGGCTGCGGTGGAGATGGGTGCGGATCTGAACAGGATCGCGGTCATTCCGCACCCGGGGGTCGACCCGGTCGAGGTGGCTGCGGTTTTGATGGACGGAATGGATCTGGTCGTCCTTGGTCTGGGTGGTCGCACGGTGCCGGCGAGTCGGGCCCGGGCGCTGGTCGCTCGGGCCCGACAGCGTGGGTGCACGCTGCTCGTCACGGACGGGGACTGGCAGGGGGCCTCGGCGCGGCTGGAAGCCCGGGTCCGCGGTTACGAGATCGCCGGTGAGCCCGACCAGGCCCCCACTCCGGGTTATGGACGGATCAGCCGGGTGCTGCTGGCTATGCATGCTCGAGGTCGCTCTGTACGTCCAGTCCGAGCGGTCGGAGGATGAGGTGAGTTCCAGGGTGCTGGCGCTCTGGTGTATGGACTGGCCTGCCGTCGCTGCTGCGGTGACAGGTGGGGTGGCGCCGACCACCCCGATTGCGGTCACGCTGGCCAACCGGGTCATCGCGTGTTCGGCGGCGGCCCGGGCCGTGGGCGTCCGGCGAGGGCTGCGGCGCCGGGAGGCGCAGGCACGCTGTCCCGGACTGTATGTCGTCACCGCTGATTCCGCTCGCGACGCTCGTCACTTCGAACTTGTGACGGCCGCGGTAGATGACCTGGTCCCGCGAGCTGAGGTCTTGCGGCCTGGGCTGTTGGCCTTGTCGGTCCGCGGCGCGGCGCGTTACTTCGGGTCCGAACAGACTGCCGCCGAGAAGTTGATCGACGCCGTGGCGGCAGGGGGTGTCGAATGCCAGGTCGGAATCGCCGACCAGTTGCCCACGGCAGTCTTCGCGGCTCGGTCGGGTCGGGTCGTAGCTCCTGGCCAGGATGCTCCATTCCTGTCGGGTTTGTCGATCCGCCAGTTGGCGGCTGAGCCTAGCCTGGCCCCAACGGGATGGGAGAGCTTGACGGATCTGCTGTGGCGCATGGGAATCCGCACTGTGGGGCAGTTCGCCGAGTTGCCTCGCAGCGATGTGGCATCCCGGTTCGGGGCCGAGGCGGTTACCGCGCACCGCATCGCCCGCGGTGAACCGAGCCGGGCGCCGTCGGGTCGAGAATCCCAGGATGAACTCGACGCGGTGGTGAACTGTGACCCGCCGATCGACCGGGTGGATGCGGCGGCTTTCGCGGGTCGTTCCCTAGCCAGTGCGCTACATCGCAGTCTGGTGGCCGCCGGGGTGGGCTGCACCCGGCTGGCAATTCATGCTGAGACCGTCAACGGTCAAGAGCTGGAGCGGGTCTGGCGATGCGCCGAACCCCTAACCGAGGATGCCACCGCAGACCGGGTGCGTTGGCAGTTGGATGGCTGGCTGAACCGCCGTAACCAGCAGGATCGGCCGTGCGCTCCGATCGGGGTGCTACGGCTGAGGCCGGTCGAGGTGGTGTCAGCCGAAGCGTTGCAACTGCCACTGTGGGGACCTCCGGGGAAGATGACAGATAGTGTCGCCCGGCGAGCCCTGGTCCGAGTGCAGGGCCTGCTTGGTCCCGACTCCGTCAAGGTGCCGATTCTCAGCGGAGGTCGTGGTCCCCTCGAGCGCATCACTCTCACCCCGCTAGGGGAAGAGCTGGTGCCTCGGGCCAATCCGGACCAGCCGTGGCCGGGCCGATTACCCGAGCCGTCGCCGACGGTGTTGCTCGATGATCCGGTGGATGTGTTCGACGCCGAGGGTAACCCGGTGCGGGTCACTGCGCGGGGATTGTTCACCGCGGACCCTTTCCGGCTGGTGGCGCCCGGGCGCACAGGCCGGTTGACCTGGTGGGCGGGCCCGTGGCCGGTCGACGAACGATGGTGGGACGCTCCCGCGGACGTGAGGAGCAAGACGGGTTCAGCGGACGTGAGGAGCAAGACGGGTTCAGCGGACGTGAGGAGCGGCCGAGCGGCCCGGGTCCAGGTGCTGCTCGGAGGTACCGCGGATGGGGGCGGGGTCAAGCCCCCCGCTCAGGCTCTGCTGCTGTGCTACCGGCGGCGGCGGTGGTATCTCGAGGGGGTCTACGAATGATTCAGCCGTTTGGCGAACGCGCCTACCCGGGCGATGAACCGGTCGAAAAACGCCGCAGGATCGACGTCGACTCCGATGAGCGCATTGGGTTCTCTGCCCCAGTGGCCGTTCCAGTCGGCGATGGTCATTCCACGGGTCAACGCGCCGGCCAGCTCGATGTCCACCGAGGCAGGCCGGCATGTCACCAAATCGGTGTCCAGCGCGACGGCGACGGCCAGCGGGTCGTGCAGGTGAGCCAGATAACCCTCGCCCTGGTCATGGTGGAATTCGAAGTAGAACCGCATCGCGTCCTCGAGCACGCGGATCAACGGGTTCGATGCCGCCGACGTGGTGCCCCGCGAGTCGCGCTCCGACATCACGGTGCTCTCCGATTCGGCTTCCTGGGCCAGCCGGTTCAGCAGCGCCGGGGTCATCGCGATGCTCTCGGTCAGGTTGAGTCCCAACACGATCGGCAGAGTGTCGGCACCACGCCACGCCGCGTACACTTCCTGCGTCGACTCCGGGTCGACACATGCGTTCCATTCGGCCACCGGTGTCGTGTTACCGCGATAATCGAACGAACCACCCATGATGACCAACCGCCGTAGCAGCCGGGGTAGTGACGGCTCGGCGCGCACCGCCAGTGCCAAATTGGTCAGCGGGCCCGTGGCGATGCCGATCAGTTCACCGGGGTGGTCGCGGGCGGCCCGAATCCAAGCCTCCGCGGCGTCGTAAGAGGTCAGTTCGGAAGTCGGAGCGGGCAATTGGGCGTAGCCGAGGCCCTGAGGTCCGTGAGTGTCCTCGGCGGTGCGCAACGGAGCGGACAGTGGATGTTGCGCACCGCCTGAGACCGGAACTCCGGCGATCCCGCACAGCTCCAGAAGCGCCAGGTTATTCTGGCAGACCTTGTGTACAGCAACGTTACCTGCGGTGGCAGCGATACCGACGAGCTCGGCTTCAGGGCTGCCGAACAGATACGCCAACGCCATCGCATCATCGACGCCGGTGTCGACGTCGATAAAAACGGGGAGACGCATGTCCGCCGCCGGCGTGTCGAGTGGGGTCGATGACATTGGGTTGAGCCTACGGGAATGCGTTGCCGGTGCTCGAGAGTAGCCAGCGGGAGGCGTTGAGGAGCGCGGCAATCCGGATAGGGGCCGTCCATGCCGATCGATCCCTACGTCGTTGGCCTCACCACCGCGCCGAAGCTGTTCGAGTGGAGCGACCGCGACCCCCGGGCGGCGTCCGGTCAGTGCACCTACGGGGCGCCTTGACGGTGTCCGGGTGCGCGTTGGTTGCTGAGCTGTGCGGCGGCGACGCCCCGAAGGTCACGGTGGTCTCGGCCGGCCCGGTGCGCCGTGTTCCCCTGGCGAGACCTTGATCCCTCGATCTGGCGACAACGGCCGGGTCTGGCGGTATACCGGACCGAGGCGTCGGCGCCGGACGGATTCAAGGTCCGCCTGGTGCTCGTCGACAGGATTGCTGAGTTCGAACCGCACTAGTGTGAACTCCGGGTCTCGTGGCGAAGGTTGCCCAGATCTGGGCTTCGGTTTGCTGTGCTGGTAGCCTCGTGAATGTTCAGGCGTTGTGATCTGGAGAAATATATGCATGAGCTGAGCTTGGCGCATGTTTGACACTTTGCGGAATTCCGCCGTTAACGTGATAGCTCCTGTGCTGACGCACTCGGATCAGTACTACTGGTCCACTGCTGTGCTCGCGGCGCGTGGTCTGCAGACCGCGACGTGCCGCTTGGTGGCGGCCTGCATCGCCGGTCTCGGCCTGGTTCCGGCGCTGTTGCTGGTCAGCGAAGTGGGCCCGCACACCGTGTCCGCCCGGATTGCTGCCGTCGTCATCAGCACTTGCTGTTTGGCGATGACATTGCCGTGGCTGCGCCACCACTGGCCGACCAGGGCGCAGTCGCTGCTCTGCGTCTTTCTCGGAGTGTTCGGTATCGGGGGTTCGGCGCTGATCGTGTCGAACCCGATCGCAGGATTTCTCGGCGCCGCCGGCTATGCCGTGGTCACCGCGTTCGTCATTTGCTTTCATTCACCGCGCTTACTGATGCTCACCGGGCCGATCTGCGCGGTGGTTGTCGCGGTGCTGTTTGCGCGGCTGGCGTCGACGGACGTCGCGCTGGCACTGTGCGCGGTGGTGATCGTGGTGTTGCTCAACGTCTCTGTTGCCTTCGCATGCCGGGCGGCGATCAAGCTGATCCAGCCCGATACCCATCATGGCGACATTGAACAGGTCACCGGGCTGTTGCATCGTGATGCGTTCTACCGTGGGGTGGCCACGCTGCTGGCGTCGCGCAGTCGCAGTGACGACCAATACCTGGTTGTGGTGGCAGTGAACATTGACAGTTTTTCGCTGCTGCTCGATCTGTCCGGGCCTCAAGGGGGCACTCGGGCTCGGGTGACGGTGGGTCAGGTGTTACGCGAAACGGTCCGGCACAACGCCATCGTCGCGCACATCTCTGATGACGATTTCCTGATCGCCGATACATTCACCACCACGGATGCCTCGCCGCTGGTGGAGCGTATTCGCGGTGCGATCGCCATGACGCCGCAGAGGTTGACTGCCAGCATCGGTGTGGTCTGCACACCCCTTCCACCGCTGGCCGCTGAGCCGCCCGAAGAGGTGGTCGACAAGCTGATCGCCATCGCCACGACGGCGATTGAGCAGGCTCGGATGGGTGGCGGCAACCAGGTCCGCTATGTGCTTAGACGGAACCTCGACGAAGGCCCGGAGGGCGTCGGTGACGACTAGCAACCGGGAGGGTTGACCAACCCCTCAATTCGAACATAAGTTCGATAGACTGGGGTGGTGGGATGGCACAACGGCCCGCCGAGCTGGACCGAGATGGAGCGCGTGCTGAACGGAAGGCCGCGCCGGACGGGGCGGCCTTCCGTTTCGGGTGGTCACCGTACCGAGGGGAAGCCGCTGGATGTCGGTTCTTCGAGTCCGGCCCATTCGACGCCTTACGCCGAGTTGCATGCGCATTCGGCATACAGCTTTCTCGACGGTGCCAGTACACCGGAAGAGCTTGTGCAGGAGGCGGCCCGGCTTGATCTGCGTGCTATCGCGCTGACCGATCACGACGGGCTCTACGGGGTGGTGCGGTTCGCCGAGGCGGCCAAGGAACTCGACATGGCCACGGTGTTCGGAGCGGAGCTGTCGTTGAGCGGTGCAAGCCGTACTGACGAACCCGATCCGCCCGGGCCGCACCTGCTGGTGCTTGCGCGGGGGCCTGAAGGCTACCGGCGGCTGTCGCGGCAGTTGGCTCGGGCGCATCTGGCCGGCGGTGAGAAAGGCGTGCTGCACTACGACTTCGATGCGTTGACTGAGGCGTCGGGTGGGCACTGGCACATCTTGACCGGGTGCCGCAAAGGCCACGTCCGTCAGGCGCTTTCCACGGGTGGTCCGGAGGCGGCCGCGGCCGCGCTAGCCGACCTGGTCGACCGGTTCGGCCGTGACCGAGTTGGTATCGAGCTCACCCACCATGGCCATCCGCTCGATGATGAACGTAACGCCGTGCTGGCTGCGCTGGCACCGCGGTTCGGGCTCGGCGTGGTTGCCACCACCGCCGCGCATTTCGCCGGAGCAGACCGGGCAAGGCTGGCTATGGCGATGGGTGCGATCCGGGCCAGGAACTCATTGGATGAGGCGGCGGGCTATCTGGCCCCGCTCGGCGGGTCGTATTTGAGGTCCGGGGATGAGATGGCCCGCATCTTCGCCAGAACCCCCGAGGTGGTGACGGCCGCGGCCGAACTCGGTGAACAGTGTGCCTTCGGGTTAGCGCTGATAGCGCCGCGGTTGCCCCCGTTCGAGGTGCCCGATGGTCACACCGAGATCAGCTGGCTTCGGTGCCTGGTGGCTGAAGGTGCCCGTGAGCGCTACGGGCCTCCTGAGCGTGCGCCGCGCGCGTATGCCCAGATCGAGCACGAGTTGGCGGTCATCGAAGCGCTGGGGTTCCCGGGCTATTTCCTGGTGGTGCACGACATCACCCAGTTCTGCAGGGCCAATAATATTCTCGCCCAGGGCAGAGGATCGGCGGCTAACTCGGCGGTTTGTTATGCGTTAAAGGTCACCAATGTCGACCCGGTGGCCAACGAGTTGTTGTTCGAGCGTTTTTTGTCCCCGGCCCGCGACGGGCCGCCGGATATCGATATCGACATCGAATCTGACTTGCGGGAGAACGTGATCCAGTATGTCTACCAGCGTTACGGTCGTGAATACGCTGCGCAGGTGGCCAACGTGATCACCTATCGCGGACGCAGTGCAGTGCGGGATATGGCTCGCGCGTTGGGGTTTTCCCAGGGGCAGCAGGATGCCTGGAGTAAACAGATCAGCAGGTGGGGCGGGCAAGCCGATTCGCCGGATGTGGAGGGGATCCCGGATCAGGTAGTCGATCTCGCAATGCAGATTTCCGGCCTTCCTCGACACATGGGCATTCATTCCGGCGGCATGGTGATCTGTGACCGTCCAATCGCCGACGTGTGCCCGGTCGAATGGGCCAGGATGGACAACAGAAGCGTTTTACAATGGGACAAAGATGACTGTGCGGCAATTGGATTGGTGAAGTTCGACCTACTGGGTCTTGGCATGCTTTCGGCGCTGCATTACGCGATCGACCTGGTCGCCGAACACAAGGGTCTCAAGGTAGACCTGGCCACGCTGGATCTGGCCGAGCCGGCGGTGTACGAGATGTTGCAACGAGCGGACTCGGTCGGGGTCTTCCAGGTGGAGTCGCGGGCGCAGATGGCCACCCTTCCCCGGCTGAAACCCCGGATGTTCTACGACCTGGTGGTCGAGGTGGCGCTGATCCGGCCCGGCCCGATCCAGGGTGGATCGGTGCACCCATACATCAAGCGGCGCAACGGGCAGCAGGCCATCACCTACGATCACCCGTCGATGGAGAATGCCCTGCGGAAAACCCTGGGAGTGCCGCTATTTCAGGAACAGCTCATGCAACTGGCGGTCGACTGCGCCGGGTTCTCCGCGGCCGAGGCGGACCAGTTGCGCCGTGCGATGGGCTCGAAACGATCAACCGAGAAGATGCGCCGGCTGCGCAGCCGGTTCTTCGAGGGGATGCGCGATCTGCACGGCATCACCGGTGACGTGGCCGAACGGATCTACGAGAAGCTGGAAGCGTTCGCCAACTTCGGTTTCCCAGAGAGTCATTCACTGAGCTTCGCGTCATTGGTGTTCTACTCATCGTGGTTCAAGCTGCACCATCCGGCGGCGTTCTGCGCGGCATTGCTGCGGGCGCAGCCGATGGGTTTCTATTCGCCGCAGTCATTGGTCGCCGACGCTCGTAGACACGGGGTGGTCGTGCACGGCCCGGATGTCAACGCCAGCCTCGCGTACGCCACCTTGGAAAACGCCGGTATGGAGGTTCGGTTGGGGCTGGGCAGCGTACGCCATATCGGCGACGAGCTGGCGCAGCGGCTGGTCGATGAGCGAACGGCCAGTGGGCGTTTCACCGGTTTGCTTGATCTGACCGGACGGGTGCAGCTGTCGGTGCCGCAGACCGAGGCGTTGGCCACCGCAGGCGCGCTGGGCTGTTTTGGGATCACCCGCCGTGAGGGCCTGTGGGCGGCGGGCGCGGCCGCCGCAGAGCGACCCGACCGGCTGCCCGGTGTGGGGTCGGTGTCGCAGGTTCCGTCGCTGCCCGGGATGACCAAACTGGAGCTGGCCGCATCGGATGTGTGGGCGACCGGGGTGTCGCCGGACAGCTACCCGACCCAGTTCCTGCGGGACAATCTCGACGCGATGGGCGTCGTGCCCGCCGACCAGTTGCTCGGTGTGCCCGACGGGACCCGGGTGTTGGTTGCGGGTGCGGTGACACACCGGCAACGGCCGGCCACCGCGCAGGGGGTGACGTTTGTCAATCTCGAGGACGAGACCGGGATGGTCAATGTGTTGTGCTCGCCGGGAGTGTGGTCGCGTCACCGCCGGCTGGCGCAGACCGCTGCGGCGCTGGTGGTGCGGGGCATCGTGCAGAACGCTGCCGGCGCGGTCACGGTGATCGCCGACCGGATGAGTCCGTTGAGCATGCGGGTCGAATCGAAGTCCCGGGACTTCCGTTAACCCCGATCCTCTTGCCGACCCAAAAAGCGGCGCGAACGTGCGCATACTCTGGACATCGGACGGCGTGTCGCCCGCAGACACGCACGGTCGCGCCAAAAGAGGAGTCCAATGTGTTGAACCTGTCTGCCGATGAAGTCTTGACCACCACCCGCTCGGTGCGCAAGCGGCTGGACCTCGACAAGCCGGTGCCGCATGAGGTTCTGCTGGAATGCCTCGACATCGCGCTGCAGGCGCCCACCGGGTCGAACAATCAGGGCTGGCAGTGGGTGTTCGTCGACGAACCCGACAAGAAGAAGGCGCTGGCCGACATCTACCGAGCCAACGCCGCGCCCTACCTTTCGGTGGAGAAGCCGAAGACCGGCGATATGCGCGATGATCAGCGGCCCCGCATCGAGGATTCGGCGCGCTACCTCATCGAACACTTCCACGAGGTTCCGGTGATGCTCGTGCCCTGCCTGGAAGGTAAACCCGACGACACCGTGCCGGGCCAGAGCGCCGGATACTGGGGTTCGCTGCTGCCGGCGGTGTGGAGCTTCATGCTGGCGCTGCGGTCGCGTGGGCTGGGCTCGGCGTGGACGACGTTGCATCTGCTTGGCGACGGTGAGCGCCAGGCCGCCGAGCTGCTGGGCGTCCCGTTCGACTCGTACAGTCAGGCCGGGTTGTTCCCGATTGCCTACACCAAGGGCACCGACTTCCGGCTGGCCAAGCGGCTTCCCGCCGAGCAGCTCACCCACTGGAACAGCTGGTAGATGGTCATACCGATCCGGCGTAGCCGAGCTGCCGCCACGCCTCGTACACGGCGACGGCAGCGGCGTTGGAGAGGTTCAGCGAGCGCCGTCCGCTCAGCATCGGGATCCGCACCTGCTCGGTGATGTGCTCGTCGCCGAGGGTGGCCGCATCGAGCCCGGTGGGCTCCGGGCCGAACATCAGCACATCGCCGGGCTGGTAGGTCACCTCGGCGAATACCGTCTTCGCGTGTGCGGTGAACGCGAACACCCGCGCGGGCATCAGGGCCTGCCATGCGGCTGCCAGGTCCGGGTGCACCGTCACCGAGGCCAGGTCGTGGTAATCCAGGCCGGCGCGGCGCAGCTTAGGTTCGGACAAATCGAACCCGAGGGGTTCGACAAGGTGCAGTTCGCACCCGCTGCCCGCCACCATACGGATCGCGTTTCCGGTATTCGGAGCGATTCGCGGCGAGAAAAACAGGACCCGGAACACCTTGGCAGGGTACGTCGGCCGGGACCGTTGCACGGTGATCGCCCGGCGGCTGCGCACCCGGTCACGTCCCTGATGAGCTGATACGGTGTTGCCGTTCGACGAGTTCAGCAGGAGGACGGGTGGCTCGAATTCGACGCGGCCCGCGATTCACCGCCCACCTGCACAGTTCCACCGCCGAGGCCGGCCAATCGCTGGTAACCGAGGATCTACGCCGCGCCATCCTCTCTGGTGACCAACCACCCGGCACCCTGATTCCGGTCGACGAAGTCGCCGCCCACCTGGGGGTCAGCCCTATCCCGGTCCGCGAAGCGCTGATGACGCTGGTCGGTGAGGGTTTGGTCGAACGCCGACCCCACGTGGGGTATCGGGTCACCACGCTGACCTTCGAGGAGTTCACCGAACTCTACGAGGTCCGCGAAGTGCTGGAAGCCTCCGCGCTGACCTCCTCGGTCAAGAATGCGACCACCCACGACGACGCAGAGATCCAAGCCAGCCATACCGACCTGGCAGACGCTATCCGACGCAGCGACCATCGGATGTTTCACACCGAGTCCCGCCGACTGCATCTGGCGATGATGCGTCCGTCGAAGATGAGCAGGCTGGTGAGCATGTACGAGTCGGCATGGAATCTGACCGAGCCGACCAGGCCCATGGCGCACGTGTCCGATCAGGCACGATGTCAGTTCCACTCCGACCACGAAGAAATGATCGCGGCATTCGTCGACCGCGACCGTGAAGCGTTGGTGGCGGCCTCGCACCGCCACTACGAGCACCTACGCGCCGAATTCGCTTCGATGCGTGATGACCGCGATCTGTTTCGTTGCGAATAACGCGTATATGTGACTGGTAACAACCGGTTGACATCACGGTTGCCGTTCCCGAAACACCCAGTTCCTAGCCTAACTGCCGTTGAGCCCCCTGCGCTAGGAGACCTATTGACCACCGAAGCAGCCCCGATGGCCGCCGGTACACACCACGGACCGGCGGGCACCTCGATCATCAAGGCGTCCTACCACCCGCGCCTGACCAACGAGGACCTCGCGCCCCTGGTCGAGCAGAAGTGGAACTGGTACAACATCTTTGCCTTCTGGATGGCCGACGTTCACAGTGTCGGCGGCTACGTCACCGCCGGCGCACTGTTCGCGCTCGGCCTGACCAGTTGGCAGGTGTTCGTCTGCCTGATCGTCGGCATCTGCATCGTCCAGTTGTTCTGCAATCTGGTCGCCAAACCGAGCCAGGTGCACGGCCTGGCTTATCCCGTGGTGGCGCGTGCCGCATTCGGTGTCATGGGCGCCAACATTGCCGCTGTCATTCGTGGCAGCATCGCCATCGCCTGGTACGGCGTCCAGACGTTCCTGGCTGCCGGCTCATTGACCATCGTTATCCTCAAACTGTTCCCGGGGCTGGCCGAGTACGCCACGTCTGACAACAGCTTCCTGGGGCTGTCCTACGTGGGCTACGTCAGCTTCGCGATCCTGTGGGTGATCCAGGCCATCGTGTTCTGGTGGGGCATGGAGATGGTGCGCTGGCTCTGCGACATCAGCGGTCCGCTGATCTACACGATGATGTTCATCCTGTGCATCTACATGATGGCCCGCGCCGACTGGCAGATCAGCCTCACCCTCTCGGACAAGGAGCTGGGAACCGCGGAACAGATCGGGGCGATGATCGGTGCTATTGCACTGGTGGTGTCCTACTTCGCCGGGCCGATGCTCAACTTCGGCGACTTCTCCCGGTACGCAAAGTCGTTCAAACAGCTCAAGCTCGGCAACATGATCGGGCTACCAATCAACTTCGTGGTGTTCTCGCTGCTGGTGGTCCTCACCGCGTCGGCCACGTTGCCGGTGTTCGGCGAAGTGATGACTAATCCGATCGACACCGTGCAGGCCATCGACACCTACACCGCGGTGCTGCTCGGTGGGTTCACCTTCGTGTTGGCCACGATCGGCATCAACATCGTCGCGAACTTCGTGGCTCCGGCGTTCGACTTCTCCAACGTGAACCCGCAGAAGATCAGCTGGCGCACCGGCGGGATGATCGCCGCCGTCGGCTCGGTGTTGCTGACACCGTGGAATTGGTACAGCAACGACGAAGCGATCTTCTGGACACTGGGCCTGCTGGGCGCGCTCATCGGCCCACTGTTCGGAATCCTGATCGCCGACTACTACTTGGTGCGCAAGCAGCACATCGTCGTCGACGATCTGTTCACCATGGAGGAGACCGGCACCTACTGGTACCAGAAGGGCTTCAACCCGGTGGCGGTAAAGGCGACGATCATTTCCGGCGCCGCGTCGATCGGCTCCGTGGTGATCCCGAAGCTCACCGGGGTGGTGCCCACACTGGGGCAGTACAGCTGGTTCATCGGATGTTTCGTCGCTTTCGGCGTCTACTACCTGTTGGCCTACCGGGCCAACACCGCCAACGTGGCTGGCAAGGTCGCAGAGGTCGGCTGACGCGGTGCGGCGCCCGACCGGGGATCCCTGGGGGTATCTCCGGCCGGGCCGTTCGCACCGCTGCGGTAGATTCGTTTGACCGCGAGCATGTTGCGGCCAACGACATTGACTGGCCACTGTGGGTGTGGGACGTAGACGTGATGCGCGCGACCGAAGCCGACCAGGAATACGACGGCGAAGACTTCCGCGACGAGGACCTGAGTCGACTACGCACCGAGCGGGTGGTGTTCACCGACTGCGACTTCTCCGGTGCCGACATGGCCGACTCCGAGCACGACGGATCGGCCTTTCGCAATTGCACTTTCCGTCGCACATCGCTGTGGCACAGCACCTTTCGACACTGCAGTTTCCTCGGCTCGACGTTCGTGGAATGCCGAATGCGTCCGTTGACGCTGGTTGAGGTCGATTTCACGCTCGCGGTCCTCGCCGGGGCCGACCTGCGGGAGGTCGACCTTTCCGACTGCCGGTTGCGTGAGACCAGCCTGGTGGGCACCGACCTGCGTGGCGCGGTACTGGCGCGCGCCGACCTCATCGGGGCGCGCGTGCAGGACGCCCGGATGCAGAATGCGGACCTTCGTGGGGCGCGTGTCGACCCGACGCTGTGGACAACGGCAAAGCTGAGCGGGGCCAAGATCGACCTGGAACAGGCGCTGCACTTCGCGGCTGCGCACGGTCTCGACATCCACGGCGGATAACAAAACAGCAGGCCAAAAAACCGCACGTCACCGGGTGTTTGACGGCACACTGCAAAAAGTCGCATTCTTGATGCGCAATTTATAGCGTGCCAGGCATGCAGCTCACCCGGTTCACCGATCTCGGCCTGCGGGCCGTGATGCTGCTGGCTGCCGGTGAGTCCGACGGTCGCCGCGTCACCACCCGGTCGATCGCATCCGGCGCCCACGCTTCAGAGCACCACATCGCCAAGGCGGTGTCTTTGCTGTCCGATCTGGGCCTGGTGTCGGCCCGGCGCGGTCGCACCGGTGGTCTGACACTCACCGACCAGGGGCGGCGAGCTTCGGTCGGATGGCTCGTCCGGCGCCTCGAGGGTGATCGCGACGTCGTCGAATGCGGCGGCGAGGATCCGTGTCCGCTGCTGCCGGCCTGCCGGCTGCGCCGCGCCCTGGCGCAGGCCAAGGAGGCGTTCTACCAAGAACTCGACCGCTACACCATCAACGACTTGGTTCGGGGCACAAGCCTTCCCCTGCTTGCGCTGGTTTCCGTATCCGGACCAGACCAATCCAGTACCGAAAGGACCGAGCATCCATGACCGAGACCGTCGTCGCCACCGAACTCGAGCCAGCCCACGTGCAGCTCGTCGCCGCGACGCTACCGTTGGTCGGCGCGCACATCGACGAGATCACCGCGGAGTTCTACCGCCGGATGTTCGCCGCCCATCCCGAACTGCTGCGCAACCTGTTCAACCGCGGCAACCAGGCCCAGGGCGCCCAGCAGCGCGCCCTGGCAGCCTCCATCGCGACCTTTGCCACCCACCTCGTCGACCCGCAGTTGCCGCACCCGGCCCAGCTGCTGTCGCGGATCGGGCACAAGCACGCATCGCTGGGTGTGACAGCCGACCAGTACCCGATCGTGCACGAGCATCTGTTCGCCGCGATCATTGAGGTGCTCGGCGCCGAGGCCGTCACCGCCGAGGTCGCAGCGGCCTGGGACCGGGTGTTCTGGATCATGGCTGAGGCGTTGATCGACCTCGAGCGCGGCCTCTATCTGGCCGCCGGGGTTGCCTATGGTGAGGTCTTTCATCGCGCGCGGGTGGTGTCTCGAATGGACGATCCCGCCGGAACGGTACTGGTTTCGGTTCGCGTCGACGATCCTCGGGTCACCGAATTCCTACCGGGCCAGTACGTCTCGGTGGGCGTGACGATGCCCGACGGTGCTCGGCAACTGCGCCAGTACAGTTTGGTCAACGCCCCCGGCGGCGCAGAGTTGACATTCGCGGTCAAACCCGTTGCCGGAACGTCCGATCATCCGGCTGGCGAGGTGTCCAGCTGGATCGCGTCCCACCTGTGCGTCGGAGACCTGCTGGACATCACCGTGCCGTTCGGGGACCTGCCCGCTCCCACCGGCGCCGAACCGCTGGTGCTGATCTCGGCCGGCATCGGCATCACCCCCATGATCGGAGTGCTGGAGTACCTGGCCGAGAAGGCTCCGGATGCCCGGGTGCAGATCCTGCATGCTGATCGCGGTGAGGCCAGCCATGCTCTGCGGCAACGCCAACGGGAACTGGCCGACCGGTTGCCCAATGTGAGTCTGGACATCTGGTACGAGGATGGTCTGACGCACGGCGCGGCGAAAGTCCACGCCGGCCTGCTAAGCCTCGATGACGTCGGACTGGCCGCAGATGCTCAGGTGTACCTGTGCGGCACCAACGGTTTCGTGCAGACCGTGCGCGCCCAGCTAGCCGACCACGGCGTCCCGCAGGAGCGGGTGCGCTGCGAACTGTTCTCGCCCAACGACTGGCTGCTCGGGTAGCAGCGTCGTCACGCGGGGTGGGGTGGCGTGACTCCTTGCGGGCTCGTCCCTCGCCCACTTCGTCGTCACGTCGGGTGGGGTGGCGTGACTCCTTGCGGGCTCGTCCCTCGCCCACTTCGTCGTCACGCGGTCTTGAGCCTGATTCGCCAGCGCACAAACCCCACGTAGAAGATACTGATCACCGCCAGCATCGCCATGTCGAAGATCCAAGCGTTCGAGGTGTGCTCCCAGTGCCGGTCGTCGGGCGTCAACGGACCGGGCACCAACCTGATCAGGTCGATCGTCGATGCCGACGCGGCGAAGCCCCACCGTGCCGGCGTCGCCCACGACATCTGGTCGAGTACCACGCGGTCGGTCACCGGGATCATGCCTCCGGAGAAGACCAGCTGGCTCATGATCGCCACCACCAGCAGCGGCATGATCTGTTCGTTAGACCGAGCCAGGGCCGACAGCGCCAAACCGACCATCGCCGCGGCGACGGTCGTCACCGCAATGTCGACGAACAACTCGAGGCTTCGGTTGCCCAGTACCGCGCCGCTGTCGACGGCCCCCGGACCCCACCCCTTGCCCAGGATCGCGATCGCCGTGACGATCGCCGACTGCACGATCGCGAACGCGGTGAACACGAACACCTTGGCCAATAGATAGGCGCTGGTCGACAGGCCGACCGCTTGTTCACGACGGAAGATTGCGCGTTCGCCGATCAGTGCGCGAATCGTCAGCGCAGTGCCCATGAAGATCGCGCCGACATTGAGCATGACCAGGATCTGCCCCGGTTCGTTGGGTGCCGCGCCGCCCTCGATGGCGGACACGGGCACGCCGAAGCCGACATCGCCAGGCACCGACAGCGACAGCACCCCCATGATGAACGGCAGCATCATCAGGAACGCGAAATATCCCCGGTCGGACACCACCAGCCGCACCTGTCGGCGCGCAATGGTCGACAGCTGGCGTCGCACACTGGTGCGGGTCGGGTTTCCCAGCTCCGATGGGGCGGGCGCCGGCGGCTGCTGCTGGGGCGGGCCGTGCAGGGCCAAGTAGCGGTTGTGTGCGCCGTCGGGGTCGCCGGCGACCTGGGAGAAGATGTCGGCCCAGTTGGTGGTGCCCATCGACGGACCGATTTGGTCGGGCGGACCGTAGAACGCCGTCTTGCCACCCGGGGCCAGGAGCAGCACCTGGTCGCAGACGTCGAGGTAGGTCAGGGAGTGGGTGACGACAAGTACGACGCGACCGGCGTCGGCCAACTGGCGCAGCATCGTCATCACCTGGCGGTCCAGGGCGGGATCCAGGCCGGAGGTGGGTTCGTCGAGGATCAGCAGAGACGGGCCGGTCAGCAGTTCCAGCGCGACCGATGCCCGCTTACGCTGACCGCCGGACAGTTTGTCGACGCGGCTGTTGGCATGTTGGGTCATCTCGAGTTCTTCGAGGACCTGCGCGACCACCTGGGCGCGGTCTTCCTTGGTGGTGTCCGGTGGCAGGCGCAGTTCGGCGGCGTACATCAGCGCCTGGTTGACGGTCAGCTCTCCGTGTACGACGTCGTCCTGGGGCACCATGCCGATTCGGGAACGCAGTGACGCGTACTCGGCGTGGATGTCGTGGCCCTCGAACGTCACCGAGCCCGAGGTGGGATGGGTGTAGCCGGCGACCTGGCGGGCGAATGTCGACTTTCCGGCGCCGGACGGGCCGATGACGGCGGTCAGCGTTCCCGGTCGGGCGGCGATGGAGATGTTCTCCAGAAGCGTCTTGTTGTCCTCGATGGTCCACGTCACGCCGTGCACCTCGAGGCCGCCGGTGGCGGTGTCGGCGGCTGTCTCGGTACGGCGGGACAGAGTGCCGCCGTCGAACAGCAGGTCGACGTTGCCGATGGTGACGGTGTCGCCGTCATTGAGGAGCGCGGTGTCGACCCGGGTGCCGTTAACGAACGTGCCGTTGATGCTGCGGTTGTCGCGAATCTCGGTGCCGGCCGCGGTGGGGACCAGCGTGGCATGGTGACGTGATGCCAGCACGTCGGGGATGACGATGTCGTTGTCGCCGGCGCGGCCGATTCTGATCGAGCCGGGCGGGGCTTCCGCGGGGCGGCCGGGGCGCAGAATCCGCAGCATGCTGGTCGCGATGTTGCCGTCGCTGGAGCGTGGTGTGGCGGCTGGGCCCAGCATGGTCGCCGGCTCCATGGCGGGGGAGGACACCGAGGGTGGGGCCGATGGCCGAGCCGTCGAAGGCGGTGCTACTGGCGGAGGCGAATAGGTAGTCGACGGGGGTGCGGTGAACGCCCCGGAGGGTTGCGCCGCCGGGCGTGGTGGCGGGTACCCGGTGGTGCCGGTCGAGGGTGCGGGAGCACCGGTGGGGTAGCTGGACTGCGGTCGGCTGACCGGTGGGGGCGCCGGGCTGGGATGGCTGGGCCAGTTGCTGGACCGGTCGGAAACGCGGATCGATGTTGTTGACGGCGGGCGGCCGGCCGACCCCTGATGGCGGCCCACCTCGAAGGTCAGCAGCGGGCCGTCAGGGTTGCCGAGGTGGATCTGCTGGCCGTCGGCAACATCGACGGTGGGCACCCGACGGCCGTTGACGAAGATTCCATTGAGTGAGCCGTTGTCCACGGCCATCCATCGCCCCTGGTCGAATCGCAGCACCAGGTGGGCCCGGGAGATCAACGGGTGGGCGATTCGGACGTCGGCGCGCAGATCCCGTCCGACCACGACGTCGTTGCCGGCCGCAAAAGTGCGTGTGGAACCGTCGTGCCGAACGGTCAGCGCGGGGGATGCTGGTCGGCTCATCGCGACCAACTGTAACCGCCGCTTCGGTACGGGGACGGTGCACGCGACGGTGTCTGTGATCTGTTGCCGCGCCGTTATCTGACCGTTCGGCGATCCGATGACGTCGGCGAACGTCGTCGCCAGGCTGGCGGTGGGGTGCTGGTGCGGGTGTTGAGGGTGCACCGCTCGGTGGCGGCCGCGACACGCCCGATGTTGCGGGGATGACGCATTTGGGCGTCGAAGCATTGGTTGTGACTATGAAAGCGACTGTGAGAGCGTCGATTAGCTTCTGAACTTTGGCTTCGGGGTGTCGTTGGCAGGGGCGTCGGCGGCCGGTATTGGCGGTTGTGTTGCGGTGTTCACAAAATTTTGGAGGCTTCGCTCTATTTTAGGGTGGAGCAATGCCGCGGCCAGCCCGATACTCCGTCGACATCCTTCTCGACGCCGCCGCGGAATTGTTAGCCGCCGAAGGCCCTGGGGCTGTCACGATGTCGGCGGTGGCGCGCGCGACCGGCGCGCCGAGCGGTTCGGTCTACCACCGCTTCCCGACTCGCATCGCGCTGTGCGGCGAGTTGTGGATTCGCACCGAGGAGCGCTTTCAGGAACGGTTGTTGGAGTCGTTGGCGGGCGCCGACGACGCTCAGCAGCGGTGTGTGGCCGGTGCAGTGGGCATCTTGCAGTGGTGCCGGGAAAACCCGGTCGAGGCGCAGGTGCTGATCGCTGGGCCCGAACAGCTCGGGATGGCGGATTGGCCCGAGACGATCGGTGGGCGCCGGAAACGCCTGCAGCGCAAGCTACGCAAAGCCATGGCCGAGGTGTCCGGGGATGGCGGCCGGCTCAACGCTGCCCTGCTCGACGTGCCCGTGGCGATCGCGCGGCGCCACCTACGGGCCCGGCAGGCCATTCCGGGCAGTTCCGACGCGATCGTTGCCGACTGCGTCCGCGCGCTCATACCCTCGACCCCAGAGGCGCTCCGGTGACCACGCAATGGGTGTGACTGTAGATGGTGGCCATGCATTGGTTGCAGTGCGTACACCGTGACCTCACAGCCCGGCCCCCGGCTTGGATCCGGTTGATCAGGTCCGGCTCGGCCAGCAACGCGCGGCCCATCGCGACGAAGTCGAAGCCCTCGGCCATCGCCAGATCGATCGTCTCGCGGTTGGTGATGCCGCCGAGCAAAATCAGCGGCATGGACAGTTCGGCGCGGAACAGTCGGGCCTCGCGCAGCAGGTAGGCCTCGCGGTAGGGGTACTCGCGCAGGAACTTCTTGCCCGTCATCCGGATGCCCCACCGCAGCGGCGGTGCGAAGGCGCCGGCGAACTGCTTGATCGGCGCGTCGCCGCGAAACAGATACATCGGATTGACCAGCGAACTGCCCGCGGTCAGCTCGATCGCATCGAGGCCGCCGTCCTCCTCGAGCCACTTCGCAGTCTGCAGTGCCTCGTCGGTGCGGATACCGCCGCGGACCCCGTCGGCCATGTTCAGCTTCGCCGTCACCGCGATAGGCCGGCCCGCTTTTTCCACGGCACGTCGCACCGCTAGAACCGTCCCGCGCGCCACTTTGGCCCGGTTGGCCAGGGATCCGCCGAACTCGTCGGTGCGCCGGTTGATCAGCGGCGACAAAAACGAGCTCGCGAAATAGTTGTGTCCCAGATGGACCTCGACGGCATCGAATCCGGCGTCGATGGCGTATTGGGCCGCCGTGGCATGTGCCGCGATGACATCGTCGATGTCCTCGCGGGTCGCCTGACGGGCGAATCGCATCGACAGCGGGTTGAACAACCGGACCGGCGCCAGCGCGGTGGCCCTGTTCGTGCGAGCGTTGGCGACGGGACCGGCATGGCCGATCTGTGCGCTGATCGCGGCACCCTCGGCGTGAACGGCCTCGGTGAGCCGGCGCAGGCCCGGGATGGCCTTGGGCCGCCAATAGATCTGTTTGCCCTCGGTACGTCCCCCGGGCGATACGGCCAGGTAGGCCACCGTCGTCATCCCCACCCCGCCCGCGGCGGGCAGTCGGTGATAGGTGATCAGGTCGTCGGTGACCAGGGCATTGGGTGTGGAAGCCTCGAAGGTGGCGGCCTTGAGGATCCGATTGCGCAAGGTCACCGGGCCAAGCCTGGCTGCGGCGAACACTTCAGGGAACATCAGCGAACACATCGTTGTGGGCTGTCATGTCGCCGAGCCTGCCACGCGGCCTGTCAGAATGGCGGGCGTGGGTGCAATCACTTTGGACGGTAAGGCCACGCGTGACGAGATCTTCGTCGACCTCGCAGCGCGTGTCGAGCGACTCACCGAGGCGGGCCGCACGCCCGGGCTGGGTACCGTGCTAGTCGGGGACGACCCGGGCTCGCAGGCCTACGTGCGAGGCAAGCATTCCGATTGCGCCAAGGTGGGGATCAACTCGATCCGCCGTGATCTGCCCGCCGACATCAGCCAGGCCGCGCTCGACGAGGTGATCGACGAACTCAACGCCAACCCGAACTGCACCGGCTATATCGTGCAGCTGCCGCTCCCCAAACACCTCAACGAGAACGCGGCCCTGGAACGAGTCGATCCGGGCAAAGACGCTGACGGGCTACACCCGATGAACCTGGGCAAGTTGGTCCTCAACGAGCCGGCCCCGCTGCCGTGCACGCCGCGCGGCATCGTGCACCTGCTGCGCCGCTACCAGGTCGAGATCGCCGGCGCGCACGTGGTCGTTATCGGTCGAGGTGTCACCGTGGGGAGACCGCTGGGACTGCTGTTGACCCGGCGATCGGAGAACGCGACGGTGACGTTGTGCCACACCGCAACTCGCCACCTGCCGCAGCTCACTCGGGAGGCCGACATCATCGTCGCTGCCGCCGGGGTGCCGCATATGGTGACCGCTGAGATGGTGCGTGAAGGCGCGGCGGTCATCGATGTCGGAGTCAGCCGCGACGACGCCGGCAAGCTGGTCGGTGACGTCGCCCCCGATGTGTGGGACGTTGCCGGGCACGTCTCCCCGAACCCGGGCGGTGTCGGCCCGCTGACGCGGGCCTTCCTGCTGACAAACGTCGTCGAGCGAGCCGAGGCACTAGCGGCCTCGTGATGGCGTCGCGGCGGCTGCGTGCATGGGGAGGCGAAAGCGTGCGCGTCACTCGCAAGGTGTTTGCGGAGCAGTGGCCGATCCTGCTGGTGGCTCTGATCTTGGTCGCCGCGTTCGTGCTGGTCGCGATGGGCTACTGGCGCCGGGGCGCCGCTGTCATGGCTGTCGGTGTCGGGGTGGCGTCGGCTTTACGGCTGACGCTGTCCGAGGAGCGCATCGGCCTTTTGGCCGTGCGCAGTCGCACGGTCGACTTCCTGACCACTGCGTCGGTGAGCGCGGCGATGCTCTACATCGCCTGGACGATCGACCCGCTGGGCACCCAATGATCGCGTCTGCGCGGAAAAGTTACGCAGTGCCGGCGGGGACGATATCGCGGGCGGCCAGGAAGCTCGGACGAGGCCGGGCGGCGGCGAATGGCTCGACGAGACCGTTGTCGACGGAGTTGAACACCAGGAACACGTTCGACCGCGGGTAGGGCGTGATGTTGGACCCTGAACCGTGCAGCAGGTTCGCATCGAACCACAACGCGCTGCCCGCTGGCCCGGTGAACTGATCGATGCCGCGCTGGTCGCAGGCCTTGATCAAGGTGTTCTGATCCGGGGTCCCGATCTGCTGTGACACCAGCGACGCCGTGTGGTGATCGTCCGGGGTGGCGCCGACACATGGGTAGAACGTCTGGTGCGAGCCGGGCATCACCATCAACGATCCGTTGAACGGATAGTTGTCTGTCAACGCGATGGAGCAGGACACGGCGCGAATGGCGGGCATACCGTCCTCGGCGTGCCAGGTCTCGAAGTCCGAGTGCCAGTAGAACCCGGTGCCGGTGAACCCTGGCATCAGGTTGATCCGCGCCTGGTGGATGTAGACGTCGCTGCCCAGCAGCTGCCGGGCTACCGGCAACACGGTGTCCAGGCCGACCACCTCGGCGATCAGGTCGCTGAGCAGGTGGGGTTCGAACACCGAGCGGATGCTGCCGCTGGGCTCCCGGATCACCCGAGGGTCCTCGTCGCCGAGCTCGGCGCCGAGACGGTTGAGCTCCATCGTCAGGGGAGGCAGCCAGTCGGGCCCCACCGTGCGGTGCCGAACGAGGTAGCCCGCATCGGCGAAACCCGCCAGCGCTTTCTCGTCGAGCGGACCCTGGTCCGGCGTGCCCCACACCCCGGGTTCGATACGGGGGATCGGCGGGATCGCGTGGTCGAGTCGGGTTGGGTAGTTGTCGTCAGTGCGATAGTTCATATAGCTACTTAGTCACTCAAGCGATTTGGGCTGGTGGCGGGTACGCCCCTGTCTCATCATGGACCTCACGGCCTGTGACCGGAGGATTGAATACGCAGAGCATACGCATCTGCTCATCGCACCGGATGCGGTGGCGTTCATGACCGTTGAGCAGGTACATCGAGCCGGCCGTGAGTGGGTGCTCCTCGCCGGTCTCCAGGTTGGTCAACAGGCCCGAGCCCTCGATGAGCCACACGGCTTCCACGTGGTACTGGTAGTGGAACTCGTTGACCGAGCCGGCTTGGATCGTCGTCTCGTGGAACGAGAATCCGACCGCGTCATCGGCGAGGATGATTCGCTTGGACCGCCAGGTGCCGTCCGACACGTCGCGGTCGGTGCCGGTGATCTCCTCGGTGGTGCGCACGATCATGGGGTCATCTCTCCTCGGTTGTCGATGCCGATTGGTTGCCGATTCCGCTTAGCCGAGCGCCGCAGAGATCGACTCGTCGAGCACATCGAGTCCGGCGATCAGATCGGCCTTGCTGGTGGTCAGCGGCGGTAGCAGCTTGACAACCTCGTCTGCGGGGCCGCTGGTCTCGGCGAGCAGTCCACGTTCGAACGCCGCCTTGCAGGCTGCGGCGGCCAGGTCGGGATTTTCGAACTTCAGCCCCTGCACCATACCGCGACCGCGAGCGCTCACGCCGTCCCGGGATGCCGCCATCTTCTCCAGGTGTTCGCGTATTAGCGAGCCCTTGTCGAGGGTCTCGTCGGCGAAAGCATTGTCACGCCAGTAGGTTTGCAACGCCTGGGTGGCGGTGACGAAGGCCGGGTTGTGGCCGCGGAAAGTGCCGTTGTGCTCACCGGGGGTCCACACGTCGAGATCGCGACGGAACAGGGTCAACGCCATCGGCAGGCCGTAACCACTGATCGACTTCGACAAGGTGACGATGTCGGGGGTGATGCCCGCTTCCTCGAAGCTGAAGAACGGCCCGGTGCGCCCGCAACCCATCTGAACATCGTCGACGATCAGCAGGATGTCGCGCTTTCGACACAACTCTTCGAGCGCGCGGAGCCACTCAACGCGCGCCACGTTGACGCCGCCTTCACCCTGCACGGTCTCGACGATGACGGCGGCGGGCCGGTTCAGGCCGCCGCCGGAGTCGTCGAGCACCCGCTCGAACCAGTGGAAGTCTTCGGTGACTCCGTCGAAGTAGTTGTCGTAAGGCATCGGGGTGGCGTGTACCAGTGGGATTCCGGCGCCGGCGCGCTTCATCGAATTGCCGGTGACTGACAGCGCGCCCAGCGTCATGCCGTGGAAAGCGTTGGTGAAGTTGATGATCGACTCGCGGCCGGTCACCTTTCTGGCGAGCTTCAAGGCCGACTCGACTGCGTTGGCCCCGGTTGGGCCGGGGAACTGCACCTTGTAGTCAAGGTTTCGCGGCTTGAGGATCACCTCTGAGAATGTTTTGAGGAACTGCGATTTCGCGACTGTGGCCATGTCAAGGGAGTGCACGATCTTGTCCGAAGACAGGTAGTCGAGCAGTGCCTGCTTGAGGGCGGGGTTGTTGTGGCCGTAGTTCAATGCGCCTGCCCCGGCGAAGAAGTCGAGGAAGCGGCGCCCGTCGACATCGGTCACCCAGGAGCCCTTGGCGCTGTCCATTACCGTCGGCCAGCCTCGGCAGTAGCTACGCACTTCCGACTCGATGGTCGTGTATTCGTCGGGCAGGGTGGGGGCGGACAGTGCGGTCGACTCCGTGGTGATGGTCGTGGTGATGGTCATTGCATCCTTTCGTTCGACGTACTGCACATTCGTCGATGGTCTGGTCAGTGATCGTTCAGCGGGACGGTGATCGGGCCGATGCGGAGAAGCGGTTCGTCCTCGTGCGCGCCGTCGGGGTCCAAGTCCGCGGCCAAGAAGCGTTCGTGCTCGCTAATCGGCACACCGTGCCTGCGGGCCAGCCCGCCGAACAGTGCGCGTGAAGAAGCGTTACTCGGTGAGACGGTCGCCTCCACTGTGACCGGGTGCCCATTGCGCTCGCTGCGGACGCGGTGCACGAGCGCGTCGAGCATGGCTCCCCCCAGCCCGGTGCCACGCTCCGAGGCGGCGACCACGACCTGCCAGACGAACAACACGTCCGGCCGTTGGGGAGGGTGATACCCCCCGACGAACCCGCATACACGCCCGTCTCGTTCACCGACGATCGACGTGTCGGCAAAGTCTGTTGAGAGCAGCAGGTAGGTGTAGGTGGAATTCAGATCGAGAACGCCGCTGTCAGCAACAAGACGGTGCACGGCAAGGGCGTCGGCAGCCTCGGGGCGGCGCAAGCGTCGCAGCGAGGCAGCCGGGCTGTGTTGCCCATCTGTACTGCTTTCGCCTGAAAGATCTTTCAGCGCAGGATTGACCAATTCCATAACTAGTTAGCTGTCACCACCGAACACGTATCGCATGTGAGAGTTTCGAATCATCGGCAAAACGAACGTATGCGAGGTGATGCGCCGACTTCAAGTTGCCGCGGCCCTTGGCGGGCGGGGTCGGTACCCGGACATGCCGTCCTCAACTGGGCAAATGCCGCAGTTTTCGGGCGAGAAATTCGTGAGCGTTTTGTTTCTGAATTGTTACGCCAAACCGCCAAACCGGTCGGGTTTGGATCAGGACTCGGGTTTGGATCAGGACCCGGGTTGGATCAGGACTCGGGTTTGGATCAGGACCCGGGTTGGATCAGGACAGGGTGGCGCGGATACACACCGTCACGTACGGCAGCGCCAGCCCGTTGGTGCTAGCCAGGGCGGGATGGGT
>CAZLTV010000032.1:27651-29471 GCA_964562545.1 uncultured Mycobacterium sp. | reverse complement strand
TTCGATTCCCGGCAGCTCCACCGGTTGGGGAGCCGCAGGTCAGAAGGCCTGCGGCTCCTTTGTGTTGAAGGCATGTTGCGCCGCCTAGGCGATCTCTGCTGAAAAGTGGCTCGTCCACGTCGGCGCGCGGCGCCGGACTGGACGAAAAGTGTTGCCGTAGCTGGAAATACGCGAAAGTGCCCCATGTCGGCAGCGGGCTGGGCGGGTGCGGCAAACGGTGTTGGTGCCGCCCGCAACCGTGGCTGCTGCCGGGCTTGACCGCTCAGTGCGGCTTTGGCCGACTCGTGGCGAGCTCTACTGCTCGACGACGCGCTGGGTGAGGGGATTGCGTCGGAGCACCGGCAGGGGAAACAGGTGTTCGGTGTCGGTCGCGTCGAGGCTGTCGTACAACCCCAGCGTGTATACCCCCGGTGATTGCACCTGCATCGGGAGGTTTTGGGCGAAGACCCGGAACTTGACCGGCACTGGGGGGTTGTCGGGCCAACTCCATGAGAATTCCAGGCTGCCGACGCGTTCGCCGTCCTGGTTGGTGGCGACGATGTATCGGCGGGGCTCGTATTCGCTGCCGCCGGCTGTGCACACGGCGACAACGATGGGGATGGTGATCTGGGTGGGGAAGCGATCGACGTAGCAGCTGGTCATGGGGAAGCCCTCGGCGAGGACCCCGCCAGCCTCTTGCGCGGTGGCGTTCAGAGATGGCGCAAAGGCGACCACTCGCATGGATTCCCTTTCGGTTCTTGGGGTTTTGTCCTGGTGGATCCGGCACA
The DNA here is from genome assembly GCA_964562545.1 of uncultured Mycobacterium sp. Lineage (GTDB taxonomy): Bacteria > Actinomycetota > Actinomycetes > Mycobacteriales > Mycobacteriaceae > Mycobacterium. Next base: position 28,704 of record CAZLTV010000032.1, on the reverse strand, counting down.
CCATAGCCCAGCCGTCGCGCTAGTTCGCTCGCTACGGCGGTCGTAGGGGTCCTCCGCGGAAAAATTGACGCATCTGTTGACGGTATCAAAGTGCTCACTTACAGTAGCCTGCATTTCGCTTAGATTGTTAGCTGGATTCGTGGGGTGGAGGTGTGGCGGTGTCCGCGTCTTGTCGGTGGGAACCGATCGCGGCGGGACCGCACTCGCCCTCGGGTACCGATACGTCCGCGGCGCATCGCGCATTCGTCGGGGTCCTAACCTCCGCCGCCGTTCGATTCGAAAGCTCACGCCGGGTCGGGCCTGGCTCCAAGTAGTCCCCAATACGAGAGGGTGTCATGAGTTCGACGCATGCTTCGGAGACCGGATCCTCGGCTGAGGGCGGCAGGCGACGTGACTCCAGGTCGGAGCGGCCACGGCGGGTTCGTCGGATCTCCCACGGCAGTGTCGTGCTGCCGGTGTTCCGTCCGGCCGCCGACTCCGGCTGCGTTGGCAGGGTCGGTGCACTTGCCGTCGCGCTCGGGGTAGGCGCGGCGATCGCGTCGATGCCGGCAGTGGCCTTCGCCGACGGCGCGGGATCGGCCGGGGCGTCGGGCTCGAGCACGTCGAGTTCGAGCGATTCCGACGGCTCCGCGGGCGACACCTCGACGAAGTCCCGCGCGAAGAGCGCGGAGACGGGTGCGGTGTCGGGATCGGCCGACGATACCGACACCGACACCGACACCGACGAGCCGAACCCGGACGAAGGGGCGAAGGCCGGCGAGGACACCTCGTCGGATGACGCGGCCGAGGACGATCTTTCCGACGAGCTGGCGGCAGAGCTCGACGACGACTGGGATGTTGAGCTGGACTCCGACGAGGCTGGCGACGAGGTTTCGGACGCCGAGCTTGATGCCGATGGCGAGGAGTTCTCCGGCGAGCCCGAGGTCGCGGACACCGACGTTGAGGAGTTTGAGGGATCGGCCTACGGCGGTGGCCCCGAGCGGGGCGATGATGCGATCGCCGGTGACAGTGCTTCTCCAGCAACAGGTGACACCGCTGCGGGTTCGGATCTCG
>CAZLTV010000032.1:22226-27551 GCA_964562545.1 uncultured Mycobacterium sp. | reverse complement strand
CGGAAGGGTCGGCGTCGGCTGATGGACCAGTCGATGACGCGGCGGAACCGGAGAGTTCCAACCCAGTCATGGTGGATCCGGTGTCGGTGGTGGGTGACCTGCTGGCCTCCTGGCTCGGTGTCGGGTCCCACGTCTCCGGCGGTGCGCCGGAATCTCCGGGAGCGGCACCGCTGATGTGGTCTGTTGCGGCATTCGCGCGCCGTGATATCGGCGGTGGTTACCGCGGTGGAGCGCCTGCGGACGGTGATGCGACGACGGGTGAGTTGATAGATCCACAGGCCGTTGCCGCGGCGCCGGGCCAACCAGCCTCGGCGAGCCTGGGCACTGCGGCAGGTGAGGGGATGACCCTGTGGCGGTTCTTCTTCGGCAACGGAACTGCTGCGAACCCCAACGCCGGGATCTTGATCGGAAACGGCTACAGCTGGAATGCCGAGTCCTGCACCGGAACCACTGCCTGTGACGGTGGCAATGCCGGCATGTTCGGCAACGGTGGTGACGGATTCAACGGCGGAAACGGCGGAGCTGCAGGATGGTTCGGCAACGGCGGTGACGGTGGTACCGGAGTTGCCGGGGGTAGCGGCGGTAACGGCGGCCGAGGCGGTGTGTTCTTCGGCAGCGGTGGCAATGGCGGCGCCGGCGGAGTGGCCGTCACCGCGGGCGGTGACGGCGGTGACGGTGGACGCGGCGGAAACGCTGGCTATTGGTCGATCTGGGGTAACGGCGGTAAGGGTGGAACCGGTGGAGCCGGAGCGGCCGGGCTCGACGGCGCTGACGGAAGCGAGCCGGGAGAGGCCGGCACTGCTGGCACCGACGGTGGCGACGGCGGGGCCGGCGGCGGCGGAGGATCGGGCAGCTTCCTCCTCGGTCGGGGCGGCAGCGGTGGCGTCGGCGGTGCGGCAGGCGCCGGTGGCGCAGGCGGAGCCGGTGCCCATGGCGCCGCGGCTTCGGTCCCCGGCGGGGATGGTGGCGTGGGTGGTGCCGGCGGTGACGCCGGGGCCGGCGGTGTGGGTGGTGCCGGTGGCGACGCGGGGACAGCCCGATTCCTGACGCTTGTGCGGGTCGAGGGCGTTAACGGGAGTGGTGGCGCGGGCGGCGCCGGTGGCGACGCGGGCACACCGGGCGACGGTGGTGCCGGCGGCGACGGGAACGTGACCAACCCCGACGGCGGTGACGGCGGTGACGGCGGCGATCCCGGCACTGCCGGAATCGGTGGAGCCGGCGGACTGGCCGGTACCGGGGGCCGCGGCGGTCACGACGGGGACAGCGGTCCGGCCGGCGCTCTGGTGGTCGGACCGGCAGGTAATGGCGGTCGTGGCGGTACCGGACACACCAAGACTGAGGCCGGCGCCGACGGGGGTGATGGCGGCGACGGTGGTGACGGCGGCGCGGTCGGCGACGGCGGCGCCGGCGGGCAGGGCGGCGACGGAGCAGTAGGCGCTGCGGGAACCGACGCGACAGAACCCGGGCAGAGCGGCGCCGCTGGTAGTGCGGGCGGGCACGGTGGTAACGGCGGCGCCGGCGGCGAAGGAGGCTCGATCTCCGGCGCCGGTGGGGTTGGAGGTGCCGGCGGAACCGGCGGAACTGGCGGCCGCGGCGGTATCGGTGCCGATGGTGTCCACGGTGTGGCTGCCGGTGAGGACGGCGGCGCAGGTGGCGACGGCGGTGACGGTGGCGTCGGGGGCAATGGTGGCGTCGGGGGCCTCGGCGGTGCAGCCGCCCTGGGTTCCACGCCAGGTGCCGGAGGTGCGATGGGCGACGGTGGCAAAGGCGGTGACGGGGGAGCGCCCGGTTCCGGTGGCGACGGCGCGGATGGAGATGCCGCGGCAGGCGTCCTGGATGGCGGTGCGGGTGGCGCTGGCGGTGTCGGCGGTAGCGGAGGCTACGGCGGTAGCGGTGCCGCTCGGGGTGGCTTCGGGGATGACTCGACGGTCGCCGGCAATGGCGGCGCCGGTGGTGACGGCGCTGACGCTTTGGCTCCAGGGGAGACGGGCGGCGCCGGTGGCGCGGGCGGTGACGCCGGTTGGTACGGCGCCGGCGGTCAGGGTGGTGCCGGCGGTGCGGGTGCAGCGGGCGACCGATTCACGGACGGCGGTGCCGGTGGTGCCGGTGGCGCCGGTGGCGCAGCCGGATTCGCCGACGGCGTCGCCGGTGACGGTGGTGACGGTGGTGTCGGTGGCGTGGGCATTGTCGGCGGTGTCGGAGGTGCTGGTGGTGCCGGAGGTGCGCCACCGTCTGCGGTCGGCGACGGCGGCAACGGCGGCGACGGAGGTGCTGGCGGTGCTGGCATCGGCGGCGCAGACGCGACCTCCGCAGGTGGCAGTGGCACCGATGGAGGTGTCGGCGGTGCGGGCGGTGCCGGTGGAGCCGGTGGTGAGGGTGGCTACCTGTTTGGCAATGGCGGTGCCGGTGGAGCCGGTGGCGCTGGTGGTACCGGCGGTCGTGGCGGCATAGGGCTCGGCGGTGCCAACGAATCGTCGCCGGGTGGTGACGGTCAAGCAGGTGGCTCCGGCGGCGACGGTGGTTCCGGCGGCAGCGGTGGTGCCGGAGGAGTCGGTGGTGTCGCACTGGGTGATGGCTCGGACGGTGTGACCGGTGTTGGCGGTGCCGGTGGTTCCGGCGGTGATGCGGGCGCGCCGGGCGACGGTGGCGCCGGTGGTGCCGGTGACGCGGCGACGGGCGATTTCGACGGTGGTGCAGGCGGTGCTGGGGGTGATCCGGGTAGCGCCGGTGCCGGCGGGGTCGGGGGTAGCGGTTCGGTCAGTGGGGCTGACGGTGCCGACGGTGCGGTGGTGTTGGCCGGTGGTCACGGTGGTGCGGGCGGTGCTGGTGCTGATGCAGTCGTTCCTGGTGGCGACGGCGGAAGTGGCGGAGCTGGCGGAAGTGGCGGTGCGGTCGGCAATGGTGGTACCGGCGGCGTTGGTGGTGCCGGTGGTGCCGGCATCAACGGTGTCGATGCCTCCACCGCGGGCGGTTCGGGAACCGACGGATTCAGCGGTGGTGCCGGCGGTGTTGGTGGTGCCGGTGGTGCTGGCGGGTGGATTTCTGGTGATGGTGGCGCTGGCGGCCAAGGTGGTGCGGGCGGCAGCGGTGGTTCTGGCGGTGTCGGTCTTGGCGGTGTTGACGGCGCCGGAGACGGCGAGGACGGGCAGGACGGCGGCTCCGGCGGGCACGGCGGCTTCGGCGGTGACGGTGGTGACGGTGGTGCCGGCGGTGTGGCGTTGGGCACCGGCAGTGCCGGTGTCAACGGTGATGGTGGCGACGGTGGTGACGGTGGTGACGGCGGCATGGCCGGTAATGGCGGCGATGGTGCGGACGGTGTTCCCGGCGGCGATGGAGGTGACGGTGGAGACTCTGGTTTTGGCGGTGGCGGCGGCGTCGGTGGCGCGGCGGGTACCGGTGGTGTCGGCGGAACCGCTGGCAGCTACGGCGAATATGGTGCGCTCGGTGGCGGCGGTCATGGCGGTAACGGTGGTGACGGCTTTGACAGCCTGACACCGGGTCTCGATGGCGCCGACGGCGGTGCCGGCGGTGCCGGCGGTCTGTACGGCGATGGCGGCGACGGCGGCAACGGTGGTGCGGCGCTGACTCCTGGCGCAGCCGGTGTCAGCGGCCTCAATCCAGGCGACAGCGGTACCGACGGCGAGTCTGGTGGACGGGGTGGCGACGGCGGTGCCGGTGGCCTCGGCGGCGCGTTTGGTGGCGACGGCGGCAACGGGGGCGCGGGTGGCGCCGGCGCTGATGGTGGTGCCGGTGGTGCTGGCGTCTCTGGAGCTGCTGGTGTCGATCCCGGTCAGGACGGCCAGTCCGGAGGGAACGGCGGCTCCGGTGGCGAGGGAGGCGCCGGAGGCGCCGGGGGACGCGGTGGCGTGGCACTGGGCCCCGGTTCGAACGGCGTCACGGGAATCGGCGGCGCCGGTGGTGGCGGCGGTGATGCGGGCACGCCAGGTGATGGTGGCGCCGGTGCGGCGGGCGACTCCGCAACGGGCATTCTCGATGGTGGCGACGGGGGTGCTGGCGGTGATCCGGGCAGCGGCGGTGCCGGCGGCGCCGGCGGTAGTGGGTCGGTAGCCGGCGCCTCGGGCGAGGCTGGGCAGGATGTTGTCGACACGGTCGGCAACGGTGGTGCTGGCGGTGCGGGCGCTGACGCGGTGGCACCTGGCGCCACAGGTGGTGCAGGCGGTGCCGGTGGTGACGGCGGCGCGGTCGGCAACGGTGGCGCCGGCGGCGCTGGCGGTCGAGGCGGCACTGGTGCGCCCGGTGGCGATGCCATCGACGGCGCCGGCGGAGACGGTGAGCAGGGCGGTGTCGGTGGAAACGGGGGCGCTGGCGGTGCCGGTGGTGCTGGCGGTGTTGTGGCCGGTATCGGTGGCGATGGTGGTACCGGCGGCGTCGGTGGCACGGGTGGTGATGGCGGTAACGGCGGTTCCGGGGTGATACCGGTCGCTGGTAGTGGCGCCGAGGGCGGCGACGGTGGGGATTCCGGGCAAGGCGGGCAAGGCGGGGCGGGTGGTGCCGGCGGTGATGCCGGGGTTGGCGTCTCCGGTGCCGGTGTGAGCGGGACCGGTGGCCAGGGCGGCAACGGCGGTGATTCCGGGCTGATTGCTGGTGATGGTGCCGATGGTGCCGACGCAGGGGCCGGGAGGGCTGGTCGTGGTGGTGACGGCGGCAGCATCGGCGCCGGCGGGCTTGCTGGAGTTGGCGGTGCCGGCGGTGACGGGGACTCGGCATTCGCCGGTGCTGACGGTGTGGCGGGTCGGTCGCTCGGCGATGGTGGTGCCGGCGGTGCCGGAGGAGCTATACGCGACGGCGGTGTGGCGGGTGCCGGTGGTGCTGGCGGTGATGCTGGCGGTGATGCTGGTGTGGGTGGTGCCGGTGGTGCCGGCGGCGCGGCCACGTCCTCGAGAGAAGAAGCCGCCGAAGGCGGTCACGGCGGCGCCGGCGGCGATTCGCCGTCGGATTTCGGCGGTGTCGGTGGTGCTGGCGGTGAAGCCATCAATACCGGTGGCGGATCAGCCACCGGCGGCAACGGTGGAAGCGGTGGCGACGGACTCGGCGATAACGCTGCTGGCGGCGACGGCGGAACTGGTGGCGACGCCACAGCGACCACCTTGGACAACGCCATCGCCGGTTCGGGCGGGACCGGTGGGGCCGGCGGCCCAGGTGGAATCGACGGGCAAGACGGCGCGGACGGCACAGTGCACGTCGCCGCCCAGCCGGGCGTCGTCTGGACGAGTCAGGCCGGCGCGATCGACGGCTCGTGGAGGTCGGTGGTGTGGGGTGGGCCGGAGGGTGGGCAGGTGTTTGTGGCGGTTGCCACTTCGGGTT
>CAZLTV010000032.1:0-22126 GCA_964562545.1 uncultured Mycobacterium sp. | reverse complement strand
GGGTGATCGGGTGATGACGTCGCCGGATGGCATCACGTGGACGGCCCGGAGCAGTGCGTCCGATAGCAGTTGGAGGTCGGTGGTGTGGGGTGGTCCGGAGGGTGAGGAGGTGTTTGTGGCGGTCGCCTCTTCGGGTTTGGGTGATCGGGTGATGACGTCGCCGGATGGCATCACGTGGACGGCCCGGACCAGCGCGGCCGACAACCTTTGGAGGTCGGTGGTGTGGGGTGGTCCCGAGGGGCAGGAGATGTTTGTGGCGGTCGCCTCAGGTGTAGGTGATCAGGTGATGACGTCGCCCGATGGCATCACGTGGACGGCCCGGACCAGCGCCTACAACCTTTGGTGGTCGGTGGCGTGGGGTGGTCCCGAGGGGCAGGAGAAGTACGTTGTGGTCGCCGCCAACGGTGACGATCCCGGGGTAATGACCTCACCCTGACGGCTAGCGCGAGATCACGAATGATCTACGCCTTCACCGGGTTATTCGTCGGCAGGTCTCCCGTTCGCCGAGCTACAGATCTTTGTGGTCATCGTGTACAGAGCGGGAGACGCACCCCAGTGAGAGACAGGGACAGGAGCGGGGCCGTAGCGGCGTTAGCCCTGCGCCTCGATCCTGGTGGCCAACAAGGCGGTCCATTCGGCGAGGTAGCGGTCGTCGGGCACGCGTGGTTCGGACTGGGAGAACAGGGTGGTCGCGAAACGCGCCCCGAGGATGCCGTTGACGCCGAGCGCGGCCAGCACCGTGCAGTCTTCTTTGGGCATCGTGGGCGCCCACGCGGTGATCCAGTCGGCCAACTCGGCGTTGAGACCGTCCACCAGTGCTGCGTAAGCGGTGTCCAGTTGCGGTGACTGACCTGTCGGCGTACGGGCAGCGATCTGCAGGATCTCCATCTCGTCGTCGACGACGGTCAGCAGGTATCGGCCCATGGCGGTGAGTTCGGCGTGCAGATTGCCGAGTCCAGCAAATAGTGAACGTAGGTCCTGCATCGCCCGGCGGCGGTCCAGTTGGCGGTCTATTGCTGCATTGAGCAGCGCCTCTTTGGACTTGAAGTGATGGTAGAGCGCGCCGGAGCCGGCGGCTAACCCGGCAGCGGCTTCGATTTGTGAGACACTCGTGGCTACATATCCTTGCGAACTGAACAAACGCATGGCCGCGCTGATCAGCCGATCGCGTGTCGGAAGCGCCGCAGTCAATTGAGCACCCCCAAGCGTTCGCTTAGCCTTTGGTCACCGGACACTGTACCTGCTCTCGCTGGGGTGGAGACCCACGATGCCACAGCACGGTAACGCCGCACCTCATGGCCGTATTCGCCGCGCGCATCCCATGGCCCGCATCAACGTGCCCGAGTCGGCGGCTTTCACCGCCCGGGTTCCGCTCGGCCTGGTCTATATCTGTGCCGGACTGCACCCCATCCTGCCGGCGCGGGTGATTGTCGACGATACCGGTTCGTCGCCGGTGCCGGGTTCGTCGCCAAGCCGATCACCGAAGTGGGCCGGCGCCATCACGCGTGATTGCGTGAGCGAGGTCTGCCCGCATTGCCGCGCGCAGCGCCGCAATCCTGATGCCGCGGAACGGGACTGGTCCGGCACTTACCGGGTCGGCCTCAGCACCACGATGCCGGGAACGCCGCGCAGGTAATCCAGAAACGGGCTGTCCACCACCTGCCGGTCGGCGCTCAGCGATGACGCGTTGCGGAGAACGGGTCCGTCGGGTCCGTCGACGAAGATCCCGACGTGGGTGACGTCCAGGCCGCCGTCCTCGGCGTAGGCGCCGATGTAGTCGCCGGTGCGCAGCCGGCTGAGGACGCCGGCGTCGACGCGGCTGCTCGGGATGTAGGCCACGGTCCGCGACACCGTCGGCAGCCCGGGCAAATACACGCCGCCGGAATCCTTGTGGTTGAGGTTCTTGACCGTCCGGAGCGCATCGGCGCTGATGCTGGCGGTGACGTCGGTGGCGATGGCGGGGGAGTCGGCCGCCCAGTCGGTGAAGAAATGCTTGCGGTTGCCGAACCCGACGACTCCGTCGCGGTAGCGGACCTCGGCCAGTGCGTCGACAAACGTGGCGCGATCCCCGGCGCGTTTGAGGGCTTCGACGTAGTCGGCGTAGGTGAAGCAGTCCACCTTCTCGAGGTCGACGACGAGCTGTTCGGGCTGGTCCGCAGAGCCGATGAGAGTGTTTGCACCGTAAGGGGTTCCGAGAAACTGCTGGGACAGAACCGCAGCTCGGTGCGCGGTATCCGCACCGGGCTGCTCACGGCTGACCGCGAGCAGCCCGTCCAGAATCTGTGCGCTCGCACCGGAGAACCGGACATTTGCCCGGGCCCGGTCGGACGCCAGATACTCGGCGACCGGGATCCGGGTGGTCTGGGCATAGCCGACCGGCAGCAGGATGTCTCCGGCGGTGGTCTTGTAGTACACATCCCACCGGTGGTAGCCGGCAAACGCGGCGGGATGGGAGGCGATGACGTCGGCGTAGTCGTGGACGGCGCGGACGTAGCGGTCAGAGTTGTTGTACCGGTACAGCGCGTGGTCGCGGTCGGTGGCGAAGCCGTTGGCGGCCAGGTAGCGGCCCGCGGCCATGATGCTGTCGCGCGGGGACAGGATGTCACCACCCGCGCCGTACGCGGCAAAAGTCGACGGCATGAACTGCATCGGGCCCTGCGCGCCTGCGGTGCTGGTACCCGCCACCCGCCCGAATGCGGTCTCGATGAGGTTGATCGCGGCCAGGTAGTTCCAGTCGACCCCGGATGCCGCTTCGGCTTCGCGGTAGTAGTCCATCAGTTCCTCGGCCGGGGTCGGCTCGACGATGCGCCACGCCGGCAGCGTGTCTTTGGGGCCGGTCATGCCGGAAAGCGCGCGCCGCGCATCGATATTGCGGTCGTAGGTGTCGCGCAGCGGCGCCGGGATTCGGACACCGGTGACCGCGTCCCATTCCGGATGGGCGCCGAGCGCGCGGTAGGCGGCCTGTTGCCGGTGAGCCGCCGCGGCCAGCACGGCCTCCGAGGATTCAGGGTCGCGCAGCACGAATTCGTCGGAGACGAGGTCGTCGGCAATCTGCACGGGGTCCGAAGCCAAGTCGCGGCGCTCGGGGGAGGGCGCCGGCGGTGCCGCGGCGCTCGTCGGCGCCTGGGCCGTCGGCGTCGTCTCCGACGAGGGCGACGGTGGCGAGCTCGCGCAGCCGACGAGCGCCAACATCAGCACTGACATCAGCGCCGACATCGTCGTGACGGCGACCAGGAAGTCGACGCGCTGCATCGCAGGAATGCTACCGCCGCGGGTGCGCCGAACCGACCCGCGGCGGGTACTTTGAGCCCATGACCGGTGGTGAAACGACGATATCGCGATGAGCGCAGGGCTGTTTGCGCTCCTCGACGACGTTGCCGCGTTAGCGCGGTTGGCCGCGGCATCGGTCGACGACATCGGGGCCGCCGCGGGACGCGCGACCGCCAAGGCTGCGGGCGTGGTGATCGACGACACCGCGGTCACCCCGCAGTATGTGCACGGCATCGCCGCCGAACGTGAGCTGCCGATCATCAAGCGCATCGCGATCGGATCGTTGCGCAACAAGATCGTGTTCATCCTGCCGGTGGCGCTGCTGCTCAGCCAGTTCGCGCCGTGGCTGCTCACCCCGATCCTGATGCTCGGCGCGACCTACCTCTGCTTCGAGGGAGCCGAGAAGGTGTGGGGCGCGATCAGCGGGCACGGCGGGCACGCGGTGCCCGCCACCACGGTCGGCGCCGACGCCGAACGGTTCATGGTGACCGGCGCGATCCGCACCGACTTGATTCTCTCGGCCGAGATCATGGTGATCGCGCTCAACGAGGTTGCCGATCAGGCGTTTTTCCCTCGCTTGATCATCTTGGTCGTCGTCGCCGTGGTGATCACCGCCGTGGTGTACGGCGTCGTCGCCGGCATCGTGAAAATGGACGACGTCGGGCTGCGGCTGGCCCAGCGGTCTTCGGCCGTGGCCAAGAAGATCGGCCGCGGCCTTGTCGCCGGAATGCCCAGACTGCTGGCCGCGCTGTCGGTTATCGGCACGGTGGCGATGTTCTGGGTCGGCGGACACATCCTGCTCGTCGGCACCGATGAGCTCGGCTGGCATTGGCCGTACGGACTGGTCCACCACGGTGAGGCCTACGTCCACGGCGTGGCCGGGGTCGGTGCTGTGTTGGCGTGGCTGGTCAACACGGCCGCCTCAGCGGTTGTCGGGTTGTTCGTCGGAGCCGTGGCGGTCGCGGTGATGCATGTGCTGCCTTTCGGGACGAAGGACCCGGTGCAGGCCCAGGTCAAGCACTAGTCAAGTACTGGGCTGCGGGGGGGAAGGCCGGCCCGCATGGGTCGGGCGCGCACGTCCGGTTCGGTCCGGGTCGTAGGGTGCGTAAATGCAGGCAGCCTCCGGGGTCGCGATCGCCGCGACGTTTGTCTGGCTGGGGATGGTGCTGGCGATCTCATTTCTGGAGGCGCCGCTGAAGTTCCGTGCGCCGGGGGTGACGCTGCAGATCGGGCTGGGTATCGGGCGGTTGGTGTTCCGCGCGCTCAACGTCTGCGAGGTGATCCTGGCTGCGGCCGCGCTGACCGGGGCGTGGCTGGGTCGGAGTTCGGTGCTGGCGGTCGCGGGGTGCGTGGTTGCGGCGGCGATGTTGCTGCTGCAGGTGGTTGCGGTGCGACCCGCGCTGACCCGTCGATCCGATCAGGTGTTGGCTGGTTCGGAGGGGCCTCGTTCCCGCGCGCATGTGGTCTATGTCGTGCTTGAGGTCGTCAAGGTGGGTGCGCTGGTGACTGCGGGTACCGCGTTGGTGACCGGCTGAACTGGCCACAGCGAGCCGTTAAGGTAGGTAAACCTACCCTCATTTACTCGGGTAGGCTCTGCGGTCACGATGACTGATGTGTTGCCGATTCTGCCCCGCGAGCTCACCGATATCAGCGATGACGTCCGCGCAGTGCCTGCCCCGGCGGTGCCGCAGCTCAGCGAGCCCTATTCGATCAGACTGGTCGATGCCGAGGCCGACGCGGAGATGATCGCCGAATGGATGAACCGCCCGCACCTGGCCGAGGCGTGGGAGTACGACCGGCCGGTGACATGGTGGCTGGGCTATCTGCGGGCGCAATTGGCCGGCGCGTACTCGCGACCGCTGGTCGGGACCTTTCGCGGCGAACCGCTCGGCTATGTCGAGGTCTACCGTGCGGCCAAGGATTCGATCGCACCCTGCTATGACGCCGATCCTCATGACCTTGGGCTGCACGCGGCAATCGCCGACCTCGGCATCGTCAATCGCGGGTTCGGCCCCCTGTTGCTGCCTCGGTTGGCTGCAAGCTTGTTCGAGGCTGAGTCGCGTTGTCGGCGAATCATGTTCGACCCGGACCATCGCAACACCGGCGCGCGCCGGCTCTGCGAGTACGCCCGTTGTGAATTCCTGGGCGAGCATCAGATGTCGAACCGCCGGATGGCGCTCTACGCATTGCACCGCCCCGCCGACGCCGGGTAAGCGGCCCCGTCGAACGCGGGTAAGTGGCTGCCGTCGAAACGCCGGTGAACTGACGGCGTCAGCCGCTTACCCCGCCGATCATCGCGTCGTAGCCGTCGTAGTCCGGTTTCATCGCCGCAGCCACCAACTCCCACAGGACCTCGTCGGTGCCGCCGCCGACCCGGGCCAACTTCATGTCACGCCACCAGCGCCCCATCGGCGTCTCATCGATCAGATAGCCCGCGCCGCCGAAGATGTGCATGCATTCGGAGAGCACCTCTTCGCCGAGCCTGGCGGCGGTCACCTTCACCGCCGCGGCCGCCCGCAAGTCCAGACGGCCCTGTGCGGCGATGCCGTGCAGGCCGTGGCGCAGCAGATCCACGCGAGCCTGTAGATCGGCCATGCGCATCCGCAGTGCCTGATGTTCGAACAGGGTTGCCCCGAACTGGCGGCGCTGCATCATGCGGGCATGGGTGATGCCCAGCACTCGCTGGCACGACGAGGCGACCTGCCCGGCGATCGACATCCGCTCGTGCGCCAAACCCCACGAGATCGCGGCCAACCCGGTGCCGGCGCGGGCGACCAGGTGGTCGGCGGGCACCCAGGTGTCGATGTGCACGGCCGCGGTGTCCAGCGGGCCCGCGCCGACCTTGCGCCATGGGGTTTGCACGGAGACCTTCGTCGTGGGCACCGCGATGACAGCCACGTTGCCGTGCCTGCTGGTGGAGTCGTGGTCGACGCTGCGGGCCACCACCATGATGTGGTCGGCGATCGGGGACAGTGAGACGAATTTCTTCACGCCGCGAATCTCGAAACCAGTATGGGCAGAACGAATCTCGGTCTCCACGATTTGTAGATCCGAGCCGCCCGACTCTTCGGAAGCGCCGATGCACAGCACCGCTTCGCCGTCGATAGCTTGTTCGCAGATGGCCTTGAGATGATCGGATTTCCCGAACCGGCGCAGGATCGCGATCGCCGAGTCGTGCAGGCTGACACCCACGCCGATACCCGCGGACCCGAGGCGGCCCAGGCTGAACGCCAGCTCAATGAGCTTGGTGACGTCCGGATGCTGGCCGCCCTCGGCGGGGCCCCATTTGCCGCGAAACACCCCGCTGGCACCCAAATGCTCGATCATCTTGCGCGGGAACTGTTCCGACGATTCGGCCTCGGCGGTCCAGCCGGCCACCGTCTCGTCGAAGACACCGCTCAGCAGTTGGCGATATCCCGCGATATCCAGATCGAGGGGTGTGGTCATGCGTGGACCGCCTCCATGTTGTGTTTGACCTCCAGCCGCCGCAACTTGCCCGAGGTGGTCCGTGGCAGCGATCCCGGCGCGACGAAGACGACGTTGGCCGGAACCACCCCGCACTGCGACGCCACCCGCTGCACCAGATCACTTCGCGCGCCGGCCTCGTCGGGGCCGCGGAACTCCGCGGTGATCACCAAACCCGGCCGAGCCGAACCGGATCCGGTGCTGACCGCGACCACGGCGCCTTCGCGCACGCCGCGCACCTGGGCAGCGACGGCTTCGATTTCGCGGGGGAACAGGTTACGTCCGGCCACCGTGATGAGTTCTTTGGCCCGGCCGCACACGACCAGACCCGACTCGGTCAAATAGCCCAGGTCGCCGGTGGGAAACCAGTCGCCGGGACGTAGCGGTTCCTGGCCGAGGTAGCCCGACATCATCGACGTTCCGCGAATCTGGATCTCACCGACGCCGTCGACGGTGTCTTCGCTGCTGTCGACGATTCGCAGTTCCATCCCCGCGATGGGCTCCCCGACCAAGGCGTGCCTTTGGGTCGAACCCGTTGTCGGGTCGATGGTTTCGTCGACGAGTAACCCGGTGGCCGGCAACGGAATAGTCACCGCACATGATGCTTCGGCCAGCCCGTAGGAGGGTGCGGCGGCGTGGGGGTCCAACCCGAAGCGGGCCAACTCGGTCAGGAACAGCTGGTAGCCGTCGCAGTCGATGGGCTCGCCGCCATTGAGCGCAAAACGCACCTTGCCCAGGTCGACATCGGAGATGCGGCGGGCATAGCGACCCAGCACCGAGTAGGCGAAATTCGGTGCGGCGGTCAGCGTGGCGCCGCTCTCAGAAAGCCAGCGCAACCACCGAAACGGTGATGCCGTGAACGCCGTCGTCGGCGCCAGCCACATCTCTGCGCCGGTCAGGAATCCGGTCAACAGAAACGTCAGCCCCATGTCGTGGTACAGCGGTAACCAGGTAAGGCCGATGTCGCGGCCGGCTCCGGCGCGGGTATGGCGCAGGACTCCGGAAACGTTGTTGTACACCGCCTCCGGTGACAGCATCGCGGTGCGTGGGGTACCGGTGGACCCTGCGGTGCCCTGCAGCACCGCGGGGGTGCCCTCGGGGGGAGGTTGCGCCTGAAACGTCGTCGAGCGTCGCGCGTGTCCGACGGCGTTCGCGTCATGCACCGACAACCCGCAGCCGCTGTCGCGCAGCAGGTCGAGGTGCGGGTCCTGGGTGAAGATCTGGGTGGCTCCGATGCCGACCAGGCGTTCGGTGGTGGCTGCGGCCCACTGGGCCTCATCGGCGCCGCGCACCGGGCCGGGCAGGATCGCCAAAGCGCTTCCGGCCAGCCAGGTTCCCTGGATCGCCGCCACCAACTCGACCGTGGGCTCACCGACGAGGCCGACCGCCCCGGGGGTGCCGTCGAGGATGCGTTCAGCGATGTTCTCGGCGCGGGCAAGCACTTCCGGCCATGGGTGGCGATTCCACTGACCGCTGGCCCGGTCGAGGAGCACCAGATCATGTGCGGACTCCGCCATCGCCTGCGACGATGCGGTAGCGAGTGCGCTCACTGGCCGGCCGGAACCTTTGCCAGGATCGCCGACTCGAGATCGCCCACGGTGTCGCAGGTGAGCAGGTCTTCCTCGGACAGGGCGACCCCGATTTTGTCTTCGATGGCCACCATCCCGACCGCGAACGCGACCGAGTCCAGGCCTACGTCGTCGATCAGTCGCGAATCGCGCGTCACGCGGGTGAGGTCGACGTTGAGGTCGTCGCGCAGGATCTCCTCCAGGGCAACGCTGACGTCGTGCGGGGTTGGCGTTTCCATGCGGCAGGACGTTACACCCGCGACTAAAGGTAGGCTACGCTTACCTTTGTTTGCTGCGTCGGTGCCGGTTTGATGCCTCAGCCCAACCGGAGATCGCCGGTCCCAAACCCCTTGTCGACGGCCAGCATGCCCGGAACGATCTCGCAGGTCACCAACCCCTCCGCGGCAGTGAGCTCGTCAACGATCTCGAAGCTCGCCGCAATGCTCTCGGCGGTATCGACGATCACGGTGCTCACCGGTACATGGCGGGACAGTTGGGCGAACCGGTCGCCGTGCGGACGCCCTGCGCCGTGGAATCCCCAGATACTGCGCAGCACCGTCGCACCGTTGGAGTGCTCGGATTCCATCAGCCTGGCGATCAGCGCCCGGTGAATAGGTCGGCCCTCGTGGCGGGCGTCCTCGTCGGTGCGCACCGTCAGCTTGAGGTAGCGACCGGACAGATCACCCGGCGAGGCCACCGTCACTCCGGCGTCCTTACACACCACAATCCGTTCGATAATGAACAGCGGATCGCCGAGCCGGCGACGCAGCTCGGCGACGGCGACTTCCGCCTGCGCGGCGCTTCCGACACCGACCACCAGGACGGGCACCTCGGCGTTGCGGCTGAAGAACCGTGCGCGCCGTCGCTGACCCGACACGGTTCCGTCCACGCCGACAAAGGCCTCGGCCGAGACGAAGCCGAGACGATGCAGCACCTCGCAGACCGCGAGATAGCCCGAAGCGCCCCCGATCCGCTGCCGACGTCCCAAATACAGCGATAACCGGACCGTGTCACCCGACGCGCTGACGACATTCGGCGTCCGGCGGCCACGTTCGAGCGTGAGCATGCCGCGATCGACGATCCCGGCCACCTCCTGGGCCAACGGCGCGATCCGCTCCGCGCTGTCGACGGCCGTGACAGCCACCGGCGGGTCCTCGGACAGGGTCAGCGAGCGATCGCTGCGCACCACATGAGCCGGGCCGAAACTGGCGATGCCGCGCAACATGATGCTGGTGGCCACAGTTCGTTCGTCGAACAGATCCAGCATCTCCTCGGCCAGAAACCGGCCGTTGCACCGTTCCCGCTCGGCGAAATACGCAGTGAACGTGACGATCTCATCGCCGAGTGGATTGTTCGCTCCGCTCACTGGGGTGGGATCGTTCGCTCCGCTCACAGGGGTGGGATTGTTCGCTCCGCTCACTGGGGTCCGATCGTTCGCTCCGCTCACAGGGGTCCGATCGTTCGCTCCGCTCACAGAAGCCCCGCGATCGACTGCCCCGCGTACGCCGCCGCGACCCCCACCACAATGCTGATCACAATGTTGGCCAGAGCCGGCCACAGCTGACGTTCCTCGGCTAGCCGGTGCGTCTCCAGCATCCACGTCGAAAACGTGGTGTACGCCCCGACGAACGACGTGCCGGCCAGCAACGCCACGTGCGGGTTGAGGGCCAGGCCGGCGACGAACCCCAACAGGAACGCGCCGCTGATGTTGACCGCCATCGTGCCGAACGGAAAGGGCCGTGACGCTCGCCGCGAGATCGCCCGGTCGACGGCGAAGCGCAACAGCGAACCCAACCCGCCGCACACCAGCACACCGAGCCAACTCAGCGCCACCGTCATCGCCACACCCGCACCCGGCGCACCAACGCCGTCGCAAGATAGACCGCCAGCAGACCGACCACGATGCTGGTCGCGGTGTACCCGACCGCCAAGGCGAACTGGCCGTGCTCAAGCATCCCGATGGTCTCGACCTGCATCGTGGAAAACGTCGTCAGCCCGCCGCACAGCCCGGTGCCCAGGAACGGGCGCCGATAGCTCGAAAGGGGGAGTCGCTCGAGCAGCCGGGTGACGAAAAAGCCGAGCAGGAACGCGCCCACAATGTTGGCGGTGAACGTCGGCCACGGCCAGTGACCGGGGTCTGGGGCGGCGAGTTCCTCGAGGCCAACTCGCGCCAATGTGCCCACAGCGCCGCCGGCGAACACCGCGGCCAACTCTCGCCGGTCAACAGCCATCACCGAGAAGTATGCACAGACGACAACCTCCGGTGTCTTGTGACGGGGCCTGACGTAGCAGAATTAACACCATGGCGGCGAACCCTCGAGCCGGGCAACCGGCACAACCCGACGACCTCATCGACGTGGCACAGGTGGTGACGGCCTACTACTCCGTCGTGCCGGACCCCGACAACGTCGACCAACAGGTGGCCTTCGGCACCTCCGGGCATCGCGGCTCCAGCCTCGACGCGGCCTTCAACGAAGCCCACATCCTGGCGACCACGCAGGCCATCGTCGAATACCGGGCCGCCCAGGGCACCACCGGCCCGTTGTTCATCGGCCGTGACACCCACGCGCTGTCCGAACCGGCGTGGGTCTCCGCGCTCGAGGTGCTGGCCGCCAACGGCGTTGTCGCCATGATCGACTCGGCCGACCGTTACACCCCGACCCCGGCGGTCAGCCACGCGATCCTGACCTACAACCGGGGTCTTTCGTCGTCCTCGCGCGCTGGAGGCCGCGACACCGGACTCGCCGACGGGATCGTCGTCACCCCGTCGCACAACCCGCCCCGCGACGGCGGCTTCAAATACAACCCGCCCAACGGCGGCCCCGCCGACACCGACGCCACCGGCGCCATCGCCAAGCGGGCCAACGAAATCCTCAAAGACGGACTCAAGGCCGTCAAACGGGTGCCGTTGGCCAAGGCGCTGGCCAGCGCGCAGCGCCACGACTACCTCGACGCCTACGTCGCCGACCTGCCCAACGTCGTCGACATCCACGCCATTCGCGCCCAAGGCATCCGCATCGGCGCCGATCCACTCGGCGGAGCCAGCGTCGACTACTGGGCGGCCATCGCAGAGCGGTACAACCTGGAGCTGACCGTGGTCAATCCGCTGGTCGACGCGACGTGGCGGTTCATGACCCTAGACACCGACGGCAAAATCCGGATGGACTGCAGCTCGCCCAACGCGATGGCCGGGCTACTCGACAAAGTGGTCGGCCACCCTGGCACCTACCAGATCGCCACCGGCAACGACGCCGACTCCGACCGGCACGGCATCGTCACCCCCGACGGCGGCCTGATGAACCCCAACCACTATCTGGCCGTCGCCATCGACTACCTGTTCGCCCATCGCCCGCAGTGGGCAGCTGAAACCGCCGTCGGCAAGACCGCGGTCAGCTCCTCGATCATCGACCGGGTGGTGGCCGGGCTCGGCCGCAAACTCGTCGAGGTGCCGGTGGGGTTCAAATGGTTCGTCGACGGGCTGATCGGCGGCACCATCGGCTTCGGCGGTGAGGAGAGCGCCGGCGCGTCCTTCCTGCGCACCGACGGCTCGGTGTGGACCACCGACAAGGACGGCATCATCCTGGCGTTGCTGGCCTCGGAAATCCTGGCCGTCACCGGCTCGACACCCTCGCAGCGCTACGCCGAGCTGGCCGATAAATACGGCGCCCCCACCTACGCCCGAATCGACGCACCGGCCAACCGGGAGCAGAAGGCGCGGCTGGCCAAGCTCTCACCCGAACAGGTCACCGCTACCGAGCTGGCCGGTGAACCGATCACCGCCAAACTGACCGCCGCGCCAGGCAATGGCGCCCCGCTGGGCGGGCTGAAGGTGACGACCGAGAACGCCTGGTTCGCCGCGCGCCCGTCTGGCACCGAGGATGTGTACAAGATCTATGCCGAGTCGTTCAAGGGCGCCGAGCACCTGGCCCAGGTCCAGGATGCGGCCCGAGACGTGGTCACCAAGGTCATCTCGTGAATTCGGACCTTTCGTGACTCTGGTTACTCCATGACCCCGCCCGCCGAGAGCGGTTGTCAGGCCGCGGCGCCGACGAAACCGCGACTGCCCCGCGAGGTGTGGGTGCTGGTCGCCGCCAACGTGGTGGTGGCGTTGGGCTACGGCGTCGTCGCACCGGTGATCCCGCAGTACGCCCGCCACTTCGGCGTCAGCATCAGCGCAGCAACGTTCGTCATCACGGCTTTCGCCGTGCTGCGACTGATTGGGGCGCCGCCGGCCGGAATGCTGGTCCAACGGTTGGGGGAGCGGCGCATCTACATCAGCGGGCTGCTGATCGTGGCGCTGTCGACCGGGGCGTGCGCATTCGCCGAGACATATTGGCAACTGCTGCTGTTCCGTTCGCTCGGCGGACTGGGCTCGGCGATGTTCACCGTGTCCTCGCTGGGCCTGATGATCCGGATCTCGCCGCCCGGCGCGCGTGGACGCGTCGCTGGCCTGTTCTCGTCGGGGTTCATGGTCGGGTCGGTGGCCGGACCCGTGATGGGCGCCCTGACCGTCGGGCTCGGCCTGTCGGCGCCGTTCCTCATCTACGGCGCCGCACTGTTGGTCGCCGCGGCCGTGGTGTTCATCAATTTGCGGCACTCCACCGTGATCGCCGCCGATGACCAGACCGACAATCCGGTTTCGGTGCGCACCGTGCTGCGCCACCGCGCCTACCGCGCGGCGCTGTTCTCCAACTTCGCCACCGGGTGGGCGTCGTTCGGGTTGCGCATCGCGCTGGTGCCGCTGTTCGTCGTCGAGGTGCTCGACCGCGGACCAGGCGCGGCCGGAGTGGCGCTGGCCGCCTTCGCGGTCGGCAACATCTCGGTCGTGATCCCGAGCGGATACCTGTCGGACCGGATCGGGCGCCGCAAACTGTTGATCGGCGGGCTGGCGGTGGCGGCCGTGTCGACGGCGCTGGTGGGATTCACCTCCTCGTTGCCGGTGTTCCTGATCGCCGCCTACGTCGCCGGCGCGGCCACGGGCGTGTTCATTTCACCGCAGCAGGCCGCCGTGGCCGACGTGGTCGGCAACAAATCCCGCGGCGGCACGGCCGTGGCCACATTCCAGATGATGGCCGACTTCGGCTCGATCGGCGGATCGCTGCTGGTGGGGCTCATCGCGCAGTACACATCGTTCGAATGGGCGTTTCTGGTCAGCGGATCGATCCTGGCGCTTGCCGCAGCCGGTTGGGTCCTCGCCCCCGAAACCCGACCCCGGTCTGCCCCCGAGCACCCACAAGCCCGCCCCCTGGGCCCAGAAGCCGGCGGCGAGGTGCCGTGACCTGCGATTTTGTCGGTCAACCCCCGGTGGTGTAACTTCGTGGAGCACAACTTCAAGGGGCTATGGCGCAGTTGGTAGCGCACCACACTGGCAGTGTGGGGGTCAGGGGTTCGAATCCCCTTAGCTCCACTCATCGTTCTACCTGCCGCTTTGCGGAACGCTAAGGTTTCAAGATCGAACCCGTTGGACGGGGTGGTCAGGTGCCGTCTTAGCTCAGATCACTGCCGCTAACCACGAAGGCTTATGCGCCGTCATTTTGGTAGATTGGCCTCTCCGGGGGCGGGTCGTGATTCCGGCCCCCTGGCCCGGTGGCCGACGGCGGTGGTGGTCGAGAGCGCCGGTTCGATCTCCTCCCCGCAGGCTGGGTGAATGAGGATGCCGCGCGGCTCGAAGCGCAAGACCTCGCGCCTATCGGCCACTCGGGCACGCTCCAGGCGCGACTACTGAGCGGTACACCGCTATGGATGACGACGAACTCCGCGCCGCAGCGATGTCGGCGGTACTCGGATGGGCACGATCCGCCCAACGATCGCTTCAACCACGTTTACCCTCGGGTCAAGATATCGCTATGGGGGACCGATCATGCCTGACTACTGGGTCAACAAGAACGCACAATCCAACGGGGACCACGAAGTACACGAGACCTTCTGCTCGTGGCTTCCGGCGCCGGACAACCGATACTTCCTTGGGTCGTACTCGTCATGTCACGGTGCGGTGGCTTATGCGCAGTCTAACTACTTCGCTCGGTCGAACGGCTGCGTCCACTGCTCACCTGCTTGCCACACAGGTTGACATTGACTGTTGCCCGATGAGCACCCAGGCGCCGAATCGGCGCCTCCTAGGACGGCTACAGTGCCGAGCCCTGCGCAACGAACCCATACGCTGGCCTCAGCGGCAGCGCCGAAGGCGAGGCCGACTAATCCATTGCCATTGCGCAGTCGGAGCTGAACAATTCGTGGGGTGACGATCGACTGGTGCCGGCACTGTGCCGCGGACGCGTCAATGACCGACGAGCACCTGCCGCCTCGCGCTGCGGATAATTCTTCGCCCGGGATGCTATACAACGAGCGATACGGTGCACTCGCTGTTGTCAGGAGCTACGGCGACGGCCATGAGGTGAGCCCTCTGTAGTGGTCCAGTCGTTGTGGGCTTTGTTGTCCGCTGTTCGGGCAGAAGAATCGACAACGACTTGGCATCAAACAAGCGTCGTCGGCACGCGCCGGATCTCATCATTCGGAAGCTCGCCGAGGCGATTCATTGCCCTGAACTAGCTAAACGATCTATCCGGTCAACGATGCCGAGGTTCGACAGTTGTCCCCTTAGCTCCACTTTCGTTCTACCTGCGGCTTCGCAGAAACCTAAGGTTTCAAGATCGAACCCCGTCGGACATAACGGGTGGCCAGGATGCTGGCCCAATTCGTGGATGACTGCGGTTATCCACGTGACCGAACCCCGTGAATTGGTCCAGATGGATCAACCAATCGGGATCAGGCCACGCGAAGATCGCGCGTGTTGTGAGGAGCGACGGAGTCGGCAGCTATCGGTGCGGTCTGACATCGGTGGGTCCTTCAGACCGAAGATGAAATGACCGCTGTCTTCGTGTCCGCAGATTGCGGAGATGCTGGTGTCGCTGTCCTGCGACCACGCCTTCCCGGAGTGTGCGGTATAACCGCACAGTAGGACACTGACTAAGGGGGTGGTCATGGCCGACGGGGAGGCTGACTCGTCAAGTGCGCGGTTCGCGTCGACCTCGAAGGTCTTGTATCAGGCTTGGATTGCTGCCGATGCCGCTGACACGCCCGGTATCTCAGCACAGATCCCCGTGCCGGGTCGGCTATCGCTTAGATGCCGCTATGAGCTGCTTGCTGGCGGTAGCACAGTCGGTGCGCCGACCGCCCGATTCGCGATTTCCGCGGAGCGGTGGCGGTCGCAGTTGGACGCCGTCGACCGCGGAGACCGAGCCCTGCGGGCCAACGACAATGACACGGCCCGGGCTGCCTTTTCGGAGTTGATCGATTCGCACGACTCTGAGTTGCACCCGCTGCCGCTGATCGACGGTCAGATCGGGATGGGTGATGCTGACCGCCAGGATGAGCGCATTCAGTCTGCACTAGGTCACTATGGCGTCGCGCTCGCTGCAGCCCGCGCCTCCGGTTACGCCTATGGGCAGGTCCGGTCCGCGATTCCGCTCGGTTACCTGCACCTTCGTGTCGGCAGCGCGGAGTCGGCGCGCGACGAGTTCGGCGCGGCCGCGTGCATTGCGAGCGAGAAAGATTGGCGACTAGACCACGGCAACGCGCTGGTCGGCCTCGGGGAGGCGCATCAGCGCCTCGGGGATTCGTTCAGGGCGCTCAAGGCCTTGCTGGAGGCCCTCTCGATCTTCATGGGGCTGCAGTCACGTGAGGGAATTGCGAACGCGACGGTCCACCTGGGTGAGGTGTGCCGTCGCGCGCGGTGGCTCGAAGACGCCGAGGGTTGGTACCAGCAGGCTGCGCGAGCCGCGAGCAATCTGCCTGTCGCATTGTCGAACGCGTTGGACGGGTTAGGGGAAGTCCACCTCGCGATGGGCGATCGGGAATCCGCGATCGCCGATCACACCGCCGCGCTCACCACGGCGGGAACTGGCTATCCGCGTGGCCGCGCACACGCTATCAACGGGCTGGCACGCTGTGCCGTCGATGCCGGTGACTGGCGGTCAGCGATCGAACATTTCAAGCGATCAGCCGAGCTATACACCCACATCGACGACCTCACCAGTGCAGCGACGGCAGAGACCGGCCTGGCCCGCAGCCACCAGGCACTAGGCGAGACCGAAGAGGCGTTGCGTCACCGGCTGGCAGCGGTGGAGCTTATTGAGACGGCTCGGGCGTCTCAAACAGTGCACGCAGAGCAGAGCGAGTATTTCGCGCGGTTCAGCACCACGCATGAAATGGCCTTGCGCACAGCGATACTAGCTAATGATCCGTCCGCGTTCATCGCGGTATTCGAGTCGGTGGCCGGGCGACGACTCGCTGGCCTGATGAGTGGTGTTGCGGAGGATACCGCAGAGGCGCGTGTTTTGGCGCAGCTGGTACTGGAAGCAGACTCACGGGTCGGTCAGCGACGCGATCTGACACGAAAATTGGGGAGCATCGGCTTACGGCACGCGCTGCCCGGTATCGCCCGTGACGCCTTCAACCAGACACTGGCTGGCCTGTATTCGCCGTTTAGACCCGATGACGTAGACACGCTGTGGGATCGTGTTGATACCGGGGACGCATACCTATTGCTGATCACTGCGCTGCGGGATCCCACCGAACTGGCGTGGTTCCTCAAACCGCCCCAGGGCCCGCTGCATATGGGACTGCTGGACCTGACCGAGCGTGCGGCGAGACTGGTTGATTCGCTGTACGCATCAGGTCTGCCGCTTGACGCGCTTCCGCCTGATATCGCGGCGATGGGTGCCCTCATGCCGACCGACGCACTGGCCGTGATCGAGCCGGACGCGCCGTTGGTGATCGTGCCTGCTGGCAGGCTGTGGGCTGTCCCATGGACCGCGATCCCGGTGTCGGATACCGAATACCTCGGTGAGCGCAACGCCATTTCAGTTGCCCCATCGCTGACGGCAGTGGCGCACAGCTGCGGTGGGCTGCGCACGCCAGTCGGGCGACGCACGGCGCACTGGACCAGCCCGGCGGTCCTTCAGCACCGCCTAAACATTTACACCGACGATGCGGAGGCGACGCCACTGGGCAATGCCACGGACTGTCGCAACGCAATCCTGCACGCCACAAACGATTTCGTCGTCGTGCTCTCCCACGGCCGGCCAGTCCGCGACATCGTTCACTATCTGGAACTCGACGAGCACGTCGCACTGACACCGGCCGACATGCTACGCGCTGACCCGCCATCGGCACTGGCACTGATCGCCTGCTGGGGCGCGCACGCACCCGCGCAGGGGTGGGGCGATCCGCTGTCGATAGCCACCCTGGCCTTGGCCCGGCAGAGCAGCAGAATCGCTGCCACCATGTCGGAGCTGCTCGATGACGGAGCCAGTTCAGCTTTCGTCAACATGTTTCTGAATCTCCTCAAGACACAACCGATGCCGCAAGCGCTTCAGCGGGCAACCCGACGCTGGCTGTCACGCTCCGAGTACCGCGACGGGTACCTCTCGCGATGGGCGCCGCTCGTCGCGGTGGGTGCATGGTGAAAGGACAGCAATGACCGATCTGCCCGATTATGAGAGAGACCACCCCGCTGCCTACCAGTGGACGGAGAAAGCCTTCGAACTGCTCACCGAAGGCAGGCTGAGGGTTGCGATTGCCGACCGTTTGGGGGTTCACATTGCCGAGGCGAGTGGGCACTGCCCGCGATGTGACCATGATGTCGATTTCTCCATGGAGTTGGACGCGCCGTTACCCGGCGGGCTCGGCGGGCTCGGCGGGCTCGACCAGGGCATCATCATCCCGCCGGGTGCGGCGCAATACGCCACAATCAATGTCGTCTGCCGCTGCAACGGCGAACACCCCGGCAGACCTGAGGGCATTCGCCGGGGCTGTGGGATTCTTTTCGACGTCGAGGTACTGAGACCATGACTGCTGCACGACCGCCGTTCCGCAAACCCGCCCGCGGCCCGAGCCCAGCCACCCTCGAGAACATCGAGCAATGGAACACGCTCGTTGCCAGCAGCGTTGACCGGGCCACTGCCACTGCAGAAAAGTGGCGGACGGGACTAGCGGCGTTCGTGACGGTGATGACATCGGTGCTGCTATTTAAAGGACCAGACGCACAGAAGATCGCGGTCCCCTGGAATCTTGTCGTGATCGTTCCGCTGGTCGCCGGCGCGGGGTTGATGATCCTGGGCTTGTGGCGTGCACTTCAGGCCAGCGCCCCCAGTCTGACAACCGCTGATTACGCCGCCGTGGTCGGTCGCTACGGGACTGTACGCGCATACATGATCGCTGCCGCCAACGCGGTTACGACACAATTGGAGAAGGCCAAATTCTGGGTCACGTGGGCGCTGATCGCGTTCGCAGTTGGCATTCTCGCGTGGTGGCTTGTTCCAGCGAAATCAGACACCGCCAAAACTCTTGTGTCGGTTACCGATCAACATGGCATCGTTCTCAGTTGCGGCACCTTCGTCGAGTCTGAGAACAACACGATCACCCTCCGCCCGCAGGGGGCCGACACTACCGTCACCATCGCCCTGCAGAATGCGAACGCTGTCACCGTCGCCGAACGATGTGCGAACAGCAATGGCGCAGGAACCTGACCTTGCTCATCCATCACGCGTCTAGCTACGTGCGTCAAGACCGAAACGTCCTGGCGAACGCAGAGCACGAGCAGGAGCCGACCGACGTCAGTATCGAGTCGGCGGGATACCGCGGGAACGGTGTGCCGAATGAGGCGAAAGCGGTGCTTGCCGCCATCACTAACTCGAGCACGTCGGCCAGCGCACTGCCCGGAGTGGGTCGGCCGAGCAGTTCGTTGACCGTGCGTTGCTTTCGGTCAGCACCCGGCAGTAGCACCAGCGCTGCGTTACTCCAGAACGTCCTCGACAGCCGTGCCACCGTGTTGCACGGTTCGATCAGCGTCACCGACGCTAGCCGCTGCGGTGTGCGCGCGGCGGTGTGCAGCGCTGTCCAGCCACCGTAGGAATGTCCGACCAGGTGCCACCCGGTCGAGGCTCAGTTCGTCGAATACCGAGTGGATGCTGCGCGCACAGTCGGTGGCCCGCCACATCGTTTTGGTTTGCACGCTGGCGCCGGGCTGGCCGAGCAGGTCGACGGTATAGACGGTGAAGTGACCCGTGAGTGCCGGGATGTGTTCGGTCCACATGGCAGATGTCGCCCAGAAGCAGTGCAAGGCCACCAGGGGCACGCCACCTGTTGGTCCGTGCTGGTAGATCCGCACGACACCGAAGTCGGTCGTCACGTCGTGGGTTGCCGTTGGTGGTGGTGTCCGTGCCCGTACCCGGTCATAGACGGCCAGGTAGCGCCGCCGTGCCCCGGCATCGCGAAATCCGGACTTGTCCGTCACCACCCAGCCCTCCCGTCCGCGCCGATCGCCCGCGAGTACGGACGACCCGACGACCGTGTGGACACCATCATCCAACGCCGCTGAAGCGGAGGCGGTCGAAGAGCGGCCCGCTGCCCTCCCTCAAGCTCGCCGCACGGCCCTACGCCTCGGTGCGGCGCCGAGGGCGCACGCATCTATTTCGGGGACGACAGCCGCTGGTCGCTCGCGGGCGATACTGGCCAGTGCGTCCGCGGTGTCGCCGACGGACCTGGTCGTGACGATCTGTGCGTATCGAGCGCCGGCGTCCTGTAACAGTCAGTCTGTGTGTTGCTCCCCGGCTGCCCGATCGTCGCGACGTCTGGTCTGAGCAGCCGCGTTCGTCTTGTAACTCGCTCACGAATGCTGTTGGGCTCCGGCTAGGTAATCGTGGCCGCCGACGTAGATGGTCTCGCTGGGTGAGGGGTCGTCCACTGCTCGTGTGACCGCGTGGGCGAATTCGTTGACTGTCGGCAGTCGGTGCGCCGCAGCTCGACGATCGATCACCGCAGCCGGATCACGGCGTTCGAGCAGTCGGACGATGATTGTGCCCTCGATCATGTCCCCGGAGACGACGACGAGGTCGATCCCGCTGTCGGTGAGTCGTGGACGCATGCGCCGCAGGGCGTCCTCTCCGGCACGTTTACTTGCAGCAATTGGCACATAGTCGGGCGGAACTGGTTTCCGGTCGTGGAAGTGGGCTTGGTGACTTGTGACGAAGACCAAACGCCCGCCTTGTGGCATCAACGGCAACGCTAGATGCGCCAAGCGCACCTGCGCGTCGCAGTTAAGCTGCTGGGCGTATCCGGGGTCGGCTCCGCGCTCGAGGCCGCCGGACGCGTTGAGCACTAGCGCATCAAGGCGACCAAACTGCGCTTCGACGTCGGCGAGCATTGCCACCACAGCGGACTCGTCAACGAGGTCGGCCTGCACGCTCGACGCGGACCCGCCGGCGGCCTGTACGGCTGCAACGACTGCCTCAGCACGTTTGGCTTTCTCGCGATAGTTGACGATGACGTGATAGCCCAAGGCCCCGATCTGGGCGGCCGCCTCGGCGCCGATGCCGCGCGAAGCGCCGGTGATGAGAGTGACCCGCCGCCCCGGTTCGTTTTTCGGCATTGAGCCCTCCCGTTGAGTACTTCACATCAAGAACGAAATCCCGGTCCGCGGAACGGATTCAACAGCCATTGGCACTGTCATTCAGCCTGGCTTGCTGACATGCCGATCATTCGACCAGGTCGGCGTCGGGCGGCTTTATGGCGTGGTTTCTGGCGACAGGCGGTGGGTCGGGTGGATCTCCTTGCCAGGGCAGCGCGAGTAGCTGGCGCGTACTGCGTCGACCGCCGAAGGCCCGCAATGCGTCGAAGTCAGAGATATCGAGAACCAGCTGTGCGTTCGCAGTATCAGGGTCGCCGAGGAGAATCGTCCCGATTGACGGGGTGGTGAGCTGCATCGCAGCCGCTCCGGTGTGCCGGAGCGTCAGGTCGTACATTGTTGCCAAGAACCCCAGCGCGACTCTGTAACTGAGGTCGCCTTCCCGGGGGCCCGGTTCGTCTAGGGCGCCTCGGATGTCGTGTTCGTGGGTGAGCACGTCGAAAACAAGCTGCCCGGCGTTGAGTTCCGTGGTGCCCTGTTGGATGAGCTGTGCCGCCAGCGGTGCGAGCGTCTGCTCCCATAGGCCGAGCAGCTCGTCGACGCTGTGGTGGCCGAGGCGATCGATCTGTGCTCGGGTCCACGATTCCGACGCCACGTCCTGCAGGTTCAGCGAAACGACGTCTTGGGCGACACCGGTCAGGTGGGCGACCATGCGGTGAACGGTCCAGGCGGGGCAGGCCGGCACCACCAGTTCGGCGACGTCGGCGCGGCTGCGCAGCAGGGTTTCGATTCGTTGGTGGACCAGACGGTAGGCGGCAATAGCGTCAGAGACGGGCAACAGCCGGGGCGGTTGGCCGCATGGCGTGTGGTCGCGGCTGCGCTCGCTGATGGAACCCATGCGCTAAAACATACACGAAAAATAAGAAATCTAAGAACAATTTAAGAAATAGATAAGAGAACTTGGCGGCCGGCACCGGTGCGGGAAGCGAGAGGACCACGACGCTGGCAAGGTTCCAGGCCACCTGAAGTGGCCGCCGAGCAGATCGCCGCGGCGTTGGCTCCGTGACACTGCCACCAATCCGTGGGGCGGACACGTCTCAACGTCCTGACCTGGCCAAACGACGCATCCGATCGACGGTGCCGGGGTTCGACAGTTGCCCCCTTAGGCCTACTTTTTCGACACCTTAGTTTTCAGGATCGAACCCCGATCGCGCCGTTGATCGGGTGCGTCATCGGCAGCAGTCGACGGCGACCTCGAGGGCCGAGCACATTGCGTGCATCCGGGTGTCGGCGAGGCGGCCAAGCCGATCGATCAACATCCCGACCGAGATGCTCTCGACCGAATCGAGATTCACCGCGCAGCGGCGTGGGATGGGGTCGGAGCCCGGTTCGAGAATCACCTCGCTGGCCAGCCCTC